>NZ_JBSVZB010000001.1:0-494877 GCF_054072015.1 Cupriavidus sp. CP313 | reverse complement strand
AGGGTGAGCGCGCAATCCATTTTCGCGACTTCATCACCTCCACTGCCTCGCGCAGAATCTCGTTCTCCATGGTCTTCTTGCCCAGCAGGCGCTGCAGCTCACGAACCTGCTTGAGCGCATCGCTCAACTCGGACGCTGGCACCACCTCCTCCCCAGCACTGACCGCAGACAGGCTGCCGTCCTGGTACAGCTTGCGCCAATGAAAGAGCTGGTTCGGATTTACGCCATGCTGGCGCGCCACCATCGACACGGTCTTACCCGGCTCGCAGCTCTCGCGCACCATCGCGAGCTTCTCTTCCGGCGACCAACGCCGCCGGCGCTCCGGCCCCGTCAACACTTCCACCAATTCCTGCTTCGTTTTAGTCATAAACACAGTCGTATGCCTACCCGCTATTGTAAGTGGGGGACTGTGTCCGGCGATTCAGGGGGCCGCTCCAGCGGGAATCGCGCTGCCATCAATCATGAAGGACATGGGTGTCAATTCGACGAGTGCCGGGTTCATGGTTAGCTCGGCGCTGTTCGGGATGATGGTGGGTGCCATCTTTCTCGGTACGGTTGCTGACAGGATTGGTCGACGTCGGGCCATCGCCATCTGCGTCGGACTCTTTAGTGTGTTCACCGCCGTGGCCGGCCTTACCAGCGACCCGGTGACGTTCAGCGTTACCAGGTTTCTTGCGGGCCTCGGGATCGGCGGTGTGATGCCTAACGTGGTAGCTCAGATGACGGAATACTCGCCCAAGCGAATTCGCAGCACCATGGTTACGCTGATGTTCAGTGGCTATGCGGTGGGAGGCATGCTGGCTGCTGTCCTCGGCAAAGGTCTGATCGAGACATACGGCTGGCAGTCCGTTTTCCTTGCAGCGGGCGTGCCGGTGCTGCTGATCCCGCTTATCCTGAAGTCGCTGCCCGAATCGATGCCGTTCCTGATCAAGTCTGGACGCATTGAAGAGCTAAAGAAAACTGTTTCGAAGCTGGAGCCGGGTTACCGGCCACAAGCGGATGATCTCATCGCGCTGCCTGCCGCGGACAACACCAACGATGCGCCGATTCGCCAATTGTTCCGTGAGGGGCGTGGTTTCAGTACCTTGATGTTCTGGGTCGTCTTTTTCATGTGCTTGTTCATGGCCTACGCGCTGAGTTCATGGCTGGCCAAACTGATGGCCACTGCGGGCTACAGTCTGGGCTCCGCATTGACCTTTGTCCTGGTATTGAACTTTGGAGCGATCGTCGGTGCGATCGGAGGGGGCTGGCTGGCCGACCGCTTCCATATCAAACATGTGCTGGTGGGGTTCTTTGCGCTGGCGGCTGTGTCGATTTACTTGCTCGGCTATGGTGTACCTACGGCGGTGCTGTATTTCGTCGTCGGTATGGCCGGCGCGACAACCATCGGCACCCAGATTCTGGCCTACGCATATGTCGGTCAGTTCTATCCTATGACCGTTCGCTCGACCGGAATCGGCTGGGCATCGGGTGTCGGGCGCACTGGTGCGATCCTCGCTCCGATCTTGATCGGCATCCTGGTGGGTAGGAATCTGCCTTTGCAGCAAAACTTCATTGTGATTGCGGTTCCCGCGTTGATCGCGTTGGTCGCCATCGCAATGGTCAACCATCGGCGCTCTGCCTCCGTGCATGGGGAGCGGACCAGCGCGGTGGCGTCGGGCCTTCCGCCGGTTGGCACGGTAGCGGGGACCCTGCACCGCTGAGGTCATATTCAGGGGGGAGGCGCAGCTTCATTGGCCCTTCACCGGATTAGCGGCGAGCCCGGCATCAAGCAAGGCTCGCCGCGCGCCACACCAGAGGGGCTCATAGAGCCTGTCTGTGAACCCGTGGCGTGAGACCAGGAATCCAGCGTTGGCCTGCGCCAAGTCCGGAACAAACCAGGCCTGCCACGATGGCCGCTATGCCGAGCGCATGGTAAAGGTGGAGATGTTCCCCTAGGAATAGTGCCGACAGCACGACGCCAAACATTGGCGCAAGGTGTACACACAAGCCCGCTTTGGCGGGGCCGAAGTGTTGCACGGCCCGCATATACAGGAAATAGGCGAGCGCCGACGCAAAGATCCCCACATAGGCCACGGCCGCATAGGCCTTCGCTCCCCATGCCGGCGCGGAGTACGCGCCGTGTTCCATCACCGCGAAGGGAAGCAGAACCAGCAGCGCCAGCGCGATTTGAACACCCATCAGGCCAAGGCGATCCAGGTCCGCGGGGAGTTGGCGCAGCCAGAGTGTATACACCGACCAGCATCCCGCCGCACCCAGGACGATAGCGTCACCCGCGTTGAACGTGATGCTCTGCCACCGCGGCCCTGCCCTTGAAGGACCAGGATCAGGACGCCGACAAACGAGAGTATCAGCCCTGCGCCCTGGTTCCAGTTCAAGCGCTGGCGATAGAACATCGCGCCCAGCAGCACGATCAACAAGGGGGCGAGCGAATTGAGCAGCAGGGCATTGCTGGCGGTCGTGGTCTGCAGGCTGCAATACAGCAGCGAGTTGTACGCCGCGATTCCCATGAACGACGTGCCCAGTACCATCCACCGATGTTCCCACTAGCGCCGCCAGTCGCGACGCATCGCCCCAAGGGCGAATGGAAGCAGGCAAGCAAAGCCAATGACCCAGCGCGCGAGTGAGAGCGTCATCGGCGTCAGTTCGTTGCGAACGGCTCGCCCGACGACGAAGTTGCCTGCCCACAGCAAAGGCGGCAGCAGTAGAAACGAAGGGTGCGGGTTTAGAGGTAGGGAGTGATGCCATGGGTAAAGCTCGAAATGCGAAGTGATAGGGGGATTGTGTTTATTCGCATTGAGGGAAACAATACGGCTTGAATGCAATCTTATTTACGTTATGCGTAAGAATCTGGACAACGGTGTCTTCCACGCCATGCGCGCTTTCGTCTGCGTTGTGGACGCGGGCAGCTTTTCCCTGGCCGCTGAGCAACTCGGGCTGACTACCGCGCAGGTTTCGCGGCTTGTCGGGGAACTGGAAAAGCGCCTGAACGCCAAGTTGCTTCATCGCACGACCCGGCAACGCTCCTTGACCGACATTGGCGCGGATTACCTCGAGCGCTGCCGCGAAGTGCTGGCGCTGGTCACTGAGGCGGAAGCGCAGGCATCCGGCACCGCAATTGTTCCGAGCGGCTGTCTGCGGCTGCAATGCATGTTCACCTTCGGTCAGCACTATGTCGCGCCGCTGCTGCCGGAATTCTTCCGGCGCTACCCCGGGATTCAGGTCGAATACAGCACGTCGCAATACTTGCCTAACCTACTGGCACGCGGCACGGATGTAAGCCTGTACGTGGCGGAGAAATTGCCGGACTCCGGGCTGGTATCGCGGCGTTTGGGAACAACGTTTTCAGTGCTCTGTGCTTCGCCGGCCTACCTGTCGGAACATGGCACCCCAAGGACACCGGCTGACCTTGCGCGTCATCCCTGTCTGCAAGCGGTCAATCCCTCGGTCAGTCCAACATGGACCCTTGTTGCGCCAGACAAGCAAAACTACGAGCTGGCGCCGGAAGGTCCGTGCATCGCCGACACGCCTGACGTATTGCGCGCCGTCGCGGAAGCCGGCATGGGCATCGCGCTGCTCCCGCTATTCAGCGTGATCGAGGCGATACGGTCCGGTCGCTTGAAGCGCATTCTCGCGCCGTGGCGCTCGCCTGACATTGGCGTGTTTGCCTTGATGCCTTCAAGGCATTATATGGATGCGAAAACCCGTGCCTGGTTGGACTTTATCGATGAGCGAATTGCACCGGAAATCGAGCAGGACGCTCGCTTTATTGACGGCAAGCGCCACTAGCTGCGGCGTTCTGACGTCGGTGCGGGCGTGTGCATGGCAGCGAAGGCCGCCGACTCGTCGGTCGCGCGGCCTTCGCGCCCATCGCCCAGATTACCAAGCGTGTTGGTTGTCGTTTGGAAATGAGCCATCCTTGACGGCCGCGACGTATGCGGAGAAGGCGCCGTGCACATCATCTGCATCACGCATGAAATTCCGGACAAACTTTGCCATCCGTCCGAGATTTATCCCGAGCATATCGTGCATGACCAGAACTTGCCCCGCCGTAGCGCTACCCGCGCCAATACCGATGGTTGCGCAGATAGGCATCTCATCGGTGACGACTTTTGCGAGTTGGCCGGCAATCATCTCCAGCACCATCATCGATGCGCCGGCGGATTCCAGAGCGGCCGCGTCGCGTCGGATTTCAAGCGCGGCATCGTCCTGACGGCCCTGCACCCGATAGCCACCCAGCGCCGAGACCGTTTGCGGCGTGAAGCCCAGGTGAGCGCAAACGGGAATCCCGCGCTCAACCAGAAATGCCACGACCTCGGCTGTCCAACCGCCGCCTTCGAGTTTGACCATGTTTGCGCCGGCCTGCATGAGCTGTATCGCAGATGAGATCGCCTGTTCGCAGGACTGCTGATAGGAGCCGAAAGGAAGATCCGCGATAATCAGCGCACTGCCTTCTGACCGTGCCAGACCTTGCGACACGCAGTGGGTGTGATATCGCATTTCCTCCAGCGAAACACCAACTGTGGTTGTCTTGCCCTGGCACACCATGCCCAAGGAGTCGCCAACCATGATGCAATCCACCCCGGCGGCGTCCGCAACCGCCGCAAACGTCGCGTCATAAGCGGTGAGCACTGCAATCTTCTCACCGTTTGCACGCATCTCGGCAATCCGAGTGGTGGTGACCTGCTTACGCTTGCGATCGAGCGGATTTCCGCTCATGCCGTAGGGCGCAGTAACCTGGCCTGCCCCCTCGGTTTGGGGTGTGGGTTGGTTCATGTTCATGTAGTTCGACCTATCGGAGTCCTGGAAATAGGGAAGCGCACGAGGGTCGAGCGCCGGCCGCCGCGGACCCTCCGAATTGGCCAGGTCAGGGCCGGAAGGCGGCGAGCCGCTCAACTGCCTCCTGGAGATTTTCCATAGAGTTGGCAGTAGAGAACCGCACGAACCGCGCAGCGTCGGCGTTGCCGAAGTCCCGGCCCGGCGACATCGCGACATGGGTGCGTTTCATCGCCTCAAAAGCGAAATCCCAACTACTGGACAGATCCCAGGCCTCGAGCCATGCCGAGCAATCGGCCCAGGCGTAGAACGCTCCATCCGGCACTACCGGCACATTGAAGCCAATCTCCTGCAGAGCCGGAATGAACCAGTCCCGCCGCGCCTTGAATTCGGCCCGCCGACGCTCATACTCTGCCAGGCTCTCTGGCTCGAAGCAGGCGAGCGCCGCGTGCTGCGAGACGGCGCTCGGACAGAGGAAGAAGTTTTGCGCCAAGCGCTCGAGGACCGGCACCAGCGACTCGGGCGCAACGATCCAGCCCAGGCGCCAGCCCGTCATGCAAAAGTACTTCGAGAAGCTGTTGATGCTGATGACGTTGTCATCGAAAGCCAGGGCGGTTTGGCCGAAGTCGCTGTCGTGACTCAACCCGAGGTAGATCTCGTCCAGTAACGTAAAACCGCCGTTGGCCTGGACTGCATCGTGGATGCGCCTCAACTCCGCTGGATGAATGGACGTTCCGGTTGGGTTGGAGGGCGAGGCCAGCAATACGCCACGCGTCTTCTCGCTCCAGCTTGCCCGTACTTTCTCCGCGCTGAGTTGATAGCGCTCGCCAGCAGTCGTCGGCACGAGTACCGGGATCCCTTCGGCGCCGATGACGAAATGGCGATTGCACGGATAGCATGGATCCGGCATCAGCACTTCATCACCGGGTTCGATCAGAGCCATGCAGGCCAGTTGCAATGCGGCCGAGGCGCCGGCGGTGACGACAATGCGCCGCGCTGGCACGTCGACGCCAAAACGCTCGCGATACCAGTTGCTGATGCGTTCGCGCAAAGGCTCAATACCAACGGCCGGCGTGTATTGGGTAACGCCGGCGCGTACTGCACGTATGGCCGCTTCCTGAACCAGAGGCGGCGCCGTGAAGTCCGGCTCGCCGATGGTCAGATGGATCACCGGTTTGGCTCGGGCGGCCTCGGTAGCGGCCAATTGTGTAGCCGCCTTGGCTACCTCCATCACGTAGAACGGCTCGATGTGAGCAGCACGCTTCGAAATCTTCATCGAATATCTCCATCCGGGAATGCGCCGCTCTTATGTGGCTCACTGGGGATCATTGTGTGCCAGGCGACGTAAGGGCCACGGAACGGTGGGGCGCTCCCGCCGGCAGGCGTGGGTCGAAACGAGAATTCTCGTGACCTCGTGCGGACTGGACAATATGGCTTACAGAGAATGTGTTTTGTATCCTGCGTAAGAATTGAGGCGCTTTCCATCCGGTTGCGCCGCAAGACGGAACCGCTGCCATTGAATGCGTCTTTCAGGGTATCTCAGGCGAGATAGTGACCTTGGACGGCGAATCGAATCTCACATAGCCTTCGGGAAAGGAGGGGCGAGGTCCCGCTCAATCCCCCACGTGCGCAAATCTCCACAGCGCGCCAAGGTCCATAATCTGGATCGCCCCGTATTCCACCGCGATCAATTTGGCGTCAGCCAAATCGCGAAGTGCACGATTTGTGTTTTGCCGCGATAGTCCAGACAGGCGTCCTATTTCCTCTTGGGATAGACCCACGATCCTGTCAGTAGCTGGATAGAGCTGCTGATTGAACATCTCGGCCAAGCAGAATGCCACTCGCGCTGAGGCTTCGTGCAACCGTAAGTTGTGTACCAAACCGACGTAGTAGCCACAGCGCGCATTGAGCTGGTTTATGACATATCGGCTGAACTGGCTGCTGTGATCGAGCAGCCAGAGAAATGTCGATCTTGGGACGAATGCCAGCCGACTGTCCCGAACTGCCACTACCGAATAGGGTCGGGGCTCTTCCTTTAGGACCGCTCCCTCCCCAAACCAAGAGCCAGCAGGGACGCCCGCGAATGTGACAGTGCGCCCTGCGCTTGAGGCGGTATCGACCTTAATGATCCCGTCCACAACTGCCAACCAGTGGTCAGCGGGATCGCCCCGGTGGCAAACGGTCGAGCCGGCATGGTATGAGCGATCAAAGCAGTCGCTCCTTACACGAGCCTTTTGTTCGCCGGAAAGATTCGGATACCACGGCGACCGGGAAAGGAAATCCACCAGGCTCGAAATCCCTGCATCCTCCGTTTCTGTTGAATCACGGAACAGGATCGGTCTTCCCAGCCGGTCTGTGCTTGCAGGCCCTTCGGGCGCAATGCCAAGCCGCTCCACTCGCTCGGCACAGAAGGCTCTTAGAGAGTTCATGATGGTAGCGCTACGTCGTCTTGGACGGCCGCAACCAGTGGCGTGCGGCAATCACCATAGATTCCTCGCTCAGCCGTCGTCCGGGCGCGCGGCAGCAGAACCGCTCTGATTTCGCATGTCAACACGGGGGGTCTCTTAAGTGAAATTCAAATTCACTTAAGGCTATGCGGCAACCTGGCCCCTGTCAAGCTTGTCGCATTAGGTGCTTCCACGGCCCGCTCCCAAGTTCTCAGTCGTCCTGGGGCCAGTCGCATGCCATAATTGGATCCTCACGCAACAGGCTGAGTAGGTTCAGATGCGTTAATCGACACCCGAGATCCTATGTCTATTGAAACCGAGCTTCTACTTAGCACTCCGCGCGCACGGATTCGCCGCCGCGGAGCGGACAAACATCCCCTGATTCTGAAGGCGGCGCGTGCCTTGGTCGCTGACGTGGGATTCCGGGAAACACAGATGTTGTCGGTTGCCGAAGCCGCAGGAATTGCCATTGGCACGTTGTACCGATACTTCCCGTCGAAGACAGAATTGATGATCGAGGTCGTCAAAGTAACGGCGCAGCGCGAAGTGGATGTGGTTGCCGGCATTGCAATGCGCGATGGATCGGCCCACGAACGACTGGGTGCGGCGGCATGGACCTTCGCCAATCGTGCCCTGCGAGGTCGCCGCCTTGCTCACGCGCTAGTTGCGGAGCCAGTCGAGCCCGATGTTGAGGCAGCGCGCCTCGTCTATCATCGCGCGCTGTCGAGAGTCTTCAAGACCATAATCGAGCAGGGCATCACCAGCGGTGAATTCCCTGCCCAGGACGCGGCCGCTTCTGCAGACTGCATTGTTGGCTGCCTGTTCGAAGGGCTAGTAACGCCACTGTCCAATGACGTTAGTGCTGATGCGGCGCAGATAAATATCCATGCATCAGCCATTATCACTTTCTGCTTGAGAGGAGTTTCCGGCTCGCAAGCTCCCTACAGCGTACCGACTCAGTAGCCTCCGAGCAGCAGATCCCCTCGTAGCCAAAAAAGCGTCCATCAGCATTGCTGATGGACGTTGCCAGTACAACTATCACTCGATGGGGTAGTCCAACAAGAATCTAGTGTTCCTCTTCAGCCCCGTTGGAGGTGGCGTGAGTAGTCGTTGACGTCTAGGACCCTATCGTCCGTCAGTGATCCCGGCGTACGTGATCAGGAAGACCTGGAAAGAAGAATTATGACCAGGTTACGAGCCGGAAGGCTCCGTGATAGCTTCGCGGCTCCCGGCGAGCTCTCGCAGCTTGAACTTCTGGATTTTCCCAGTGCCTGTCTTCGGGAGCGCCCCGTAAATGACGCGGACAGGGCATTTATAGTGAGCAAGCCGCTCGCGACAGAACGCAATGATCTCGGCCTCCGGCGGGGCGGCGACATCGGGCTTCAGCTCAATGAACGCGCAGGGTGATTCGCCCCACTTCGCGTCGGGCTGGGCTACTACGGCCGCGATCAAGACCGCTGGGTGACGATGGAGTACCTCCTCAACCTCCACGGACGAGATGTTTTCACCACCAGAGATAATGACGTCCTTCGATCGGTCCGTGATCTGGATGTAGCCATCGGGATGCATCACAGCCACATCACCGGTATGAAACCAGCCGCCGGCAAACGCATTCGCGGTCGCGTCTGGATTCTTCAGGTACCCCTTCATCACAATGTTGCCCTTTAGCAGCAGCTCGCCTTGCGTCTTTCCGTCGCAGGGAACGGGCTCGCATGTTGCTGGGTCCGCCACGCGCAACCCCTCCAAGACTGCGGATCGATTGCCCTGGCGAGCCATCAGCCGTGCTCTTTCGTCCATAGGCTTGTCGTGCCAGACCGGATTCACGAAGGAACTGACGGGGGTACCCGAAGCCTCGGTAATGCCGTAGACGTGTTCGACTTCAAATCCCATCTCAAGAACAGACTTCAAGACGGTCGCGGGCGGCGGCGAACCTGCAGTTCGCACACGGATCGTATGGGAGAAGGCTCTACGCTCAGCAGCCGTGGATGTCGCGAGCGAAGCAAGTACGATGGGCGCAGCGCAGAAATGATCGACACCGTGCTGGTCGATTGCGGCAAAGATATTTGCGGCCGTCACCTTTCGTAGGCACACATGCGTGCCTGCGGCTGCCGTGATCGCCCAAGCAAAGCACCAGCCATTGGCATGAAACAAAGGCAGCGTCCACAGATATACCGGCCTGCGTGGCATACCCCAGTCCGTCAGTTGCAACAAGCTCATCAGGTAGGCGCCTCTGTGGCTGGGCACAACCCCTTTAGGATCCGATGTGGTGCCAGAAGTGTAGTTGAGGGCGATAGCATCCCATTCGTCGGTGGGCCAGACGCCGGCGAAATCCGGGTCGCCTTCCGCCAGGAACGCTTCGTATTCCATTGTTCCAATTAACTCACCGCCGATCGCCTCAATGTCGGCGATGTCGATTATGAGTGGCTTGCTGTCAAGCTGCTCCAGCGCTTTCGCCGCCAGGGCGGAGAACTCCCGATCAACAAAGAGAACCTTCGATTCTCCGTGACGCAGGATAAAGCGAACGCCTTCGGCGTCCAGGCGGCAATTGATGGCATTGAGCACCGCGCCGCTCAACGGGACACCATGATGTGCCTCGACCATGGCCGGCGTGTTCGGGGCGAGGATAGACACCGTGTCCCCCTTCTTAATCCCCCGCTTTACCAGCGCGCTGGCCAAGCGTCGGCAACGTTCCCTCGTTCGGCTCCAGGACTGCCGCAGCGTCCCATGGACGATGGCGGTGTGATCGGGATACTGGTCCGCACACCGGTCAAGAAACTGCAAAGGGGTCAGTGGAAGGTAGTTTGCAGGGGTCCGGTCAAGGCCGTGTTCGTAAATATTTCCGCTCATCATCTGTCTCCGTGTCGGGTCATAGGGGCTCGGTCCTGATGGGTGACCCTTCCTCAAGCCGTTCAGCAAATTAACTGTAGCTGGGCCCGACGATTGTCATTCGCAAGACATTTCAGAATCCTGCGGAAGCGGTTTGCCGATGGATTGCAGTGATTGTCGGCTACATGACATTGAGCTCGCTCGATGATCGCTACTCTGCAATCCAGCGGGCGCCAGGCCCGCTTGATGAGACAGCGAGGTAGGAGATGGAACGAGCAGGACCGCCACCGGACGAGTTGGCATCGCTTCGATCGGCCGTTGAATGGGCGATCGCAACAAGACGTAGCGTCAGAGCTTATCTTCCGCGTCCCGTACCCGACGCAATCGTCCAAGCCATTCTTGATGTGGCTCGCTACGCAGCCACAGGCGTGAACATCCAGCCGTGGAAGGTGCATGTGGTAACTGGTCCCGCCAAGGACCGTGTATGCGCCGCCATCAGGAAAGTCGATAACGATCCGACGTTATCCAAAATGCACTCTGATGAATGGAGCTACTACCCGGATGAGTGGGTGTCTCCATACATCGACCGGCGTCGCGCGCTTGGCTGGAAGCTCTACGGCCTCCTTGGCATCGAGAAAGAAGATAAGCAGAGAATGCACGAACAGCACGGACGGAACTATCAGTTCTTCGACGCGCCGGTCGGGCTGTTCTTCACCATGGATCGCGTCATGGAGCGCGGCAGCCTGCTGGACTACGGCATGTTCCTCCAGAACATCATGGTCATGGCCCGCACCTACGGGCTCAGTACCTGCCCTCAGGCGGCATTCATGAAGTACCACAAGATCATAGAACGCGAGCTGCATCTGAAGCCTGAGGAGATGTTTGTCGCAGGCATGAGTCTTGGCTTCGCAGACGAATCGCGCATCGAGAACTCTCTCGTCTCAGAACGAGAGCCGTCGTCATCTTTCGCCGTCTTTCACAGCACCTGAACTACACAACAGACGGGCGATAGCCACATAGATCCATCATGAAACGGAGGAGACCATGAACAACCAAGTTGACGTACAAGAGATAGCGCAAAGCGCCAGATTTTCACGATTCCACGCAGTCATCCTGTTCTGGTGCGTGCTGATTCTTGTTCTTGACGGCTACGACCTGGCCGTCGTGGGTGCTGCTTTGCCCTCGATCATGAAACAGATGGGGGTCGACGCAGCGAAGGCTGGCTTCATGGCCAGTTCTGCGCTGTTTGGCATGATGTTCGGGGCGATCTACCTGGGTACGCTCGCTGACAAGATCGGTCGCCCTGTGTCGATCTGCGTATGCGTGGCGCTATTCAGCGTATTCACTGCCGCAGCAGGTCTCGCGCATGATCCTGTGACCTTCAGCATCACCCGCTTCCTTGCAGGACTCGGCATTGGTGGTGTGTTGCCCATCGTGACGGCACAAATGGGTGAGTTTGCTCCGAGAAGCATTCGCGCCCGGCTTGTGACCATCGTCTTTGCCGGGTATTCGATCGGCGGGATTCTCGTCGCTCTCACTGGTAAGCAGTTGATCGAAGCCTACGGCTGGCAATCGGTGTTCTTCGTCGCCGGAACGCCCATTTTGCTTGTTCCCTTCATCCTATGGACCATGCCGGATTCACTCGCGTTCCTGGTCCAGAAGAAGCGTGCCGACAAGCTCGTCAAGGTACTGAAAAAGATCGCCCCCGAGGTGCAGGTGAGCATCCGGGACAATTTTGTGATGCCGAAGGATGCGCTGATTACCAGCGCTCCTGTAGCCCGGCTGTTCCAGGAAGGTCGCGGTGCCAGTACCTTCATGATCTGGATTGCGTTCTTTATGGGTCTGTTCATGGTCTACTCCCTCAGCTCGTGGCTCACGAAGCTGATGGCGATGGCGGGTTACAGCCTGGGTTCTGCTCTCACCTTCGTGTTGGTATTCAACATCGGCGCAGTCGTGGGAGCAATCGGCGGTGGATGGCTGGGCGACAAGTTCAACATTAAGTACGTCCTCGTCGCCTTCTACGCGGTCGGTGCAGTGTCACTGGCGCTCATGGGCTATACGAAATCGACGGAGCTTCTCTTCATTGTCGTCTTCGTCGTTGGTGCCTCTACCCTTGGCACTCAACTTCTTGCCTACGCCTACGCCAGTGAGTTCTACCCCGCTGCCATCCGCTCTACGGGAGTGGGCTTTGCTTCTGGCATCGGACGTCTCGGGGCGATTGCCGCGCCAGTTCTGATCGGGACGCTGGTTGCAATGCAATTGCCGCTTGAACAGAACTTCCTTGCGATCGCCTTCGCAGGTGTACTCGGAACCATCGCAGTCATGATGGTCGACCATCGTCTTTGCGCAGCCAATCATCAGGAAGCGCGCGCACATGCTGCGGTTCCTGCCCGCGCAGAATTGAACTAGTAACCATTGGACATCAACCGATGCAGATTGAAAACAACGTATTCGTAGTCACCGGCGGAGGATCAGGTCTCGGTGCGGCTACGGCCAGGATGCTCGCTCATCAAGGTGGGAAGGTCGTGATCGTTGACTGCGATGCAGCCGCAGGTACTGCCGTCGCCTCCGAGACGGGTTGGATCTTTGTCCGAGCTGACGTCACGAGCGAAGAAGACGCAAAAGAGGTATTTGCTGCAGCCACAGCGTTAGGTACGCTTCGCGGCCTGATCAATTGCGCCGGTGTGGCACCCGCCGGTAAAGTCGTTGGTAAGCAGGGTGCCCATTCCATGGAATCCTTTCTGCGCACGGTGCACATCAACCTGGGCGGAACTTTCAACATGGTTCGTCTTGCCGCCGAGATCATGCAGCAACAGGACTCTGATTGCACCGGTGAACGCGGCGTGATTGTGAACACTGCATCGGTCGCGGCCTTTGATGGCCAGGTCGGGCAGGCAGCATATGCGGCATCGAAGGGAGCGGTTGCGTCCATGACGCTACCTTTGTCTCGCGAGTTGGCGAGGTCAGGTATCCGCGTGATGACGATCGCTCCCGGAATTATGGAAACCCCGATGCTCCTAACCATGCCATCGGAAGTACAGGAAGCGCTGGGTCGATCAGTTCCTTTCCCTCCTCGCCTTGGTAGAGCGACCGAATTTGCCAGCCTCGTCGAACATGTGATTGGCAACGGTTACCTGAATGGGGAGGTCATTCGGCTCGATGGAGCAATACGAATGGCTGCGAAGTGATTGTCCAGGAGAACACGTATGAGCACTAACGATCCGATCGTCATTCTGTCGGCGGCGCGCACACCAATCGGTGGGTTTCAGGGGGAGTTGTCGAGCCTCACAGCTCCGGAGCTAGGCGGCTTCGCCATTCGTGCTGCCGTGGAGCGGGCTTGCGTAGATCCCGCTGACATTCAGGAGTTGCTAATGGGGTGCGTGTTGCCTGCTGGCGTCGGTCAGGCACCCGCGCGACAAGCCTGCTTCCAGGCGGGACTTCCTCAGTCGGTGGCCTGCACGACCATCAGCAAGGTCTGCGGGTCAGGCATGAAGTCAGTGATGCTGGCGCACGATATGTTGTCCGGGCGCGGGTACGATCTGATCGTCGCCGGTGGAATGGAATCCATGACCAACGCACCCTACCTGCTCCCCAAGGCACGAAAGGGTTACAGGCTCGGTCATGGCTCGTTGTTGGATCATATGTTCTTCGATGGCTTGGAAGATCACTACAGTGCGGAAACACGTGGTCGCCTGATGGGATCGTTTGCCGAAGATTGCGCTGTGAGCTATCAATTCTCACGCGAGGCGCAAGACGAATGGGCCATCTCGTCAACGCTTCGCGCGCAGGAGGCGATCAAGCGCGGTGACTTCGCTTGGGAAACGACGCCGGTCATCATAGATAGTCGTTCGGGATCGCAAACGGTCCTGCATGACGAACAGCCCATGAAAGCCGACGTGGACAAGATTCGGACCTTGAAGCCAGCGTTCCGAGGCACAGGGACTGTGACAGCGGCGAACTCGAGCTCTATCTCAGACGGTGCTGCGGCGCTCGTGCTGACGCGGGAGTCCGTAGCCCGCAGACTCGGGGCAGAACCTCTCGCGCGCATTGTCGGTCATGCTACCCACGCACAGACCCCCGCGACCTTCACGAGCGCGCCGGTAGGGGCGATCAGCAAGCTGCTGGACCAACTCGGATGGCGAGCATCAGATGTCGACCTGTGGGAGATCAACGAAGCCTTCGCGGTGGTTGCCATGGTGGCAGTACACGATCTGGGACTGGACCCAGAGAAGGTCAATATCCATGGCGGCGCATGCGCGCTTGGGCATCCCATCGGAGCATCCGGCGCGCGAATTCTTGTGACGCTCTTGGGCGCCTTACGAAAGACGGGAAAGAGACGCGGTGTCGCGAGCCTCTGCATTGGAGGCGGTGAAGCAACTGCGACGGCGATTGAATTGCTGTGACGCTGGCACCAGCCTCAAAGGCAGGCTGGTCACGATTCAGTTTGCGGGCTACTCCTTCGCGCAAACGTAGCGTCAAGATCACAGCCGATGAGCAGCCGCTTAAGGCCGACCTCAATTGCATCCGACTCACGCGAGATCGGGTGAACATTCATGGCGCCATGCGCGGGCCCCCGGTGCCTCCGTCGGCATTCGTTAAGGCAGATGACGAATACCCCGGGGCCACCCAAATTGCCCCGGGGTTGCGGGCTCTATAAGTGCGACGATAATGCCGCCCGTTCTAGGAAGTCGTGCAGGTGAAGCTTTCGGCGGCCTTCGGATCTCCGCCGATGTATTTCGGGTACGCCGGGTATCTACAAAGCGGGCGGCGCGCGGGCGTGCCCCCATCAGTCGGCGCCCGTTGTTCCGCAACGATGACGGAGCTCGATGGCTTGGTTCCATTCTCCAGCCACTCGAACATCGGCCCCACCAAGTCGACTTTATCTGCGCCGGTGCCGCCGTTGCAGTGGTCCACCCCTGGCGCGGTGTAGTACTCGACGAACTCGTCCGCTGAAGACTGTCCTCCAATTTTCTGTACGACGCGCTGATAGTAGTCGGTCGCATTGTTGGCAGTAATCAGCCAGTCAGTCTGCCCCGTCCAGAGAAGAAGCTTTCCTTTGCGGGCTTTGAAACGGCTAAGATCCGGATCGACGGCATCGAGCATCGCGCTTAGCTGCTCAAGCCGGGAGAGGTACTGTTCGGGCTCCAGCGTCAAGGGATCGATGGACGCGCCTTGCCCAACCATGTACTTGATGAAGTCGAGTCCAAGCTGGCCTCCCGGCTTCCAGTTTGCTGCGGTCTCGCCCCCCGGAAGGAAGCCGGGCCAGGTGAAGCGGCCGTTGCCTATGCTGGTTGGGGCATAGAAAAGCTTTGCAGTCTCCACCTGTGGAGGGGTCAGGCACGAGTCGGATTCGGCACCGGTGCAAGCTAATTCTGCAGGATCGAACGTGCATGATTCTGGTCGACCGATGATTCTGTCTGCCAGGCCATCGAGGCTGTCGCACTTTGCGTATACCGCATCGCCGATGGCCTTGATCTTCGCTTCACTGAGTGCAGCACCCGGTTTCGCGAGTTGCTTCTGCATTTTTTGATACCAGAGAAACTGCACGGTATAGGCATTCGCTGGCGCGCGGGCGATGATGCCATCGAACAAATCGGGATTCCGCTGCGCCTGCATCAATGCTTGTCGACCACCGCCCGAGCAGCCTTCATAGATCAGCTTTGTATCGCGAAATGCGTCGCCATAGCGGCTGCGAAGGATGGCCTTTGCCGGACCCAATACACGCGGCACGGAAGCCTGGGCATAGTCAGCGAGCATGTCTTGATCGAGAGCAAATGACGCGCCAGGTGATGTCAGCATGGCATGACCGTGATTGGTCGCGATGGTGGCATAACCTCGCTTTGGAAGGTCTGGACTTCCCACGGGACTGACAGCAGGGTCACTGATGTAGCCCACGTCGAGGAAGCCGTCGAAGCCGCCGCCGCCCCGGAAGACGGTGCGGTGATTCCACTCCGTAGGCATGCGCACGTCGAAATCCAAGTTCTTCGGCATTTCTGCGCGAACGATGCAATGCTCCGGCACGTCGTTGGTAGCTGCAATCAGCTTGGCCTTCGTAACCGTAGCGCCTTCATAAGTCTGACCCAGGAAGGCTTCGCACAAGCTCTGTGCGCTAGCTTGGGGGACGGAGACTTCGGTTCCTCCCTCGCCGCTTCCGGCACAGCCGGACAGACAGGCGACTGCAAGCACGGTGATACCCGGACTCATCAGGCAAAAGGGCAGTACCGGTAGACGCTCGCTAGGTCGCGAGGTCGACGGTCGTGTCGCTTCTTCGGTTGGTGGGAAATTCAAGAGTGAGCGCATTCGATTCTTTCTCCTCATAGGTGTGTGCTTGTTGGCACGAATAGAGGGTATGAAAGCTGCGCAATGCTGATTGTCGGCTGCACGACATTTACACGTTTCGGGGGGCTCTGATCCGCTCTCGAATCGTCTACACGCGCCCAGCCCTCGCTGATGAGCGAAGGCGAGGCCGCCGAGCCGCTCAAGGTGTGGCGGGGGCCTGCCGACTGTTTAGCGGCTGTCGGTCGTCCGGAGCCCATCGCCCCATGCTTAGATATGTGATATACAATATATCAAGTACGCACAACGCCCCCCTGCCGCCATGCTCGATCCCTCGCTGTTCGGTCGCCTGTCGTTCACCCACGCGGATCCCGTCGACGGCCCGCTGCCGCCGGGGCGCAACCCGCTGGGCGTAGCTGCGGAGCGCGATGCCGTGCTGTTCGTGCCGGACGGCCTGCCGGACAGTGGGCCGGTGCCGCTGCTGGTGATGTTCCACGGCGCGGGCGGGTTTCCGGAAAAGGTGCTGCCGCATATTGAGCCGCATGCGCAGCGCCACAAGTTCCTGGTGCTGGCGCCGCATTCGCTCTACCCGACCTGGGACATCGTGATCGGCGGCAACGGCCCCGACCTGGAGCGGCTGCGCCAGGCGCTGACCGCGGTGACGTCGCGCTACCGGGTCGACCCGGGCCGGCTTGCCTTTGCCGGCTTCTCGGACGGGGCCAGCTATGCGCTGTCGGTCGGCATCACCAACGGCGACATTGCCAGCCATGTGATTGCGTTCTCCGGCGGCTTCATGTCGGTGTTCATGCAGGAGGGCGCGCCCAGGGTGTTTGTCGCGCACGGGCTGGCCGACGAGCAATTGCCGGTTGCCACCAGCGGCCGCGCCCATGCGGCCAGGCTGAAGGCCGCGGGCTACGACGTGCAGTACGTCGAGTTCGATGGCCTGCATGTCATCCATCCGCCGGTGGTCGAGCGCGCGATCGACTTCTTCCTGCAGTGAAACCCCGGCCGCTGGCCGGCGCGGCCATGCCATTCAACGGGAGTGCGGTACATGGATTTCGAGATTCCGGAGGCGCTGATCCATCCCCTGCTGGCGATGATCGAAACCGGGTCGCCGCTGGCGCGGCAGCTGCAGGAGCACGGCGTCTGCCACGGCAATATGCTGGTGTCGAGCAAGCTGTTCGATGCGCAGTCGCTGAACTCGCTCTACACGCTGAGCAAGACGCAGAACGAGCGCGCGCTGATGTTCCAGATGCTGGCGCTGGACAATGTCTACAACGCGCCGCAGGCGCGCGTGATTCCGGGGCTGGACCAGCTGGTGGCGGGGCTGGCCGCCTACCTGTCGCGCGATGCCATCGACGGCTGGCTGTACCAGCGCAACCGCGACGGCGTGCTGCTGCCGTGGCTGGTGCGCCGGATGCGCTATGTGTCGCCCGAGCAGGGCATGCCTTATGTGGTGGTGGACATGCTGGCCAACACCATGCAGTCGGCCAACTCCACACTGACCGACCACCACCTGCGCCGCTCCGGCATGACCACGTCGATGGTGATTACCCGCGACGATATCGCCAACCGCACCATCCCGGAGTTGCTGGCCGAGTTCGGCTTCTACAAGGAGTGCGCGGAATTCCGGCACGAATACGAGCAGCACGCGCAGCGCTTCGTGCGCTACCAGCGCCGCTTCGGCGCGCAGTTTGTCGCCACCCGCGCGGCGTTCTCGCTCGATGCCAAGGGACCTGCCGAGCTGACGCCGATCGCCGATGCCGCGGGCGCGCGCTGCGTGAATGATGAAGAACGGCTGGAGCGCCGCTTCGAGATGACCTGCGACCCGGCGTTCTGGCGCGACGCCGGGGTCATGGAGGGCTTTGAGCGCGTGCCGCTGCATTGCTACGTGCACCTGTTCCACCTGGAGTGGCATCGCAATATCTGGGTGCATGCGCAGCACCTGTCCGAGTATCGCTACCAGCCGGCCCTGCGCGACAAGCTGGTCCTGCCCGCGCATCACCGCGACCTGATCGATATCCTGACCTCGCACATGGACATGCTGGTGCCAGACTTCGTACCCGGCAAGTCCGGCGGCACCACCATCCTGTGCCAGGGTGCGCCAGGCCTGGGCAAGACGCTGACCGTGGAGATCTACGCCGAGGTGGTGGGCAAGCCGCTCTACCGCGTGCACTCCGGGCAGCTGGGCACCACTGCCGCGTCGGTCGGCGCCACGCTGATGACGATCCTGCGCCGCGCCATGCGCTGGAACGCGATCCTGCTGCTGGACGAGGCCGACGTCTATATCCGCTGCCGCGACAACGACCTGGAGCACAACGCCATCGTCGCGGAATTCCTGCGCACGCTGGAGTACTTCAACGGCCTGCTGTTCATGACCACCAACCGCATCGGCGACGTCGACGATGCGATCCTGTCGCGCTGCATCGCCACCATCCATTACGAAACGCCGTGCAAGCAAGACGCCATGCGCCTGTGGCGCCTGCAGGCCGGGCAGTTCGGCGCGGACCTGGGCGACGGGCTGATCGATGCGCTGACCGCCGCCTACCCCAAGGCGAGCGGGCGCGACATCAAGGAGCTGCTGAAGCTGGCGACCCGCTACGGCAAGGCCAAGGGGATCCCGCTGTCGGAAGACGTGTTTCGGCTGTGCGGGCAGTTCCGCGGGATAGGGTAAGGCGCCGGCGCGCGGGTATCATGGGCCATCCGTGCAGGCAACCGCGCCCCGATCCCCAATGAGCCTCGACCCCGCCGAACTCCAGGCCATACGCCCCTACCTGCTGCGCTTTGCCCACCTGCAGCTGCGCGACGAGGCAGTGGCCGAGGATGCCGTCTCGGAAACGCTGCTGGCGGCGCTGGAGCACCCTGAGCGCTTCGCCGGCCAGTCAACGCTGCGCACCTACCTGGTTGGCATCCTCAAGCACAAGATCATCGACACCCTGCGCAGCGGCAAGCGTGAGGTCAGGCTGGCGCTGGCCACCGATGCCGAGGGCCAGCCGCAATCCGACGACGACGCCCTGGACGCGCTGTTCACGCGCAACGGCCACTACCAGGACCCGCCGTCCGACTGGGGCAACCCGGAACGCGCCTTTGAGCGCCGCGAGTTTTTCGAGATCCTGCAGCTTTGCGTGGACCGCCTGCCGGAGCGCACCGGCCGGATCTTCATGATGCGCGAGTGGCTGGAGCTGGACACCGAAGAAATCTGTCAGCATTTGCAGATCAGCGCGACCAATGCCTGGGCGATGCTGTACCGCGCGCGCATGCGCCTGCGCGAATGCCTGGAACTGCACTGGTTCGGCCAGCGCGGCCGGCCCGGCAAGGCCGGTTGAGCCTGGCCCCCGCCCACGCAACGGATAAGTCACTGAGCAACATGCCAGATTCCCGCCCCTCCCGCCGCCTGCTGCCGAACTGTGAAGAGGTCCACCACCTCACCATGAAGGGCCTGGACCGGCCGCTGTCATGGGGCGAGCGGCTGCGCATGCGCGGCCACCTGGCGATCTGCAGCGCCTGCACCAGCTTCAGCGCCCAGATGCGGACCCTGCGCGAGGCTATGCACAGGCTGGGGCGCGACGAATGACAAAAGGCCAGCGGATCCGCTGGCCTTCTTGCTGGCTGGGTGCCGGTATCGCTCAGGCGCGCGCGCCCTCCCCGTAGGGGTCGAAGCCGCCAGCGCGGCTGCCTTCGGTAAAGGTGTCGAAGCTGCGCGACGGCGATGCCGACACGCCGCTGCGGTCCAGCCCGGCCAGCGTGCGGGCGCCGTCCACGAAGGGATCGGTCTTGCCAGTGCGGGCGCCGTCGGTGAAGGCGTCGTGGCTGCGGAACTCATAACCATACTTGTCGCCGGGCACGGTGCTGCGGAAGCTGTAGCCGTACTTGTCGCCGGGCACTTGTTCGGCGGCGGTGGCGGCTTGCGCGGCGCCCAGGGCGGCCAGCGACAGGAGCAGGGCGGTAGCGAGGCGGGTGGTCTTGGTCATGATGGTTCTCCTTGGGGTCGTTGAATTTGTCAGAAGGCTTTGCGTTGTGTGCGTGCCGTTCATGTACAGAACTATAGGAGCGCCATCGAGACGGAAACAGGCCGGTTGCCGGACAAGTTATTCAAAAATATTGAATTTACGGGCGAGGGCGGAGACGGCCCGTGGCATGACGCAAATGTAATGACCCCGTCGCCGGAATGCCCGGCGCGGCTCGGTTAAACTTGCGGCTCGCTGCAGTCCCCCCGTCGCCTGATGCCGGGCGGCCAGGGCAGCTGCCAATTCCCTTATGCAACGGCTCATCCTCATCCTTCTTGCGCTCGTCCTGCCGCTCCAGTTCGCCTGGGCGGGAGCCGCCGCGTATTGCCGGCATGAGGTGGCGGCTTCGGCCAAGGCCCATTTCGGGCACCATGAGCACCAGCACAAGGCCGACAGCGGCAAGCAGGACCAGCCCGCGCAGAAGGCGCAGGACAAGGCCAAGCTCGGCCTGCCCGATCCCGACTGCGGCGTCTGCCATATCGCTTCGCTGCCGTTTGCACGGGCCGACGCGCCCGACGTGCACGCCATGCGCCGGGTGGAACTGGCGCCACCGGCGCCGCAGCCCAGCTTCTCTTCGCACAGTGCGCGGGCGCCCGACCGTCCGCAGTGGCCGCGTCTTGCCTAGCCGGCGAGACGACGCTTCCATTTCCTGGTCTTCCTGAGTCCCTGACATCAGGCGTCTCGCCGAATTCTCCCGGTTTCTTTCCTGGTGCAATTCGATGCGAAGACTTTTGCTGCCGCTTGGGCTGGCGGCCGTTCTATCCAGCCCGATCCATGGCGTCGCGCAGACGCCGCCCCCTGCCATGGCGCAGCCATCGGCATCCTCGCCGGCCCCAGGGCAAGAGCCTGCCGGCACGCTGACGCTCGACGCCGCGCTGGCGCTGGCCGAAGCCGGCAGCTTCACGCTGTCCGCCGCGGGCAAGGAGCTTGACGCCACCGAGGGCGATGTCACGCAGGCGCGCGTGCTGCCCAATCCCGAACTGGCCGTGTCGATGGAAGACACGCGCAAGGCCACGCGCGCCACCACCGGCCAGATCAACCTGCCGATTGAACTCGGCGGCAAGCGCGCCGCGCGCATCGGCGTGGCCGAGCGCGGGCGCGAGCTGGCGCAGGCCGAGCTGGGCGGCGCACGCGCCGAGCTGCGCGCCGCGGTGATCGCACGCTTCTTTGGCGTGCTGGTGGCGCAGGAACGCGTCAAGCTGGCCGAAGGCTCGGTCGGCATCGCCAGCAAGGCGGCCGCGGCGGCCGGGCGGCGCGTGGCCGCCGGCAAGGTCGCGCCGCTGGAAGCAACGCGCGCCAGGGTCGAACAGGCCAATGCCGAGCTGGAACTGGCCGAGGCCACCGGCGCGCTGCAATCCGCACGGCAGTCGCTGGCCGCGCTGTGGGGCAATGCCGTGCCGCATTTTGCGCAGGCGCAGGGTGACCTTGACGCACTGCCCTCGCGCCCCGCGCCGGCAGCGCTGCAAGCGGCGCTGGAAGACTCGCCGCAGCTGGCGGCAAGCCGCCTCGTGGCCGAGCGCAGCCGCGCCGAAGTCGCCGTGGCGCGCAGCCGCCAGTACCCCGACGTGACCGTGAGCCTGGGCGCCAAGCGCGACAACGAGGCCAACCGCAATATGGCCGTGCTGGGCGTGGCGATCCCGCTGCCGCTCTTTGACCGCAACCAGGGCAACCTCTACGCCGCATTGCGCCGGGCCGACAAGGCGCAGGACACGCACGCGGCCACGCGCATCCGCCTGGTGGGTGAGCTGCAGCAGGCGTCGACGCAGCTGTCGGTATCGCGCGCCGCGGCGCAGACGCTGCAGGCCTCGGTGCTGCCCGCGGCGGAGCAGGCCTATGCCGCTGCCTCGCGCGGGTTCGAAGCCGGCAAATTCAATTTCCTCGATGTGCTGGATGCCCAGCGCACGCTGT
Source organism: Cupriavidus sp. CP313 (assembly GCF_054072015.1). Classification (NCBI taxonomy): domain Bacteria; kingdom Pseudomonadati; phylum Pseudomonadota; class Betaproteobacteria; order Burkholderiales; family Burkholderiaceae; genus Cupriavidus; species Cupriavidus sp. CP313. The sequence goes on along the minus strand of NZ_JBSVZB010000001.1, from coordinate 472,637 downwards.
TCCAGGCGCGCATCCGCTACCTGGACGTGCTGGCCCGCACCTATGACGCGGCGGCCAGCATCGACCGCATCCTCGGACACTGATACGGAAGCTGCAGACATGGCAATGAGCAAGCAACAACGGGCCGCCGTGGTGGCCATCCTGGTCGCGGGGCTGCTGGGCGGCGCGGCGATCCTGTTCACCGGCAAGGGCGGCAGCGCCACCGGCGAGGCCGGGCACGGGCATGCCGACGAGCATGAACATGGCAAGGAAGCGGACAAGGCGGCCGCGCACGCTGACGCCAGCGCTCCCGCGGCAAAACCGGAAGCCGAAGGCAAGCCGCACCTGATCGCGCTGACGCCCGTGCAGATCCAGCAGGCCGGCATCGGCATTGCCACTGCGGCCGCGGCGCAGCTGCGCAGCAGCGTCGATTTCCCCGGCGAGATCCGCTTCAATGAAGACCGCACCGCGCACGTGGTGCCGCGCGTGGCTGGCGTGGCGCAGGCGGTGCCGGCCAACCTTGGCCAGCAGGTGCGCAAGGGCGAAGTGCTGGCGCTGCTAGCCAGCACGACGCTGGCCGAGCAGCGCAGCGAGCTGCTGGCGGCGCAGAAGCGCGAGGCGCTGGCCCGCGCCACCTACGCGCGCGAGAAGACCTTGTGGCAGGAGAAGATCTCCGCCGAGCAGGATTACCAGCAGGCTCGCACGGCGCTGGAGGAAGCGCAGATCGCGGTGCAGAACGCGCGCCAGAAGCTGACCGCGATTGGCGCCACGGAGAACAGCGCGGGCAAGGGTGGCAGCCTGAACCAGTTTGCGCTGCGCGCCCCATTCGATAGCATCGTGGTCGAGAAACACCTGGCGCTGGGCGAAGCGGTCCAGGAAGCCACCAGCGTCTTCACGGTCTCCGACCTGAGTTCGGTGTGGGCGGAGTTCGTGGTGTCCGCGCGCGACCTGGACCAGGTGCGCGTGGGCGAAGCGGTCACGGTGCGCTCGAGCGCCTCGGACACGCAGGCCGAGGGCAAGGTGTCCTACGTCGGCGCGCTGCTGGGCGAGCAGACGCGCACGGCCAAGGCGCGCGTGACGCTGGCCAATCCCGGCATGGCGTGGCGCCCGGGGTTGTTCGTCACGGTCAGCGTGCTGGGCGCGCCGGCGCAGGTGCCGGTGACGGTGGCGGCCGACGCGGTGCAGCAGGTCGACGGCCAGAGCGTGGTGTTCATCGCTGTGCCGGGCGGGTTTGCCGTGCAGCCGGTCAAGACCGGGCGCGCCGGCGGCAAGCTGGTGGAGGTGACCGAGGGCCTGCAGGCCGGCGCCCGCTACGCCGTGGCCAACAGCTTCATCCTCAAGTCCGAGCTGGGCAAAGCCAGCGCCGGGCATGAGCACTGAGCGGGAGGCACGCATGTTTGAACGCCTGATCCGCTTTGCCATCGAGCAACGCTGGCTGGTCCTGCTGGCGGTGCTGGGCATGGCCGCGCTGGGCCTGTACAGCTACACCCGGCTGCCGATCGACGCGGTGCCCGATATCACCAACGTGCAGGTGCAGATCAACACCGCCGCGCCGGGCTATTCGCCGCTGGAGACCGAGCAGCGCATCACCTATCCGGTCGAGACCGTGATGGCGGGCTTGCCCGGGCTGGAGCAGACCCGCTCGCTGTCGCGCTACGGCCTGTCGCAGGTGACGGTGATCTTCCGCGACGGCACCGATATCCACTTTGCCCGCCAGCTGGTCAACCAGCGCATCCAGGAAGCGCGCGACAAGCTGCCCGCCGGCATCACGCCCGCGATGGGCCCGGTCTCGACCGGGCTGGGCGAGATCTACCTGTGGACGGTCGAGGCCGACCCCGGCGCGCGCAAGCCGGACGGCACGCCCTATACGCTGTCGGACCTGCGCGAGATCCAGGACTGGGTGATCCGCCCGCAGCTGCGCAACGTGCCTGGCGTGACCGAGGTCAATGCCATCGGCGGGCATGCGCGCGCTTATGTGGTCGCACCCAGCCTGGAGCGCATGGCGTCGTACGGGTTGTCGCTGGCCGACGTGGTGAGCGCGCTGGAGAAGAACAACGACAACGTCGGCGCCGGCTATATCGAGCGCCGCGGCGAGCAGTACCTGGTGCGCGTGCCGGGGCAGGTGCGCTCGCTCGACGATATCCGCGACGTGATCGTCGGCACCGCGCAGGGCCAGCCGATCCGCGTGCGCGACGTCGCCACCGTGCAGACCGGCGGCGAGCTGCGCACCGGCGCGGCCACCGAGAACGGCCGCGAGGTGGTGCTGGGCACCGTGTTCATGCTGATCGGCGAGAACAGCCGCACGGTTTCACAGGCGGTGGACCGCAAGATGGCCGAGATCAACCGCACCCTGCCCAAGGGCGTGAAGGCCGTCACGGTGTACGACCGCACCACGCTGGTCGACAAGGCCATTGCCACGGTCAAGAAGAACCTGCTGGAAGGCGCGGTGCTGGTGATCGCCATCCTGTTCCTGTTCCTGGGCAATTTGCGCGCGGCGCTGATCACCGCGCTGGTGATCCCGCTGTCAATGCTGTTCACCTTCACGGGCATGGTGCATTACCGCATCAGTGCCAACCTGATGAGCCTGGGCGCGCTGGACTTCGGCATCATCGTCGACGGCGCGGTGGTGATCGTCGAGAACTGCGTGCGCCGGCTGGCCCATGCGCAGGAGCGCCATGGCCGGCCCCTCACGCGCAGCGAACGGCTGCATGAAGTCTTTGCCGCGGCGCGCGAGGCGCGCCGGCCGCTGCTGTACGGCCAGCTGATCATCATGGTGGTGTACCTGCCGATCTTTGCGCTGACCGGGGTCGAGGGCAAGATGTTCCACCCGATGGCCTTCACCGTGGTGCTGGCGCTGCTGGGCGCAATGGTGCTGTCGGTGACCTTCGTGCCCGCGGCGGTGGCGCTGTTCATCGGCAACCGCGTGGCCGAGCGCGAGAACCGGCTGATGGCCTGGGCGCGCCGCCGCTACGCGGTGCTGCTGGAGCGCTCGCTGGCCGCGACCCCCGTGGTGCTCACCTTTGCCGGCGTGGCGGTGGTGCTATGCCTGGCGATCGCCACGCGCCTTGGCAGTGAATTTGTGCCTAGCCTCAACGAAGGCGACATGGCGATCCAGGCGCTGCGCATCCCCGGCACCAGCCTGACCCAGTCGGTGGCGATGCAGCAGCAGGTGGAAACCGCGCTGAAGGCCAAGTTCCCGGAGATCGAGCGCATCTTTGCGCGCACCGGCACCGCGGAGATCGCCTCCGACCCGATGCCGCCGAATATCTCCGACGGCTACATCATGCTCAAGCCAGTGTCGCAATGGCCTGAGCCCCGCCGCACGCGCGACGAACTGATCGCCGCGATCCGCGATGAGGTCGGCAAGCTGCCCGGCAACAACTATGAGTTCTCGCAACCGATCCAGCTGCGCTTCAATGAGCTGATTTCCGGCGTGCGCTCCGACGTGGCGGTCAAGGTGTTCGGCGACGACAACGCCGTGCTGGAGCAGACCGCCAATCGCATCGCGGCGGTGCTGCAGGGCATCCCCGGCGCGGCCGAGGTGAAGGTCGAACAGACCACCGGCCTGCCGATGCTGACGGTGCAGATCGACCGCAACAAGGCGGCGCGCTACGGGCTGAACCTGAGCGATATCCAGGATGCGGTGGCGATCGGCATCGGTGGCAAGGTGTCTGGCACCTTCTTCAGCGGCGACCGGCGCTTCGACATCGTGGTGCGTCTGCCGGATGCCGTGCGCGAGGACGTGGAGGCACTGCGGCGCCTGCCGGTGCCGCTGCCGAAGGAGGCCGCGGCGCGCACCAGCTATATCCCATTGAGCGAAGTCGCCAGCGTGGAGATCGCGCCGGGCCCCAACCAGGTCTCGCGCGAGAACGGCAAGCGCCGCATCGTGGTCAGCGCCAATGTGCGCGGGCGCGATATCGGCAGCTTCGTGCCCGAGGCCGAGGCCGCGATCCGCGCGCGCGTGCAGATCCCGGCGGGCTACTGGACCAGCTGGGGCGGCACCTTCGAGCAGCTGCAGTCCGCCACCGCGCGGCTGCGCGTGGTGGTGCCGCTGGCGCTGGGGCTGGTGTTCGTGCTGCTGTTCGCCATGTTCGGCAACGTCAAGGACGGCCTGCTGGTCTTCACCGGCATCCCGTTCGCGCTGACCGGCGGCATCCTGGCGCTATGGCTGCGCGGCATTCCGCTGTCGATCTCGGCGGCGGTGGGCTTTATCGCGCTGTGCGGCGTGGCGGTGCTCAACGGGCTGGTGATGCTGTCGTTCATCCGCTCGCTGCGCGAGGAAGGTCATGGGCTGGATGCGGCGATCCGCGATGGGGCTTTGACGCGGCTGAGGCCGGTGCTGATGACGGCGCTGGTTGCGTCGCTTGGCTTCGTGCCGATGGCCTTGGCCACGGGCACGGGTGCCGAGGTGCAGCGCCCGCTGGCGACGGTCGTCATCGGCGGCATCCTGTCGTCGACGGCGCTGACCTTGCTGGTGTTGCCGGTGCTGTACCGGCTGGCGCACCGGAAAGATGAGCCGGCGACGGAAGCGGCGCAAGGAGAAGGGGAGCTGGCGCGAATGGATGCGTGAAGACCCAGGGTGCGCCGGCGTTGCGCCACTGCATTCGATAGTTCATGTCACCATGAATCTTCGGCCTGCGCCGCGGCGGCATGATGCGACTGTCCGCCCGCCCCCGGGCGCTGGGTTCATTGCAAGGACTCAGCACTTTCATCCACTGTGCCGCCATGCCCGATACCAGCATCGATCCGCTCAGCGCCGTCACCGATCCCGACCCGTACCCGTACTACCGGGAGCTGGCCGCCAGCCAGCCATTCTACCGCGATGACCGCCTGGGCCTGTGGGTCGCCGCCGGCCCACGGGAAGTGGCCGACGTGCTCGCCCACCCCGACTGCCGCGTGCGGCCGCCCGCACAGCCGGTGCCGCCCGCGCTGGCCGGCACCGCCGCCGGCGAGCTGTTCGGCCGGCTGATCCGGATGAACGACGGCGCCGCGCACGCGCCGCTCAAGGCCCTGCTGATGCCGATGCTGGCGGGCATCGACGCGGCCGCCGCGGCGCAGCGCGCAACGGTGCTGGCGACGGTGCTCGATGCCGGCGAAGCGTCCCGGGCCACTAAGTCCGGCGAGCGCATCAATCGCTGGCTGTTCACGCTGCCGGTCATCACGGTCGCCGACCTGCTTGGCCTGCCAGTTGCCAACGGAGGCAGCCGGGCAGCCGAAGTCGCACAACGCGTTGCGGCCTTTGCCGGCGCGCAGTCGCCATTGGCCGATGCACCGGCAGTGCGCGCTGGCGCTGAGGCCGCTCAATGGCTGGGCCACTGGCTTGCCGATGCGGCGGCCGGCGCGGGGCCGCTGCCGGCGCTGCGGCAGGCAGCCGGTGCCGCCGGCATCGACGCGCAGGCGGTCGCCGCCAACATCATCGGCCTGCTGGTGCAGGCCTGCGAAGCCACTGCAGCGCTGGCCGGGAATACGCTGCTGCGGCTGGGTCGCGACACGACGCAGTCAGAGCTGCCGCTCGATGCCGTGGTGGCGCGGGTCGCCCGGGAGGATCCGCCGGTGCAGAATACGCGCCGCTTCCTGGCCGCCGATGCGCAGCTGTGCGGCCACGCCGTCAAGGCCGGCGATGCGGTGCTGGTGCTGCTGGCCGCGGCGTCTAGCAGTGGTGCCGCAGCCGGCGAGCGGCCATGGACCTTCGGCCACGGCCGCCATGCCTGTCCCGGCGACCGCCTGGCGCAGGCGCTGGCTGCTGCCACGGTGGCGGCGCTGCGTGCGCGTGGTGCCGACCCGGCCGCGCTGGCGCAGGCATTCCGCTATCGTCCGTCGCTGAACGCGCGCATTCCGCATTTCCATTGATCCCCGCCATTGCCTCAGGAGACAACATGATCGCAGTCATCTTCGAAGTCGAGCCCGCGCCGGGCCGGCAGGACAACTACCTCGACATCGCCGCGCAGCTGCGCCCGCAGCTGGAAGCCATCGACGGCTTTATCTCGGTGGAGCGCTTCCAGAGCCTGACCAACCCCAACAAGCTGCTGTCGCTGTCGTTCTTCCGCGACGAGGCCGCGGTGATCGCCTGGCGCAATACGCTGGCGCATCGCCAGGCGCAGGCGGCCGGTCGCGGCGGCGTGTTTGCCGGCTACCGGCTGCGCGTGGCGCAGGTGCTGCGCGACTACGGGCTGAATGAGCGCGACCAGGCGCCGGCGGACAGCCGCGCGGTGCATGACCACAAGGCGGAATGAAGGGGGAGCAGCGATGACGATGGAAGCGATCGCCACCCAAGCCGCCTTTATCGGCATGACGTTCTTGCTGGCAGGCTTTGTCAAAGGGGTGGTGGGCCTGGGCTTGCCCACGGTTGCGGTGGGCATGCTGGGGCTGGTGATGCCGCCCGCGCAGGCGGCGGCGCTGCTGGTGGCGCCGTCGATGGTGACCAACGTGGTGCAGCTGTTCGGCGGCCCGCGCTTCGGGCAACTGATGCAACGGCTGTGGCCGATGCTGGTGGCGATCTGCGCCGGCACCTGGCTGTGTGCGGCATGGGTGCCGGCCGGCATGATGACGCACGCTACCTCGGCGTTGGGTGTGGCGCTGGTGCTGTACGCGGTGGTCGGGCTGGCAGCGGTGAAGCTGGTGGTGCCGGCAGGGGCGGAGCGGTGGCTCGGACCGTTGATCGGGCTGGTCACGGGTGGCATTACGGCGGTGACCGGTGTGTTCGTGATTCCCGCCGTGCCTTACCTGCAGGGGCTCGGGCTGGACAAGGAAAGCCTGGTGCAGGCGCTCGGGCTGTCGTTCACGGTATCGACCATTGCGCTGGCGGTGAGCCTGGCCATGGGCGGGTCGCTGCTGCACATGCCCGTGCTGGGCGCCTCGGCGCTGGCGCTGGTGCCGGCGCTCGGCGGCATGTTCCTGGGCCAGTGGCTGCGCCACCGGATCAGCGCCGAGCGCTTTCGCAAGCTGTTCTTCTGCGGGCTGCTGGTGTTGGGCGGCGAACTGGCGCTGCGCGGGCTGTGATCAAGCCCGCAATGCTCCCCGCCCTGCACGCTCAGTGGCTGGCCTGCACCGTGCGGCCGTTCAACGGTTGCACCGGGCGGGCGTTCATCGGATAAAGCTGGCGGAATGCGGCCAACTGCGCCGGCGACACTTCCACCGGGGTCTTGAGCACCTGCCAGCGCACGTCCTCGCTGCACGGTGGCGTGGTCAGCGAGCCGGTGAAGGCCCAGTACGACTGCCGGGCCGGCAGCAACGCCGCCACATCCAGCGGCGCCGTCAGTTCGCGCGACGCTCCAGCCTTGGCCGGCAGGCTCGCGAAGACGGGTTTCAGCGCCGCATTCTCCCGCCCGGACTTGAACAGCACCGCCACCACCGCCAGCTTGCCTTCTGCATTCTGGTGCACCAGGTGCGCGACCAGCGGATAGGTCTTGCCGTTGATCTTCTCTTCGCTGGGCGTATGGAAGTGGAACTGCAGCAGCTTGTAGGGCACACCGTCGAGTTCGATCTGCCCCGCGGCGGGCAGGTTGACCTGTACGGTGTGGCCATTGTTGACCACGGTGGCGGGCGCCGCGGCGTAGTCAAAGACGATCGGCTTCAGGTCCGCGGGTTGGACCTTGCCGGTGCGGATATCGATGGGCGACTGGTGCTTGCCCAGCGCACAGGTCTTGTAGTCCTGGTCGAGTTTGGCCCAGTGGCTGGTACCGGTGGGTCCGGTATAGCTCCAGTGCGGGTCATTGCCGGCCCACGTGGCAGGTGCAAGCAAGGCGGTGCAAACCGTGATAATCGGCAGCCTGATGTTCATTGTCGATGCGTCCTAGTGTTGGTAACCCCTTGGTTTCCGACGTGGTGTTATCCAGCTGTCCCAGTCTTGAGTGCCGGATCTTTGCCCGGGCCGGAAATCATGCAGCAAAACCGTCGTCCAGCGAATAAGACATTGGTATGCACTGCATTTAACAAGGGTATGGACTGCATGCACGCATGCGATTGATGCGTGCCGCGCATGCCGTCATGGAACGGACACGGCGCCGACATCTCGCGTGGCACGCTCCACAGGCATCCCCGCTCAGCCGGGGATGCCTGCCTGCCACCGTTTGTCTCGGGATTTCAGCCAGGCCGCGCGCCGGCCTGGTTCGACTCCAGTTGCGCGCGTACCGCGGAGATATGGTCGCCCGCGGCATCGACGGCGTTCTCCAGGTCGCTGGTGCTGCAGCCCAGCTCCCGGCACCAGTACTGCACTTCAAGCGGATCCATCAGGTTGATGCGGCCCGGATCCAGGGGCCTGAACTCGTTTGTCACATCGCTCATGCTTGCCTCCTGTCCATGTCTCGGGGCGACACGGCCCTTGCATTGTAGGCAGTCATCCGGCGCGCGTTGCATGCAAGACGGCCTGAGCTTGCGCATATGATGTACGGGTTACCCAAGTGACAGGACGCCGCATGCCGCGCTCATCCGGTGCAAAACTCTGGTCCACGCTGAACAAGGCCGCGGCCCGCAATGCGCGCCGCATGCAGCGCGCCGTCAACCAGAACCTGACCGGGCCGATGGCCGAGGCCATCGTGCGCAACGCGGTGAAGCAATCGGCTGCAGTCACGGCCGCCACACAGCGCGCACTGTCGGGCGTGGTATCGCCGGTGCAGGCGCCGCAGAGCCGCGGCAGCGGGCGCTGGGAGGAAGGCGCATGGGGCGCGCCACTGGCACCGCGCCGCTACCGCATCTTCGTGCCGGCCGGCATCACGGCGTCGCGGCGCGCCCCGATGCTGGTGCTGCTGCATGGCTGCGGCCAGGACGCCGCCAGCTTTGCCGCGGTCACGCGCGCCGCCGCGGTGGCGCGCGAAGCCGGCTGGGTGGTGTTGCTGCCTGAACAGACCTCGCAGGCCAACGCACAGCGCTGCTGGAACTGGTTCCGGCCCGCCGCGCAGGGCGGCGTCGAAGCCGGGCTGCTGATGGCGCTGATCGACCAGGCTTGCCGCGTCCATCCGGTTGCCGCGGACCGCATCAGCGTGCTGGGGCTGTCCGCGGGCGGCGCGATGGCGCTGATGCTGGGGCTGCGCTACCCTGAACGCTTTGCCGCAGTGGGATCGCACTCCGGCGCGGTGCCCTGGAGCGCCACCAATGCCGCCCAGGCGGCGCGTGCCATGCGCGGGGGGCGCGGGCCCGATGCCAAGGCCATGAAGGCGCTGCGGCTCGGGTTGGCGGGGCGCCGCCCGCCGCCGCTGCTATTGCTGCATGGCGATGCCGACCACGTGGTCGACTTCAGCAACGCGACCGCCGCGGCGGGCATGTGGATGCACCTGCAGCCCGAGGATGCGCACCCGCTGTCCGCGGTGCCGGCACGGCGCATCCAGCGCGGCATGCGCCGTGCGATGGATGTGTCCGACTGGACGGAGGGAAAGTCGCCTTACGTGCGCCTGGTGCGGATCGAGGGCCTGGGTCACGCCTGGAGCGGCGGGGCAGGCGGCCAGGCGTTCTCCGATCCGGCGGGGCCGGATGGGTTGAAGGTGGCGTTGCGGCTTTTTCTGGCGGTTGGGGGGTGAGAGAGTAATCTTGACGCCGCACAACGGGTGATTAAGGTTCTCTTCAGGCCTGAGCCCTACCCCAAACTGACAGGCTCAAACACCACATCACTGGCCGGACAAGCCACACACGGCAAGATCAGCCCCTCTTCCCTCTCATCCAGACTCAACCCCGGCCATTCGATCCGATAGCGGATCGTCCCCGCATGCAGCCGGCTGGCGCAGGCGCGGCAGGTGCCGTTGCGGCAGGAGTTGGGCAGCGCCACGCCTTCGAGCAAGGCAGCTTCCAGCAGGCTCAACGCCGCCGGCGCGGCGAAGCGGGTATTGCCTGGCAGCACGCTTGCGGTGAATTCCGCGCGGTCGTCCGGCGCCACCGGCTCGCGTTCAGCCATGGGCCTCATCCTCCGCTTCCGGGAATTGGGCGCGTCCGTGGGTCGCGTCGCGCAGGGCGTCGCGCGCGGCGTCGAGCTGGGTTGCGGGCATGCGCAGGACCAGCGTGGCCAGCGCGCCATAGGCGGTGCCGGCCAGCGTGCAGCCCGGCTGCGCTTCGTAGTCGAGCCAGCGGCGCACGCGCGGCTCGTCGGCATAGTCGACTGACACCGTCAGGGTGGCGTAGGCGATGCGTTCCACGCGCTCGGCCGTTTTCAGCGCGGCCGCGATGGCATCGGTGTAAGCGCGCACCAACCCGCCCGCCCCCAGTTTGACGCCACCGTAATAGCGCACCACCGCCGCCAGCACGCCGTCCAGGTCATGGTGGCGCAGCACTTCCAGGATGGGCCGGCCGGCGGTGCCGGAGGGCTCGCCATCGTCGGACATGCCCGAGGCGCCGCCAGCCAGCAATGCCCAGCACACGTGGGTGGCGGTGGGGTGCTCGACGCGCAGCGCCTGCAGCGCCGCCATGGCGGCCTCACGGTCGGCAACGGGCAGCGCCAGCGCCAGGAAGCGGCTCTTGCGGATTTCGATCTCGGCCCGGACGGGGGTGGCTAGCGTGTAGGTGGGCAAGCGGAAGGACGGAAGGGGGCAGAAACGGAGGCTGCCGGCATTCAACGGATCCGCGCCTGTGGAGCCGCGGATGCAAAGGGCGAGTGTACCGCAGCGGCATCCGGGGCCTGGCCGAGAGCGCCGCTTTTGTGTCGTATCGTCAACTTGTTGTCACAAACTGCGCCTACGATCCGCTCCGGCCATGCGCAATGCCGCCCGCCGCCCGCCTGTGCCAACAGGTGCCCGGCCCCGCCCGCGGGTCCGGCGCAAATACGCAGTGAACAACATATCCCTTCCTCTTCCCCGGATCGAGAACATGCTTGAACAACCCAATGCTGGCCGCCGCAAGGCCCTGAAGCTCCTGGCCGGCGCGCCGATGCTGCCGCTTGGCCTTGCCTCCAGCGGCCTGCTGGCAGGTTGCGGCGGTGGCGACGACGCTGTCGCCGCGCCGCTTCCGCCGGCCCAGGCCGCCACGTTCACCACGGCCGAGTTCGTCGGCATGAGCGCGCCGACGCTGGCCACGCCGGACGCCATGGCGACCACCACGGTGGGCTCCAGCCTCAAGGTGTCGTTCAGCGACGGCAGCAGCCAGACCTACAAGCTGGCCTACCAGCCGTTCTTCATCACCGGCGACACCCTGCCCGACGGCAAGGGCGGCACCATCCTGGCCGGCGGCTACTACGACATCAACAACAAGCCGATCCTGGACACCTCCGTGGCCGGCAAGGAACGCCAGTTCTTCTCCGACGCGCCGGACGGCAGCTCGCTGCTGACCCTGGCCAACCCGACCGTACCCGGCGTCAAGGGCAAGACAGTGTTTGCGGTGGTGCAGTTCGAGTACACCACGCGCAACCAGGGCAATGCCAGCATGTACGGCCTGCTGCCGTCGCCCATCGCCGTGGTGACGCTGGACCAGGACCCGGCCACCGGCAAGCTGACCCCGGTCAAGTACCACAACGTCGATACCTCGGGCGTCAACGGCCTGTGGATCACCTGCGGCGCCAGCCTGTCGCCGTGGAACACCCACCTGTCGAGCGAAGAGTACGAGACCGACCTGCTGAACGCCAGCGCGGTCACGCAGCTGCAGGGCTACAGCCAGAACCTGTACGGCGACCCGGCGCGCGCCAACGCCTACAACTACGGCCACCTGCCGGAAGTCACGGTCAACCCGGACGGCACCGGCACCATCAAGAAGCACTACTGCCTGGGCCGCATCTCGCATGAGCTGGTGCAGGTCATGCCGGACGAGCGCACCGTGCTGATGGGCGACGATGCCACCAACGGCGGCCTGTTCCTGTTTATCGCCGACCGCGCCCGCGACCTGTCGTCCGGCACGCTGTACGTGGCCAAGTGGCACCAGACCTCGGGCGTGGGCCCGGGCAGCGCCACGCTGTCGTGGATCAAGCTGGGCAGCGCCACCAGTGCCGAAATCCGCGCGCTGGTCGACGGCGGCATCAAGCTGGCCGACATCATGGACGTCAAGACCGCCGATCCGGCAGATGTCAGCTACACCCGCATCCTCTACAACGGCAAGCCGAACTGGGTGAAGCTGATGCCGGGCATGGAAAAGGCCGCGGCGTTCCTGGAAACGCACCGCTACGCCGCACTGGTCGGCGGCAGCCTGGGCTTCACCAAGATGGAAGGCACCACGGTCAACATCAAGGACAAGAAGGCCTACTCGGCGATGTCACGCATCGAGTCGAGCATGCTCACGGGCAACGCCGCCAACGCCGGCGATATCCAGGTGGAAGGCCCGTACTCCGGCGCGGTCTATGAGCTGAACCTGAAGGGCGGCCAGGCCGACAAGACCGGCACGGCCATCAGCAGCGAATGGGTGCCGGTCGACATGGCGGCGGTGCCGGCGCTGGTCAGCGAAGACCTGGGCGGCGGCAAGATGAAGCAGCAGGATGCGCTGGGCAACTTTGCCAACCCCGACAAGGTCGCCACGCCCGACAACCTGAAGTTCTCGGAAAAGCTGCGCACCCTGTTTGTCGGCGAGGACAGCAATACCCACGTCAACAACTTCCTGTGGGCGTACAACGTCGATACCAAGGTGCTCAGCCGCGTGCTGTCGTGCCCGGTCGGCGCCGAATCCACCGGCCTGCACGCGGTGGACGAGATCAACGGCTGGACCTACGTGATGAGCAACTTCCAGCACGTTGGCGACTGGGAGACGCCGCTGCACGACAAGGTCCGGCCCGCGCTTGAAGCGAAGGTGATGGCCAACTACAAGGACCGCTTCGGTGCCGCCGTGGGTTACCTGACGGCCGATCCGACCGGCGTCAGGCTGGCCAAGGCCTGACGCGTAGCGCAGTGCCAGGATGAGGGCGGCGGGCTTCGGCCCGCCGTTTTTTGTTGGGGCACGATCGTCTAACATGGCAACTCCGGCTCATGCCCAGCCTCCCGCCCGTCATGCCTGACCAGCTTCCGCACATCCACTCCGCGCGCCTCAGCCTGCTGCCCTTTCGTGGCGACGATGCAGCCGAGGCGTTTGCCTGCATCACCCCGACACTTGCCCGATTCATGGACTGGGAGCCATCGCCCACGCCGGCGGCTTTCGAAGCCGTGTGGCAAGGCTGGCTGGCAGGCATGGCGCGAGGTTCGGAATTTGTGCTCACCATCCGGCGAGCCGGCGACGGGCTGTTCCTTGGGCTGGCGGGATTGCACCACGCCGACACGCCCGCGCCGGAACTCGGCATCTGGATCCGCGAGGACTGCCACGGCCATGCCTTCGGCCTGGAAGCGGTCACCGCGCTGGCGCAATGGGCGCAGGACAACCTGTCGCCGGCGCACCTGGTCTATCCCGTGGCCGAACAGAACTGGCCCAGCCGCCGGATCGCAGAGTCGCTTGGCGGCACGGTCGTGGGCCAGGCCACGACGCGCAAGTTTGAGCGCTTGATCTACCGGATTCCGGGGCACCGTTGACGTACTGCGGCATCACATCCTGCCCGTGCTGCCGTCCTTCATCAGCTGACACGCTGCCCTCAGGGCAGCGCGCCCCCGGCGCGCCGATTCTGCTACGCTAAGCGCTTTCCCCCGCTGAGCGTGCCATCATGACCGGCTCGACCCAAGACCCCGATGCACGCCGCATGGCGCCCGCCACCGAGCGCAACCGCGAGCCTATCCTTGCGGTATTGCGCAATGTGCTCCCCGCCAGCGGCACAGTACTGGAAATTGCCAGCGGCACCGGCCAGCACGCCGTGCACTTTGCCGCAGCACTGCCGGGACTGACCTGGCAGCCAAGCGATCCGGAAGCCGCCGCGCGCGCGTCGATCGCAGCCTGGACCGCGCATGCGGGCCTGGCCAATGTGCGCGCGCCGCTGGCGCTGGATGTCTGCCGCCAGCCGTGGGGCATCGATGCCGCGGATGCGGTGGTGTGCATCAACATGATCCATATCGCCCCGTGGGCCGCGGCCGAGGCGCTGTTCGAGGGCGCCGGCAAGCTGCTGGGCCCTGGCGGCGTGCTGTTCCTGTACGGCCCCTATCGCCGCGGCGGCGCGCATACGGCGCCCAGCAACGCGGCCTTCGACGCGCAATTGCGCGCCACCGATCCCGACTGGGGCGTGCGTGACATGGAAGCCGTGATCGCGCTGGGCGAGGCACAGGGCATGCGCTGCGACGAGCCGGTGCCAATGCCGGCCAACAACTTCAGCCTAACGTTCCATGTCAATGGAATCAAATAGTTAGCGTATTTTTTCGGGCGCTTTGGGGCACCTGCGATGATCTTCCCCGGATTCAGCGGCGCCCACTCGTTCCCGTCAACAGCAACGCCGTGCGCCGCACCCGCAGCCGTATGTGTGCGGCACAAGCGCCATCAGAACGCCTTGCTGATTTCCAGCCCGCCATAGAATGCGCGAGGCTGCCCACCGGTCTTCTTGACACCACCATAGAAGCCAAGCTTCACGGTCTGGCCGAGCGAGATGCCGGTCAGCACCAGACCGCCCTGCGTGGAGTGGTAAAACGGATCGCCATGCTTGATGACCTCCGCTCCGGCCCACGCATCGCCGAAAATCTTGTAGAGAATCCGGCCGCGCGCCCAATACGCCTTAGGCCCGATGTTGTAGCTCGCGATCCCGTTGACAGCCCAGTGTTGCGCGAACTCCTGCTGGCCGAGGACTGTCAATGCCAGGCCCCATTCGCCGCCGTCGGCACGGTTATCGGCGCCTTCTGGCGACACGCGATTGTAGCGATAGCGCGCGCCGGCCGTGGCTTCAACCCAGCCGGTCTCCCAGCCTTTCTGTACGCCAAGCGCCGCCTCGGCCGACTGTCCGTTCACTGACACCGTCGTGCCGTTAGAGCCGTACTTGTAGTGGTAGTCGCTGACGACGAGCTTCTGGGTGAGGAAGGGCACCGGCAGCCAATTGCCGGTGACACCAGCGTATTCGCTACGCTCACCTCCACCGGCGAAGCTTGCCCCGCCGAACAACGTGCCCGCCATAGCCGGCAACGGGACGATGGCCGAGCCACAGAGGGTTACGATGACGAGAGCATGGTCGGCCCGAATATTCTTGCGCGTGTCCTGCGTCATGCGGCTTTTTTCTTTCATACCGTCGTCGCGTGCGGCGTAATGTTGTAAAGGTGAAAATCGCCGGTTGGCGTCGCTAGCCTGCCCGTGGGCGTCAGCCTGATCGTATGTTCCGTGGCCATGCCTTTCGTGGTACGACGCAAGGTGGCACCAGTGTCAAGATCGAGTTCGATGCTGCTGAACAGCAGCGGCGCCGCGCCCTCGATCGTGGCAATGACCACCGGCAACACACCGGCGCGCAGCGGCTGCATCAGCAGTCCCGGCGCCCAGTTCTGCGTCAGCAGTGGCGCGCCCCCGTCGCGGCTCAGCAATTCAGCCAGGCGAGTAAGAGGCGGAGTCTCGGTTTCGGAAAGGTTGCCCATTTCAAGCTGCAGCCGACTGCCGTACAGAAACGTCTCGAGTGCGCCGGTGTTGCCCTGCGCATCCCAGTTGAAGCGCAGTCCCACTGTGGCCTCCCCGGCGACGCCCGCCGCGGCCTTTTCCGCCCACGCCGCAGATCGGTTGACGAACGTCGCCGCGGCCGCATCGCATACGATCAGATTGGGCAGGTGGATGGCTATGTTTACCGTGTCGCCGCGGGATAACGTTGGAATTGGTTCCCCGATGTAAAGCGCGCCGTTGGGGGAAAGGTCCGATGTCAAGCCAAGGTATGACGTGCCATCAAGGGTCAGCGTGATCGGCAGCCGCAGCGGGAAGCGGTACTCGGTGCGGCGGTTGCTTGCATGGCGGTGAGCGTACACGGTCACCATCGCTGCCGTGAGAAGGGTCACGCAGGTCCATATGAGCGTGACGACGCCTGCACCGACCGGAATGCTTCCTGTATGCATCCGGTACAGGCCTATTGGCACGCTGATTGCCGTAATCCCCGCCAGCACCAGCACCGGCGACATCCAGAGCCACATCCTGCCAGTATCGGAAAGCTGCTTGTCGGTCACGGCAAACGGGATGTTGCGACGAAACAGTCCAATGCTCGTTGACATGAAGGCAAAGAATCGTGTCATGGCGTACTGCTCGCTGAGAAGCAGCGAGTTGTAGCCGCGTCCCAGCTCAAGGTGAACCAGCATCGACAGCAGGTAGTACAGGCAGAACAGCAGCAGGAAAGTGTTGAGCGATGAGACGATGGGTAGGACGCCCGAGAGAAATACTGCCGGCGGTGTCAGAAAGAAAACAAGCTTCTGCCAACCTTCGAAGAAGAAAAGTGCCGACGCGAAATAATTGAGTCGCTGGCCCAGCGTCAGGCCCCGGCTGAAAAGAATTTTTTCGCGCCGGAACACCTGCATCGCTCCCATTCCCCAACGCATGCGCTGCTTCAGGTAGGTGTCAATGCTGTGCGGCGCCAGGCCAAAGGCAAGTGATTCGGCGTAGTACACAGACTTGAATCCCAGCTTGTGCAGCTTGACGGCCGTATGCACATCCTCCGTAACGGTCTCGGTGGCGAAGCCGCCGATTCTCTCCACCGCGGAACGTCGGATCACCGCACAACTGCCGCAGAAGAAGGCCGCATTCAGTGCGTCCTTGCCGCGCTGTATGACTTTGAAGAAGAGCGCCTGCTCATCCCAGACTCGCTTCTTGCCGATGCGGTGGTTGAACGAGTCGATATTGAAGAAGTCTTGCGGTGTCTGCACGAACGCAACGCCCGCATCGCGGAAGAATCCCAGTGTCTTCACCAGGAAGTCCTTGCGAGGAGCATGGTCGGCGTCGAAGATCGCAATGAATTCGCCTTCGCAGAACTGCAGCGCGTGGTTCAGGTTGCCGGCCTTGGCGTGGGAGTTGTTATCGCGGGCGAGGTAGCGGCAGCCCAGATCCTCGGCCAGCTTGCGCATGTCTGGCCGCCGGCCGTCATCCAGTAGCCAGGTAACATGCGGGTACTCCATCCGCGTGGCCGCCAGCAGCGTACGGCGCAGCAGGTCCACGGACTCGTTGTAAGTGGGCACGAATACATCGACCTTCATTCCCGCTGGCGGCGGTACTACCTCCCGCACGCTGAGCCGAAAGGTCATCAGCACGAACAGAAGTCCGCTCAGATAACCGTAGACTTCAGCGGCATACAACGGCAGAGACAGCCACGGCGCGTCCATGTTGACGGTTCCTACGCGCCAGGCGAGATACGCGAATCCGCAAGACACGTAGACGGCCACTAGCCAGGCGATATAGCGTTTGGGCTGCTCAGTCTTCATGTTGGCTTCCAATGGGCGCCTTGCCCGTCGAGCTACAAGCGGAGACCTATGTCGGCATAGTCATGCGACTAGTCCGCATGGTGCCATAGGCGGGAGCTCTTTGACGACCTCATGTCGCATCAGACGGTTGTTGTTTATTTCTGATATGAAGATCATTTAAGGCAGAGGCGGGGACGAGCTGGCTAGTGACCAAAATCTACGCGCAGATTCCACTGTTGCGTGAGTTGATCGCCGAGCGCCTGCGCGATTGAGCGGTGGCCTGCGCAGGGCATACGGTCAATGGTTAAGGAGGGCATTGCAGACGATACGATCCTGGCATGAAGCGTTCCGCCTGCGTGGCGCTTTGCTCTAGAATCGTCCCGTCATTCGATCCTGCGATGCCAGTGCCTTACAGGCCTGCGGCATCGCGCCCGCCACGGAGAACACGATGAAGGTCCAGAACATCCTGCAGACGATCGGCAATACCCCGCATATCCGCATCAACCGGCTGTTCGGCAACGGCCACGAGGTCTGGATCAAGTCAGAGCGCAGCAACCCGGGCGCCTCGATCAAGGACCGCATCGCGCTGTCGATGGTGGAAGACGCCGAACGCCGCGGCGTGCTCAAGCCGGGGGGCACCATCATCGAGCCGACATCGGGCAATACCGGCATCGGCCTGGCCATGGTGGCCGCGGTCAAGGGCTACAAGCTGGTGCTGGTGATGCCGGACAGCATGTCGGTGGAGCGCCGCCGCCTGATGCTGGCTTATGGTGCCACCTTTGACCTGACCCCGCGCGAGAAGGGCATGAAGGGCTCGATCGCGCGCGCCGAGGAACTGGTCGCCGCCACGCCGGGCGCGTGGATGCCGCAGCAGTTCGAGAACCCGGCCAATGTCGACGTGCACGTGCGCACCACCGCGCAGGAAATCCTGAATGACTTCCCCGAGGGGCTGGATGTGCTGATCACCGGCGTCGGCACCGGCGGCCACCTGACCGGCTGCGCCAGGGTGCTCAAGGACAAGTGGCCGCAGCTCAAGGTGTTCGGCGTCGAGCCGGTGGCCTCGCCGGTGATCTCCGGCGGCGCGCCGGCGCCGCACCCGATCCAGGGCATCGGCGCGGGCTTTATCCCGAAGAATCTCGATACGTCGTTGCTGGACGGTGTGATCCAGGTCGATGCCGAGCCCGCGCGCGAGATGGCACGCCGCTGCGCGCGCGAGGAAGGCATCCTGGTCGGCATCTCGTCCGGCGCCACGCTGGCAGCGATCGCGCAGAAGCTGCCCGAGCTGCCGGCCAACGCGCGCGTGCTGGGCTTCAACTACGACACCGGCGAGCGCTACCTGACCGTCGAAGGGTTCCTGCCCGCCTAAGCAGGCATGAGCGCCCCGGCCCGTGCGGCCCGGGCGCTCAGAACGCTTTGGGCAGCCGCTCAGCGCGACAACAGGCCGTGCCGCTTGTGCCAGTCCGCCAGCGATTCATCCGGCCAGGTGCGGCAGTGCACATGGCCTTTGCCCTTGGGCACGTCGACCCAGGGCGCGACAGAATCCAGCGCAGCCTCTACCACCTCCGGCGGGCGCGGCAGCGCTGTGTCGATGGCCGATGCATGCGGATGCACCAGGTGCGGCCAGCGCGGGTCCCACAGCCACAGCGCGCTGCCGCACTTCACGCAGAAATGCCGCTGCGCCGGCGAGCGCCGCGCGCGCTTGCCTGGCTCGCGCAGCACCGCGTGATAGACGCCCAGGTGCTTGCGCCCGCGCACGCGTAGCGTGGCGGCATCGCCGCCGAGGTTGATCGCGTAGCCGCCGCTCCCCGCGGTCTTGCGGCAGATCGAGCAATGGCAATGCATATAGGGATAGGGGGAATCGGACTCGAGCGAGAAATGGATGGCGCCGCAATGGCAGGAGCCGTCTAGATGCATGGTGTGGGCCTTTGCACGGTGGCGTTCAGGACAGTCCATTGACTGTAGAAAACCCCGGGCAAAGTGCCAAGGCGGCGGTGATGGCTAGAGCGCCTTGCGGAATGTCAGGTTGATGCGCAGCCGCCCCAGCAGCGGATGGTCGCCATCGGCCAGCGGCGCCACGCCGTGGAAGGTCAGCCGCGACGGCCCGCCCCACACCACCACGTCGCCATGCGCCAGCCGCACCCGCTGCGGACGGTCCGCGCGGCGCATGCCGCCGAACAGGAACACCGCGGGCAGCCCCAGCGAGACCGAGACGATGGGCGCGCTGAAATCGCGCTCGTCGCGATCCTGGTGCAGCGAGAGCCGGGTGCCGGGCTCATAGCGATTGATCAGACAGGCATCCGGCTCGAAACCGGCAAAGCCCGCTTGCGCCGCCGCGGTGGTGGCCAGTTGCCGGAAACTCGCCGGCATCTCCGGCCACGGCTTTCCGTTCAGCGGATCGACGGGGTCATAGCGATAGCCGCGCGCATCGGAGACCCAGCCGACCGTGCCGCAGTTGACCATCGCCACCGACATTTTCAGCCCGCCGGGGGTGATCATGTGCCGCCAGGGGGCAAGCGCGATGATGGCCTGGACGTCGGCCAGCAGCACTTCGGCATCCGCACGGGCCAGGCCGCGCAGGACTACGGCGCCGTCGGCGAGGGGTTCGATGGCGGGGCTGGCCGGGCCGCTCGGTGGCAGGTCGTCGAACAGGTCGAAAGTCATGAGGTGGAGGATTGCCGGCGTCTTGGCGCGGTCAGGCGACCGTCAGTTCCAGCCGCTTCCCCAGCGCCCGGAATGCGGCCTCGATCGTATCGATCTTGGTCGCATGGTCCAGGTTGACGATACGCTGCACCTCTTGCTTGCGCGTATTCAGCCGGCGCGCCAGTTCCGCCTGCGTCACGCCCTGCGCGAGCATCTCGTTAAGCAGGAGCACCTTCGCCGACACGCTGGCCGGCAGCTCGACCAGATGCTGGCCGCGTTTTGCCTTTGACGGCAGCGGCACCGGGCGGCCATCTTCGAAATAGAACTCCATGGCCGTGGCGAGCGCATCGGCGGCCATCTCGCGGGCCTGCTCGATGGTGTCGCCGCTGGTCAGGGCTTCGGGGATATCGGGAAACGACACAGCAAAGCCACCGTCGTCCGGGACGATGTTGGCAGGGAAACGCAGCATATTGGGACTCCTTTGACGACAAGGGCACGTTGGGGCGTGAGATTGAAGACTCAGGCCGAGTTGCTTGAGAATCGCCTTGCGCAACCCCTCCCGGATCTCGTGGCTGGGATGCCGTGGCAGCGTGGTCTGCCTGCCATTGAGATACACCCTCACATGCTTCGCGCCTTCACTGAAGGTGGCGCCCTGTCCGGCGAGCCATCGCCGGAATTCACTCTGCTTCACCCGAATTCTCCTGCACCTCAGGGGAAATCAAGGGTAAGCAAAAATGTTTACTGATTCTAGCAGCAATCCGTTAAATCTGGTTGCAGGATTGTGAGCGAAATACATGAACTGCCCCGCCGCTGACATGACAAAGGCCGCCCGTCGGGCGGCCTTGCTTTCTTCCGTGGCGCGCAATCACCACGCGCTACACAGCGCGAACTCAGGCAAACGTATCGATCTCGCCACGCCCAAGCACGCGCGCGGGACGGGCGGTCGTACTGGCCACTGCCGCCGGTTCAACAGCCGCCAGCGTGCCGGCACCAAAGCTGGTTTGCCCGCGCCCATTCCCCGGCGCTTGCTGTTGCTGCCCGTTCCCATTGCCCGCCTGGCTGGCAAAGCCGTCTGCCCCCACCGAAGTCTGGCCAAGCTGGATGCCGCTTTCCGACAGCGCGGTGCGCAGGTGCGGCAGCGCCGCTTCCACCGCGGCGCGCACGGCCTGGTGGGGCGAGACGAACTGGGCCTGGGCCTGATCGTTGACCACGTTGAGCACGACCTTGAGCGGCCCGAGGTCGGGCGGGTTCAGCTGCAGTTCGGCGCTTTGCTGGCCTTGCGTGCTCAGGCGGATCATCTGCTGGCCGAGGGCTTGCGGCCACTGGCTGTCGTACAGCGGCGGGGTGACCACGGGACGGGCGGCCGCAGCGGCTGCAGTAGCCGACGGGGCGGCCTGGCCGGCCAGCGCGGCGGCCACGGCTTGTGTGTTGTCGGGGCTGGCCGCGGCAGCCTCGCCGGTGCGGGCGGCAGCCTGCGCGACGGCGAACGGCGTTGCCACGGGTCTGGCATTCGCCGTGCCGGGGTTGGCGGCGAGCGGATCGGCGCGGTGCTGGGCGATGCCGCTGTCCGGGCGATTGCCCGATCCGCCGGCGGACTGGCCGCTGGTGTCCTGCTGCTGGACGGCCAGCACGTCGCCCCGGATGGCCTGCGTCGTGCCGGCCTTGCCGTCGGTGCCTGCGCTGGTGCTGGCCTGCATTGCGGCGCGCTGGGACGCGATGGTGGCCAGCGTGTCGGCTACCGAAGGCTGTGCGGGCCGGGCTTCGGTGGTGACGACCTGCAGCGTGTCCGGCAGCGGCGTGGCGGCTGCCGGCGTGGCATCGGCCTGGACATCTGCCGTGGCCGGCTGCGTGGCATTTGCCAGCGCCGCCTGCAGTGCGGCGGCGCCGCCGGTGTCGGCTACGCCGGCGAGGGCGGAACCTGGCGCGCCCGGTGCGGCAGCAGGGCTGGCCGGGGCGGCGGCAGGCAGCATCAGTGCCAGGGCCGCTGCGGCAGCGGCTGCGGCATCCGTCGGCGTGGCCGCCGCGGTGTCGTCCTGGTCCTGGTCTTCATCCTTGTGGCCGGCCGCGGGCTTCTTGCCGGCCGCGGCGGCTGGCTGCGGCTTGCCGGCATCGGCCTGCGCCGCGGGCTGGCGGGATGCGGGCTGGTCGCGCGCGGCGGTTTCCCTGGCCGGCGGCGCGGGGGCCTTGTTGCTTTCGCGGGCGCGCGACAGCGCGTCGCCGAATCCGCTCGCGGTTGCGTCGGCGGTGGCGCGCCTGGCGCCCTCGACCGCATTGGCGGCGCTGCTGACAATCTGGCTGATATCGATCATGGGGTTGGCTACGGGTGTGGCCCGGGTCAGGCTTCGCTCAGGCGGCTGGCCGTGGTGCGGGCCAGGCGGGCGGCGTATTCGTCGTTGGCGCGCTGTTCGCGGCGCGCGGCAACCTGGTCTTCCTTTGCTTCGGCGCGCGCGATCAGCGTGTCGAACGAGTTCAGGCGGCGCTTCTGGTGCTGCCAATGGTTGCGCCCTGCCAGCAGGTCGGCTTCGGCCTTTGCCAGCGCCGCGCCCTGCTGGCGGATGGCATGGTCGAGCGAATCGAGAAAGCGCGAGAAATCCTGCCAGCGGCTCGAGGTCATGCCTTCGGCGGCCACCACCTGCATGCGCGCGCGGTACTCATGGCGGTACTCGGTGAGCTGGTTGAGCTGCTGCTCAGCCTGCGTGCGCAGTCCCTGCAGCCTGCCCAGCTCGCGCGCGGCGGCGTCGGTATCGTTCTGGGCGAGGTCAGCCAGCGTATTAAGCGGTGAATGCTTGAGCATGTTCACTCCTGTCGAAGAGGCTGTGAAGCTGGGCGATGGCGTCGTCGTAGCCGGCGCGCTCGTGGATGTCTTGCTGCAGGAAAGCCTCCATGCGCGGGTGCAGGCGCATCGCCAGGTCCAGCTCCGGGTCGTTGCCCGGCACATAGGCACCCACGCTGATCAGGTCGCGGTTGCGCTGGTAGCGCGACATCAGCTGCTTGAAGCGGCGCACCGAGCCGAACTGCGCGTTCGGGATCAGCGCGGTCATGGCGCGGCTGATCGATGCTTCCACGTCGATGGCCGGGTAGTGGCCGGATTCGGCCAGGCTGCGCGACAGCACGATATGGCCGTCCAGGATGGCGCGCGCGGAATCGGCGATCGGGTCCTGCTGGTCGTCGCCTTCGGTCAGCACCGTGTAGAACGCGGTGATCGAGCCGCCGCCTTCGGGGCCGTTGCCGGTGCGCTCGACCAGCGTCGGCAGCTTGGCAAAGACCGAGGGCGGATAGCCCTTGGTGGCCGGCGGTTCGCCGATGGCCAGCGCGATCTCGCGCTGCGCCATGGCGTAGCGCGTTAGCGAATCCATGATCAGCAGCACATGCTGGCCCTGGTCGCGGAAATACTCCGCCAGGCGCGTGGCGTAGGCCGCGCCCTGCATGCGCAGCAGCGGCGAGGTATCGGCCGGCGCGGCCACCACGACCGAACGTGCGCGGCCCTCGGGGCCAAGGATGTTCTCGATGAACTCCTTCACTTCGCGGCCGCGTTCGCCGATCAGGCCGACCACGATCACGTCGGCGCTGGTATAGCGCGCCATCATGCCGAGCAGCACGCTCTTGCCCACGCCCGATCCCGCGAACAGGCCCATGCGCTGGCCGCGTCCTACGGTCAGCATGCCGTTGATGGCCCGCACGCCGGTATCGAGCACAGTCTCGATCGGCGCGCGCATCAGCGGGTTGATCTGCTCGCCGGCCAGCGGCACTTCCATGGCGGCGGTGATCGGGCCCAGCCCGTCGAGCGGGCGGCCCGCGGCATCCAGCACGCGGCCCAGCAGGCCGGCGCCAACCGGCAGGCGCTTGGAGCCCGGTTCGCGCGGCGTGGTGATGCCGGCCGGCTGCGGCGATGGTTCCAGCGGGTAGACGCGTGCGCCCGGCAGCAAGCCCACCACGTCCGATTGCGGCATCAGGTAGAGCCGGTCGGCGCCAAAGCCCACCACTTCCGCTTCCGCGGTGCGCGGGGCATTGCTGTCGGTGGTGAACTGCCCGGCGGGCAGCTCGATCAGGCAGTCGCTGCCCACCGGCAGGCGCAGGCCCACGGCTTCCAGCACCAGGCCCGCGGCGCGCGTAAGGCGGCCGCAGCTGCGCTTGCTGTCGAGCCCGGCGATGCCGGCCGCGGCGCTGTCCAGCGCGCCGATCCAGCGTTGCGCATGGGCCAGCGCGGGATCCGGCGCGGGCGTGGCCTGCTCGGCGGCGTCAGGCATGTGGTGGCTCCCATGGATCGTCGCGGCCCAGCGCCTTGACCACGCGCGTCCAGCGCGTGGGCAGCGTGGCATCGCGCTCGCCGCTGGCGGCGCTGGCGATGCAGCCCCCGCGCGCCACCGACGGATCGGCGCGCACGGTCCAGCCGGCGGCCGCCAGTTCGCCATGCAGGTGGGTTTCCACCAGCGCCACGTCGTCGGGATGCAGCAGCAGGCTGGGCGATCCGCACAGCGCGGGTTCGCTGGTCAGCAGCTCGCGCACGGCCGGCAGCAGCACCGCGGGGTCGTCTGCCAGGGCAGAGCGCACCAGCTGGCGCGCCACGTCAAGCGCCAGCGACACCAGCGCGCGCGAGACCTGGTCGTCCACGCCGCTGAGCGCGCTGCGGAAGTTGGTGGCCAGCGCCTGCAGCTGCGTGGCCTCGTTGCGTGCGGCTTCCAGGCCGCGGGCGTAGCCTTCGCGGTGGCCGTCGCCGTAGCCCTGGGTCTGCCCCTGGGTGTAGCCCTGGGCATAGCCTTCCTTGCGCGCGCCTTCGCGCATCGCGTCGAGCGCCTCGAAGTCGATCGGCGGCGGTGCGGGCTCGGATGGCATGGCGGCCAGGGCTTCGGGCGGCGCCATATCCCGGGGATCGAGCGAGCCCATCTGCCAGCGCTGCCAGCCGGCTGCGCCGCCACGCGCGCGGCGCGGGGGCTCGAACGGCGCAAAGCCGCCAGGCTCGGCGGCCGCGCCGTTGCCGGCAAGGGAAGAGAGCGGGTCGCCGCGCGGCGCGCGGCGTGCGGCCTGGCCGCGCTCAGGGTTTGCCTCAGACATAGGCATCGTCGCCTCCGCCGATCTGCACTTCGCCCGCATCCGCCAGGCGTCTTACCACCTGCAGGATGGCCTTCTGCTCGGCCTCGACCTGCGACACGCGCACCGGGCCCAGCGCGTCCAGGTCCTCGCGCAGCATCTCGCCGGCGCGGGTGGACATATTGCGGATGAACTTGTCGCGCAGTTCCTGCGGCGCGCCCTTGAGCGCGACGATGAGCGACTCGGTGGCGATTTCCTTGAGCACGCGCTGGATGCCGCGGTCGTCGACCTCCAGCAGGTTCTCGAACAGGAACATCTCGTCGATGATCTTCTGCGCCAGGTCGCCGTCGTGCAGGCGCACGCCGTCGATGACCGCCTCTTCGTGCGCGGTGCTCATCAGGTTGATGATCTCGGCCGCGGTGCGCACGCCGCCCATGCGGCTGCGCTTCAGGCTCTGGCCCGCCAGCAGCTTGGTCAGCACGTCGGTCAGTTCCTGCAGCGCGCCCGGCTGCACGCCGCCGAAGGTAGCGATACGCAGGATCACGTCGTTGCGCAGGCGGTCGGTGAACAGCCCCAGCACTTCGGACGACTTCTGGCGGTCCAGGTGGATCAGGATGGTGGCGATGATCTGCGGGTGCTCCTCACGGATCAGCTCGGCAATGGCCGTGGCGTCCATCCAGTTCAGCGAGTCGATGCCGCCGCCCGGATCGCGCGATTCCAGGATGTCTTCAATCACCGACTGGGCGCGTTCCTCGCCCAGCGCCTTGTTCAGCACGCTGCGGATAAAGGCGTTGGAATCGACGTTCAGTGCCAGGTACTGCTCGGTCTCGGAGCGGAACTCGCCCAGCACCTCGGCCATTTCCTCGCGGGTGACCGAGCTGAGCGTGGCCATGGCCGAGCCCAGCTCCTGCACTTCGCGCTGCGACAGGTGCTTGAACACCTCGGCCGCGGCATCCTCGCCGATCGCCATCATCAGGACGGCGCTCTTTTGCAGGCCAGATTCGGAGATGCCCTTAGCGGTTGTCATTGGCAATCCAGTTCTTGATCACGCTGGCGACCAGGCGCGGGTCGCGCTGTGCGGCGTCGCGCACCAGCGCGAGGTCGCTTTCATACTTGGCGGCAAGCCGCAGGATTTCCGGGTTGGCGGGCTCGTCCGGCGGCAGCAGCACTGCCTCGGTCTCGTCCCTGGCTTCCGGTGCCGGCAGCGGCGGCGAGGTGTAGCGGCGCAGGATCGGGCGCGCCACCTTGAACCACACGAACAGCGCCAGCAGTGCCAGCAGCAGGTAGCCCGCAAGGGTCTTGCCCAGCTCAATCATGTCGGGCTGCTTCCACAGCGGCACCTCGAGCGCGGCCTTCTCGCGCTCGGCGGTGAACGGGCTGTTGACCACGTTGATGGAGTCGCCGCGGTCGGCCGAGAACCCCATCGCCTCCTTGGTCAGGTTCTGGATCTGCGCCAGCAGTGCCGGCGGCAGCGCTTCGGCCACGAGCTTGCCCTTGGCATCGGCCTGCTGGCGGTAGTTGACCACCACCGCCACCGACAGGCGGCGCACGCCGCCCGGTGCCTGCTGCACGTGGCGCACGGAGCGATCCAGCTCGTAGTTGACGGTGGAGTCACGGCGATTGCTGCTGGGGCCGCTGGAAGCCGTGGAATTGGCGCCCTGAGCCCCCTGGCCCGGCTGGGCAGCTTGCCCCGGCTGTCCCGGTTGCCCAGCTGCCGGAGCACCGGCCTGTCCCGGCGCCTGGCCCGCACGCGGTGTCTGCGGCGTGGTCACGGGAGCGGCGGCGGCGGCCGGCGGCTGGTTCGACAGCGCCCCGGGCACGCCGCCCGGCGGCGTGGCACCCTGCTGGGTCGATTCGCTGGTCTGCTGGCTGCGGATGGCCGAGCGGGTCGGGTCCTGGTTGGGCTTGTAGCTCTCGTCGGTGTGCTCGACGATGGAAAAGTCCACGTCGGCGGTCACCTGCGCGCGCACGTTGTCCTTGCCGACGATCGGCGTCAGGATCGCTTCGATGCGCTTCAGGTAGTTCTGCTCCAGCGCCTGGACGTACTTGAGCTGGGTCGCGTCGAGCATGCGCTCGTTGCCGGTGTTCGACAGCAGGTTGCCGTGCTGGTCGACGATCGAGATCGACTTGGGCGTCAGCTCCGGCACGCTGGACGACACCAGGTGGCTGATGGCCGCGACCTGGCCTTCATCGATGGCGCGGCCCGGGTACAGCTGCAGCACGATCGACGCGGTCGGCTTCTGGCGCTCGCGCACGAACAGCGTCGGCTTGGGGATGGCCAGGTGCACGCGGGCGGACTGCACCGCGGCGATGGACTCGATCGAGCGCGCCAGCTCCCCTTCGAGCCCGCGCTGGTAGTTGACCTGCTCGGCAAACTGGCTGATGCCGAACTTCTGGTTGTCCATCAGCTCCATGCCGGCCGTGCCGCTCTTGGGCAGGCCCTGCGACGCCAGCCGCAGGCGGATCTCGTGGACCTTCTCGGCCGGCACCATCACCGCGCCGCCGCCTTCGGCGAACTTGTACGACACGTTCATCTGCTGCAGCGACTGCAGCACCGCGCCGCCGTCGCGCTCGGACAGGTTGCTGTACAGCACCTTGTAGTCCGGGCTGCGCGACCACAGCACACCCACGGCGATGGCCGCGGCCAGGGCTGCGCCGGCCAGCATCAGCGGCAGCTTCGGGTTGGCCTTCAGGCGCTCGATCACTTCTGCCGGGCGCCCGGGCAGTGCCACGGCCGCGGTCATGCGCGTGCTCCGGATCCGGCGCCGCGATGCTCGCGACGGCACGGGCGATGCTGACCGCCTTGGTCGTCGGCGCGGCTCACGGCACGGCTCACATTACGCTGCAGAGAAAACACGCGTACTCCCGAATCGATGGTTGTCTAGTGATTTCCGGAGCCAGCACGGGACGACAGCCCGCGCTCTTCCGGCACGGTGGCAATGATCGGCCAGACTTGAGCCTGACAATCCGGCGAATAGACGCGGTTTTTTGTCCGATTTCGGCCCATGGAGGGGCGGCACCGGCGGGTACTCTGCGGGGGCTGAAACTGGGTGCGAACCGCCTGAGGCCCGCCTGCCGGCAGGCTGTTATGTGATGCAAGGGGCGCGCCACAAGACGAACTCTGCCGGTGGACCGGCATACGACGAGCCATATGACCACTATCTCTTCCATCGAGGGCATGCTGCAGCAACTGCGCGGGATGTCCCAGGTTGCCTCGGGCAACAGTGCCAGCCAGTCCGCCGCGCCGGTCGGCGGCGGCTTTGCCGGCGAGCTGCAGCGCTCGCTGGGCCGCATCAACGCCGCGCAGGAACGCGCCTACGGCCAGGCCGAGGCGTTCGAGCTGGGCAAGCCCGGCGTGGCGCTCAATGACGTGATGATCGACCTGCAGAAGGCTAATGTGTCGTTCCAGACCGGAGTGCAGGTGCGGAACCGGCTGGTGGCGGCTTACCAGGAAATGATGAATATGGCGGTGTAAGGCCACCGGCCTGCCCCGAAAGCAAAGAGCCCCTGGCGCGCGCAAGCGGCCAGGGGCTCTTGTCGTCAGGAAGGCCTGCCGGGTCAGGCCTGCGCTTCAGCGCCTGCGTCCATGCCCGCTTCAAGGTGGTAGATCCACGCCAGCAGCTCTGCCACGGCCACATAGAGCTGCGGCGGCACGTGGCTGTCCAGGTCGACCTGCATCAGCAGGTTCACCAGGGTGGGTGAATCGTGGATATAGACGCCCGCTTCGCGCGCGCGGGCGATGATGGCTTCGGCCACCACGCCGTAGCCTTTGGCGACCACGCGCGGGGCCCTGTCGCTGTGCTGGTAGGACAGCGCGATTGCCGTGCCGCGGTCTTCCGCCGCTTCGCTCATCGCGCCTCTCCCTCCGTCATGTTGTCCTGGGTCTGCACGCTCAGGCGCTGCAGCACGATGCCCTGGGCCTCCAGCTGGTTGCGCAGCAGCGGCCGCGCCGCGATGAAACGCGCCGC
This sequence comes from Cupriavidus sp. CP313, assembly GCF_054072015.1. NCBI lineage: Bacteria > Pseudomonadati > Pseudomonadota > Betaproteobacteria > Burkholderiales > Burkholderiaceae > Cupriavidus > Cupriavidus sp. CP313. The sequence goes on along the minus strand of NZ_JBSVZB010000001.1, from coordinate 443,869 downwards.
GACATCGGTTTCGGGCGTTGCCACGCGGGCGTCGAGCCCTGCCGGTCCCAGTGTCAGCACCGCTTCGACGATGCCGAGGCTCGGCAATTGCAGCCGCAACCGGCTGGACCATGGCCGGGCGCTGTCGTCATGGCCCTGCGCGGCCCCATCCGCATCGGGGCGCAGCAACTCCCACTCCATCGGCACGCCGGGCCAGGCTTCGCCGGCAAAGCGGAACTGCTGCGTGGCGAGCAGTTCCAGCTGCTGGCGGACCACGCCTTCGGTCGCCGGATGGATGGCCGGGCCGGCTGCCGCGGCCTGCCGGCCGGCGTCCGCCGAGGCGGTGTCCGGAGGGCCCACGGCGGCGCGCGCCGCGTGGGGAGCGAGGCTGTCCGGCGCAGCAGTGCGCGCGCCAGCCTCCGCGGTGGTCTGGTAGGCCTGCGTGGCCAGCGCCGCGGCGGACTGGCGCTGGGCGCCCGGTTCGGCAGCGGCTTCGCGGCTGTAGGCCGCCGTGGTGGCGTTGCCTTGCCGCAGCGCCTGTTCCGCCGCCGCATGGCTGTGGGCCACGCGCGGATTGCCGGCCGAGGCCAGCGCTTCAGCCAGCACCTGCGAGGCCGGAATCAGCGGCGGCGCTGACGGCCGCACCGGCTCTGCCGCTGCGGCACCGCCGGCATAAGTCAGCAGCGCAGACGGCAGCGTCGTTGCAGCGGCTTGCGCAGTGCCACCTGGGGCAGCCGCTCGGGCCGGCACCGGTACTTGCGCCTGCGGTTCCTGGCGGATGCCGGGCAACGCGCGCGCGCCGGCAACCCACTGCGCCAGGTGCGATTCGTAGAACAGGCCGCTCTGCCCGACCGTGTTGGCAAGGGCCGCCGCGGCGGCCTGCGCCGAAGCCGGCGTGGGCGCGGCGGCCAGCAGCGGGCCGGCGCTGCGTACCGGCTGCGCGTCGGTACCGTCCATCACCGCCAGGATGGCGCGCGCCGCCGCGCTCAGCGATTCCTGCGTCGAAGTGCCCGGCAGCAACGTAGCCTGGCCTGCCAAGGCGTTGGCGCCGGTGGCCTGCTGGCTGTGGCGGATCGCCTGGCCGGTGGAGTTCTGGACATTCGACTCGGTGGCCTCGGGCACGGGCTGCAGCGCCGCCAGCTTGTCGATGGCAAGCGCCGTGCGCAGCGGTTGTGGGTCCGGGGCCTGACCGGGTGCCAGGCCTGGAGGCAGATGGATGCCGGTCATACGGGTCGCGTGAATGCAGACGGCGGGCTTTCCGGCCCGCCGCAGGGAGTAGCGCAGCGGTCAGGCTGCGTCAGGCGGTGGCGCCGTAGGCGGCGGACAGTTCGAACTGGCGGCGTGAACTGGTCAGCATGTCGCCGAGCTTCTTCAGTTGCGGCATGGCCAGGTCACGGATGCGGGCGTCGTAAGTGAGGATGCGGTCCAGTAACTGGTAGCGGCGCATGCGTTCCGCATCGGAGAACGGTGCCTCGTGGTCCATCTGGCGCAGGCGGTCCACCTGGGCCAGGTAGCCTTGCTGCAGCTCGGTGACGGTGTCCCAGTCAGCTGCCTGGGCGGCCTCGTGCATCCGTGCCGACAGCGCGAGGATTTCCTCGTAGCAGTCCACGATCGGGGAAAACTTGGGAAGGGAATCCATGTCAGTTGTCCTGTAAGGCGGGTTGCCGATCCGCGGCCGCGGCCGTGTCGTCGATCTGCGCCCAGGCCGAAGCCAGGCTTTCGAGCAGCGTGTCGACCTCGGCCAGCAGGGCCGCGTCGCTGCGCAGGTTGGCCAGCATCAGCCGGCGCACCATGTATTCATACAGGGATTCGAGGTTGGCGGAGATCTCGCCGCCAGCCTCATGGTCGAGCACGGCGCGCAGGCCGTTGTCGATGATGTCGATGGCCTTGGAGATGGCGTTGCCGCGTTCGGCAATGCTGCCACCTTCCAGGTGGAACTTCGCCCGTGCGATGGCCGCGCGCGCGCCGTCGTACAGCATGGCGATCAGCTTGTGCGGGCTGGCGCTCATGGCACCGGTCTGGACGCCCACCTGGGCGTAGGCATTGGCGGTTGCGCGGGCGAACATGGTTGGATTCCTCTGGCTCTGGTGTGCGGCTGGGCGATTACTTCTTGGTGCTGTTGGTCAGCGCATTGAACTGCTGCGTCAGGTAGCTGCTGGTGCGGTTCATCTGCGCGACCACCAGGTCCAGTTGCGTGAACTGGGCCTTGTATCGAGCCACCGTGGCAGTAACGCGGTCCTGGACGCGGTCATAGTCGTCTTCCAGGTCCTTCAGCGTCTTGGTGATGCCGTCCTGGGCCACCTTCAGCGCGCCATCGGTCTTGGTCAGGCTTTCGATATAGGTGCTGGCGCGCTTGCCGATGCCGCCGTCGCCGGTGGTGCTGGAAAACAGGGACGTGACGCGACCCAGGTTTTCGTTTATCGCCTTGGTCAGCTTGGAGTCGTCCAGCTTCATCGTGCCGTCTTTGTCGAACGTGATGCCGACGTCGATCAGCGTGATCGTGCCGCCGTTGCCGTCATCCATGGCGCCGCCCAGCATCGACCGCAGGCCGGACTGGATGGTGCGCAGCGTGCCGTCGCCGGTCAATGCCGCGGACGTACCGGCCTTGGTATCGAATGCCGTCAGCGACTTGGCGGAACTCTGAATGTTGTTGTAGGCGGTGACAAAAGCCTGGACGGCGGCCTTGATTGCGTCGTTGTCGCGGGTCACCACCAGCGATGTCGTGCCTGGCTTGACAAGGTTCATGGTCACGCCCTGCGCTGCGTCCACCACTGAATTGCTCTGGCTGACCACGTCGATGCCGTTGATCTTCAGCGTCGCATTGGCAGGCGGCACCTTCTGTTCCATCTTGTTGGCGGCGGGCGCCGCGGCCGGGTCGAACGCAACCACGTTGTTCAGCGCAGCATCGGTCGACGACACGCGCATGGTGGCTTGCGTTCCGGTCTTGTCCGACGTCAATACCAGGCGGTAAGGGTTGGCGCTGCCGTCATTGACGATGCTGGCGGTCACGCCGATGCCGGCCTTGTTGATGGCATCGCGCATCCCTTCGAGGGAAGAATCCGCGGGGATGGTGACCTTCTTGGTGCTAGTGGCAGCGCCACCGGTGGCCAGCGCTTCGCCAAAGTCGAACACGAGCTCGCCGCCACCGATCGCGGCCTTCTGGTCGGCAACGTTGCTGCTCACCAGCGACTGCGCGGTGGCCAGCGTGTTGACAGTAATGCTGTAGCTGCCAGGCACTGCGTTGGCAGCGGTGGTGACGGTCATCACGTCCGTGGTGCCGACGCTGGCTTTTACGGCGCCGAAGGTGGCAGCATCGGACAGCTTCTTCGCCGCGCCCTGGTAGGCATCCAGCACGCTCTGCACCTGACTGTAGGCCGACAACTTGGTCTGGTAGCTCTTGGCCTGCGCATTGATGGCGTCAAGCGGTGCCTGCTCGGCCTTCTGCAGCTGGTCCAGCAGGTCGCTCAGGTTCAGGTTGGAACCGATGCCGATGGAGGAGATCGTTGCCATATTATTGTCTCGTCTTCAACTGATATTCAGGGCTCAGGCCGCGTGGTTGATGAACAACCCCTGCAGCTTGTCGATGGCGCGGGCAATGCGCAGCACCTCTTCGGTGGGCATCTGCCGGATCAGGTCGCCAGTTTCCTTGTCGATCACCTTGGTGATGACGCGGTGCGTGGTCTCGTCGATCTCGAAGCGCAGGCCGATGGTGGTGGTCTTGAGTGCATCGACTAGTTCGCCGATGGCGGCGCTTGGGTCCAATCCCTTGGTGGCTTCTGCGTGCTCACGAGCCTCGGCGCGATCCTGCCGCTGCGCAGCGTGGCTGCCCATGGCGGCGGCGCCGCCAGACGGCACGGCGCCGGCCAGGCCTTCGGCTGGCATCCGCACGGAAATTGGGTTCACTGTCGGGGGAGGCGCCATCGAATACTCCGTCCGGGTTGGCAGGGTTCAGTTCCAGGAGAAACGCTTTGCAGGCAGTCGGGCTGCCTGCGAAATGCTCCTCGGGCAAAAAGGCCGGGCCTTGCGGCCCAGCCTTCTTGCGCCTTTCGCCGACGCGATTAACGCAGCAGCGACAGCACGCCTTGGGTGGTCTGGTTGGCTTGCGCCAGGACCGACGTACCAGCCTGTTGCAGGATGTTCGCGCGGGTCATGTTCGACACTTCCGTTGCGTAGTCAGCGTCCTGGATGCGCGAGCGCGACGAGGACAGGTTGGTCACGGTGGTGCCCAGGTTCGAGATGACGGAGTCAAAGCGGTTCTGGACGGCACCCAGCGAGCTGCGCAGGTCGTCAACTTGCTTCAGCGCGGCGTCGATCTTCTTCAGCGCGTTGCCCGTGGGAACGCCCGTGAATTCAGCCGTGGGGGTGGCGCCGCTCAGGGAGATCGTGCCAACGGCCACGTTGAGGGTGCCGGCGGCACCGCCGTCGGCCAGGGTGCCGGCAGCGACGTAGCTCTTGCCCTGCACGGTGACGTAGCCCGTGGCAGCGCCTGCAGCATTGTTGGCAACGCGCACCAGTTGGTCTTGCAGCGTGACGGCGGCGCTGATGCCATTGGCGGTGTCGTCGAACGCAACATCGGCTTCGTTGAGCTTCACGGCGCCGGTGGCACGATCGACCGAAGCTGCAAAGTAGTCGTCACCAGCCTTCACGACGAACTGGCCGGAGTTCGCGCCGGCAGCCGTCTTGACTTCGTGCAGTTCGAGGTCCGCTGCGGCGAAGGTCTTGCCGGTTGCGGCGTTGATCTTGGTGACGTCGCCTGCAGCGAAGCTCACGTTGAACGAACCGGTACCAGCGGCAGCGTTGATCGTGGTGATCTTCGGGCCGACGTCCAGCGAGTTCTTGGCCACCGAGAAGCCGCTCAGGCCCAGCGTGGTCCTGTCGATCTGCTTCAGATCGATGGAGATGGTTTCGCCGTCGTTGGCGCCAACCTGGACGGACAGCTTGTTGCTGCCGGCCAGAACCTTGACGCCGTTGAAGTCGGTTTGTTGCGACGTACGGTCGATTTCAGACAGGCGCTGGTTGATTTCATCCTGAATCGACTTCAGGTCGGACGACGAGTTCGAACCCGTGGCCGCCTGGACCGACAGTTCACGAATACGTTGCAGGTTGTTGTTGACTTCGGTCAGCGCGCCTTCCGTCGTTTGCGCCAGCGAGATGCCGTCGTTGGCATTGCGCTGGGCTTGCGTCAGGCCGCGGATGTTCGAGGTAAAGCGGTTCGCAATCGCCTGACCAGCGGCGTCGTCCTTGGCGCTGTTGATGCGCAGGCCCGACGACAGGCGCTGGATCGCCGTGTTCAGCGACGATTGCGACGTGTTCATGTTGTTCTGAGTCATCAGAGACAACGAATTGGTGTTAATGACTTGCGCCATGGTACGACTCCTATATGCAAAGTTTTGGGCATTCCGGCTAGTGCCGTAACGTTGGCGGCCTGCTTTGCAGGGCGTAGATTGCCTCCGTTGCTTGGGTTATCGACCGGGCAAGACAAAGGTTTAGAGTGATCTCCGCGATAGTTTCGCGGGGTGCCGGCAGGGCGGGCGGAGGCGCCGCGCGGCAGGGGGCTGCGGGGCGGGAAGGCGTGTGGGGCGGGCGTTGGCCTAGCGGCGCTTGTGGGTGCGGGGGATGTAGATCGGCAGGAAGTCCGGCTCCGGGGCCGGATCCGGTGCCACCACCGGCGCGTCCGGCGCATTGGCCAGCGTGACCAGGCAGATGGCCCGCTTGTAGACCACCGTGGGCCGGATGTCGTCCGGCTGCCGGCCAAGCAGCACCACGTAGTCGTCTGACGCCAGGACGAGGCCCTGCAGTCGCGCGCCGTTGGACAGGTGGACGATCACAGGCGCCTGGCTGGTGCTGTATGCAGCAAATTGCTGGTGCTGCAGTTGCTTTCGGCTCGGTGACTTGGGCCGGGTTTCCTTCTTCTTCACAACGACTCCGGAAGAGCCCGCAAGGGTTCTGGCGGCAAATAACAGTCCATTGGCCGGCGGCTTGGGGTGCGCCACGGCCAGGGCGGCAGGAGAAACATCCGCTCTCGGTAACGGCGCAGGTGCCGACGGTTGGCGCTGCCAGAAGAGAAGGGGAATACTTCGGGGCTGAGAGTAACAAAGTTTTTTACCAGCGTTGACGAACCGCACGCCGTTCCTGGAATAGAGGCTTTGCTCTATAAAAATTGTTGCTCTCGAGGCTGTGATATTGTAGCCGATTGTGCGCTGCCGCATACTGCGGCCAGGGCGGCGAGCCGGCAGGCCCGGTGTGAACCGGGCTCGCGAGGAAATTGCCAGCCCATGCGAAAAAATGCCCTGATGTAGCGTCAGGGCCAAAAATCATCAAAAGTGCGCAAACGATCTCATATCGTCATGAGGGAATGCCCTGATAGAAACGGGATTTACACCTCATGTAAGCGCGTTTATATTCTTGGTAAGAGCTTTTCGGCTCGAGCAGTCCTGGAAAGCCTACGAGCACCCCGCGCGTAGGCTTCTTTTTTTGCCTGCGTCGTTTGAATCGCGCTCTGTGGCGCTGTGGCTGGTGCGGCTGGTAAATCCGACCGGCCGTTCGGAATGCCGAGGCAGATTTAACGCCACTTTCGCACCGCGCAATCCTCCGAAATGCGAGGGTTTTTGCCGTCAATTCTCATTTCCATTCAAGAATCATCCGCTGAACGCCGATAGCCGCGCGGCCCTCAGCCGGCCGTCGTGGCGGTGCCGCGGGCCACGCGCCGCCGTGCGCGCGCTGCCAGGCCGGCGCCCAGCACCCAGCGAAGCGCCGGTGCCAGCACATGCATGCCCGCGAGTGCGGCCGGGCGCCGTATCGAAGGGCCGTCCAGGTCGAGCTGGTGCCGTGCCCACGGCGGCAGCAGTGCGATGCCCGCGTCGGCCATGATGCGCACCGCCGGCTGCAGCAGCGGGTTGGCCACCGGTATCTTCCGCACCAGCCGCACCACTTCGCTGGTGCGTTCGCTGGCCAGCAGCGCAGGCCGCATGGCCTCCAGGTAGGCCGTGACTTCGGCACGCGAGCGCGGCACGTCGGCCGCGCCCAGCATCTGGGCGATGCGCGCAACCTCGTCGTAGTAGCGATCCTGCTCGGCGCCGCTCAGTGGACCGACATAGCGCAGGTAGCCAGCCAGGAAGCTCGAGACCTCGGCCACGTGCACCCACGTCAGCAACGCCGGGTCGGAGGCCGCATAGTGCCGCCCGTCCGGGGCCACGCCGACCACGCCGGCATGGATGCGCCGTACGCGCCCGATCAGCGCCATGGCATCGGCACGGCTGCCGTAGGTGGTGCCGGCGATGAACTGCGCGGTGCGCCCCAGGCGCCCCTGCATGTCGGTGCGAAAGCTGGAGTGGTCCCAGACCCCGGCCAGTGCCAGCGGATGCAGCGTCTGCAGCAGCAGCGCGCTGACGCCGCCCGCGAGCATCGCCGGAAAGTCGGCATGCACGCGCCAGCAGACCGCCTCGGGCCCGAACAGGCCGGGATCGCCCGGCGGGTTGTCGTAGTCGAGGGTCAGGCCGGAATTGCTGCGGGTCAGCGCGCGCACGTGCGCGCCGGCGCGCACACGCAGCCTGGTGGAGAGATGGTTCAGCGGGCCGCGTCTTGGCTGCGCAGAGCGGCCGGCGGCAGGGTCGGTAAAGCTGGACAAGGCCGGTAGTGCCTGGATGGGGAAGTCAGTGGCAGCATACACGGGATGCGGGACGATGTGCGCGGGGTCATGCCGGCGCGGTTGCCGCAAAAAGGGCCGGAGCCCCCTTGCGGGAGTCCCGGCCTGTCAATCTCCGGCGTATGCCCCTGCGGCCGCACCGCATGTTGCTGCCGCACATACCCGGAAAGCTGCCTGTTGTCGTAGCTGTCGCTGCTTATGGCTGGCGTTGTCCGCCTTGCTGGCCACCCTGTTGCCCGCCCTGGCCGCTTTGCTGGCCGCTGCGTTGGCCACTCTGCTGGCCCGGTTGCGAGCTGCCGCGGTCCTGCTGCTGTTGTTGGTCCTGCTTGCGGTCCTGGTTACCCATCTGACCGCCGCCTTGTTGTTGTCCCGGCTGTTGCTGGCTGCCGCGTTGGCCAGACTGTTCCTGCTGCTTCTGTTCCTGCGGCTTCTGGCCCGACTGCGATTGACCCGGCTGTTGCTGCTGTCCCATTGCTAGCTCCTTGGCGCGGCGAACTGCCGCGTTCCCTGTACCGCAATCGCCATGCCAAGCATGGAAGGACCTGGGTGCCGCCAGCAACGGCCTGTATCGGGCGATGCAGCACACCGTGCGGCGGGCGCTTTTACAACGGGCGGCCCGATTTACACACCCTGGGCCCCGTCGCGGACGCCTGGCGCGGCCTGGCCGGCAGGTATGGAGCTTGCTGAAAAATGGCTTACCAGTGGTTCCGCGTGCCTGGCAAGGCACGGCAACGGATGCGCTGGTGACCCGAAACAGGAGGCAGCCATGCGTTTTTCCCGAATCCCCGCGCGCACTGTGCGGATGGCCTGTGTTGCTGCGGCGTTGGCCGCGGCGGGCAGCGCGCTGGCGCTCGACAAGAGCGGCCTGATCCTGGTTGCGGCGGACAATACCCCTGTGGCACCCGTCAATTCCGCACCGGGCATGCCCGGCCGTGCCGACCCTGACCGGGGCGCCGCCCCGGACATGACCGCCGACAAGACCAAGCGGGCCGTCGAGGACGGCGCCATCACCACCAGGATCAAGACCAAGCTGCTCACGACCAAGGATCTCAAGTCCACCGGCATTCATGTGAAGACCCAGCAGGGCACGGTCGACGTGAGCGGCACGGTGCCGAGCCAGCAGCAGCACGACATGGCGCTGGACGCGATCCGCAGCGTCGAGGGCGTGACGTCGGTCAATGACAACCTGAAGGTGTCGTCGCGGTAAGCGGGCTTGTCCGATGCTGAGGGTTTGCTCCCCACTCCCGCGCGCGGGAGAGGGGCCGGGGGAGAGGGCAGGCTCTGGCATACAGCAGGCATGACTTCGTTGAGACTCCGGCCCTCTCCCCGGCCCTCTCCCGCAAGCGGGAGAGGGAGACCACAAGCGGGATTTGGCTGACATCATTTGCGAACCGCACCCTCTGGAACCGCAGTGCCTGCCTAAGCCGCCTGCTTCCTGCGCGTAGTACTTGCACTCTTGCGCGCGGCCGGCGCATGCGACTCGCGCTTGGCCGGTGCACGCTTGGTCTTGGTGGCAGTGCTGGCGCGCTTGGCAGGCGGGGTCGCAGCCCGCTTTGCAGCGGGCTGTTTCCTGGCGGCGGCATGCCGCGCAGGGGCCTTGCGGCGCGCGGGCGCGGTGTCTTCCTTGTCTTCCTTGCCGCGCTGGCCCAGGCTCTGGCGCAGCAGCGCCACCATGTCGATGACCTTGGCGCCCTGGCGCGGCGCTTCTTCCTCTTCCGCAGGCGGGGTCAGCTGGTGGGTCTTGCCGGAGTCGATCCTCTCTTCGATGCGCGCCATCAGGTCGTCACGATAGGTGTCGCGGTACTGTTCCGGCTTCCAGTCTTCGCTCATGTCGTTGACCAGCTTGGTGGCCATCTCGATCTCGCGCGCGTGCGCGCCGCTGGGTTTGCCGGTGGCTGCCTTGGGCAGGCTCAGTTCGGAGATGGGCAGCACCTCGTCGGCAAAGCGCATGGTGTTGAGCACCAGCGCGTCGCCGTGCACCAGCATCGCGGCCAGGTGCTGGCGGGCGCGCAGCACCACCAGCGCCAGCGCGGCACGCCCGGTGCGGCGCATGGTTTCATGCAGCAGCGCGTAGCCGCGCTCGCCGCGCTTGTCGGGCTCGAGGTGGTAGGGCGTATCGAAGTAGTACGGCGGGATGCTCTGCGCGTCGACAAAGCTGACGATATCCACCGTCTGCGTGGCCTCGACGTTGGCCTGGCGGAAGTCTTCCTCGTTCAGCAGCACGTATTCGTCCTTGGCGTACTGGTAGCCCTTGACGATATGTTCCTTGTCGACCGGCTTGCCGGTGCTCTTGTTGATGCGCTGGTAGCCCACCGGCGCCATGTCGCGCACGTCCAGCAGGTCCAGGTCCAGCGTCTGGCTGCGCGACGCGGGCCGCAATACCACCGGGATATTGACCAGGCCAAAGGTTATGGCGCCTTTCCAGATGATGCGTGACACGTGACGGCTCCTTTGCCAGCCGCACGGGCACGTTGCGGCGGCGGTGGCGGCAGATCGCCTGGAGGCGGGTCTGCCACCGGTTCGGGTGGACCCGGCGGAGGTTCCGGCGGCGGGGTTTCAGGCTTGCGCTGCGGGATGTCGGGGTCGGGCGTGGTATGCACGGAGCTTCCTTGTTCAAGGGTGGATGGGATCGGCGGCTGGCATTGGCATCGCGCTAGGGATGGCCCGCGCTGAGTTCGTCCAGCAGCCGTGTCAGCGCGTCCAGGTCGGCCGGCTTGACCAGGTGCTGGTCGAAGCCGGCTTCCAGCGCGCGGCGGCGGTCCTCGGGCAGGCCGAAACCGGTCAGCGCCACCAGCGTGGCGCCGCGCATCTCGGGCAGCGCGCGCAGGCGGCGCGCCGTCTCGAAGCCGTCCATGGCGGGCATGCCCAGGTCCAGCAGCACCACCTCCGGACGGGCATCGGTGGCGCGCGCCAGCGCGCTGGGGCCGTCGACGGCGGTCACCACCGTATGGCCGAGCGTCTGCAGCGTCATCATCATGGCTTCGAGTGCATCAGCGTTGTCGTCCACCACCATGATCCGGCGCGGCACGCCGCGGTGCGGTGCGGCGCGGCCGGAGCCTGGGTGCCACTTCTGCCACGGCTCCACCGGCAGCGTCACCGTGAAGGTGCTGCCCTGTCCGGGGCCGGGGCTGTCGGCGCGGATGGTGCCGCCATGCAGGCGCACCAGCTTTTGCACCAGCGTCAGGCCGATGCCGGGACCGTCATGCTGGAACGCGCCGCGCGGCGGTTCTGGCTGCGTGCCGTCGTCGTGCGGGGCCAGCGGATCGAACAGCTGCCGCTGCAGTGCCTCGGACAGGCCGGCGCCGTTGTCGCGCACGCGCACGGTGACGCGGGCGCCGGACGCGGCATCGGGCGCAGTGTCCGCCGCGCTGTCTTCAAGACTGGCATCGACGACGATCTCGCCGCCGGCGGGCGTGTAGGCCGCGGCGTTCTGCAGCAGGTTGCTGAAGATCTGCGTCAGGCGCACCAGGTCGCCGCGTACCGGCAGGGGCTGCTCGGGCAGCGACAGGCGCAGCGTATGGCCGCAGGCCTCTATCGTGGGGCGCACGGCTTCCACCGCGGTATTGAGCGCGGTGCGCAGTTCCACCAGGTCCTCGCGCAGCGTGATGCGGCCCTGGTTGAAGCGCGAGATGTCGAGCAGCTCATCCACCAGCCGCGTCAGGTGGTGCAGCTGCCGGCCGATGATGTCGCGCGCGCGGAACATGTCCTCGCGCGAGGGCGAGAGCTGCTGCAACAGGTCCGCGGCGCTGCGCAGCGGCGCCAGCGGATTGCGCAGTTCATGCGCCAGCATGGCCAGGAACTGGTCCTTGCGCCGTTCCTCGTCGTGCAGCGCGCGTCCGGCTCGGTTTTGCAGCGTCACGTCCTGGCAGGTGCCGGCAATGCGCGACGGCGGCGCGCCGCCCTCGGCCGGCGGGCCTTCCACGCTGCGCACCGGGAACGCCTGCGCGCGGATATCGCGCAGCTCGCCGTCCGGGCGCGTCAGGCGGAACTCGATGTCCAGCTTGCCGTCGCCCAGCATGCTGGCAAAGGCCGCTGCCACGCGCGCTCGGTCGGCCGGGGCCACGCGCTCCAGGCAGCGGCGCGGCGCTTGCGTCAGCTGCTCGGGCGCATGGCCGCACAACGCGGCGAACGAGGGGCTGGCGAACAGCAGGCGGGGCTCGGCAGGGTCAAGGATCCACACCACGTCGGCCAGCGATTCGGCCAGCTGGCGGAACATGTCTTCATGCGCATGCAGTGCCCGCGAGGTGCGGTGATAGGCGTCCTCTGCACCGCGCAGCCGCAGCAGCGCCTGGATGCTCGACAACACCTCTTCCGGCTCGGCAGGCTCGACCAGGTGGCCGTCGGCGCCGCAGTTCAGCGCCTCTACGCGCTGGCGCGATTGCGCCAGCCCTGGCGAGGTCAGCAGCACCAGCGTGTGCGCGGTCTGTGGATCGGCCTTGAGCAGCCGGCAGACTTCCAGCCCGCTGATATCGGGCAGGCGTGCTGACAGCAGCACCAGCACGGGCGCATGCTGCCGCACCAGCGACAGCGCCGAATGGCCGGTGGCGGCCTCGATCACGGAATACTCGCCGCGATGGAGGATGCGGCTCTTGACGTAGCGCGGCCCCTCGCGGTCATCGACATTCAGGATCAGCGGGGCCGGGTTGGCGGCATGCGGCGTCATGGCATCACGCTGACAGGCGCTTTCGCGCCCGCGCGGAGGGTTGCTCAGGGGCAGGGCCCGGGATGGTCCGCGGCGCCGTGTAAAGCTGCGCCGGCCGCGCCGCACCGCTTGCAAGGTTTGCCGCGCCGGCGCGGCTGCTGGTTGTAGTTATTACATGCGCACAAAAGTCGTTCATTGCCGTTCCCCCTTTGGCATCAGCACGCCTGCGGTCTTTGCCAGGCTGTTGCGCTGGCAGTGGCAAGAAATGTGCCGCTTGGCGTTTGCTGCGGAATCCGGCAGGAACGGGCGGGATGGCTATCGGGCGCGTGCCAGTCGCGCCGCGGCACGCGTGATCGCCTGCCGGGTCCGAGCGTAGTCCGCCCATGGGTCGTCGGCCGCCAGGGCGTCGAGCCTTGGGCCCGCATTGGCTACGGTCCACTGCGCCGCGCCTTGCAGGGAATCGAGTTCCTCCCACCACACCGGCATCGACACGCCCAGCCCCGGGCGTGCCCGCGCCGAGAATGCCGCCACCGTGGTGGCGCCTACGCCATTGCGCAGGTAATCGATGAAAATCTTGCCAACGCGGTTGCGTGGACCGCTCTTGGCCACGAAGCGCTGCGGAATGGTCGCGGCGACATGGCGCACCGCGTCATGCGCGAACGCCTTCACCTCGTCCCACCCCGCACGCGGCGTGATCGGCACCACCACGTGCAGCCCCTTGCCGCCGCTGGTCTTCAGGAAGCTGGCGAGGCCGAGTTTATCGAGCAGCGCCTTCATCAGCGCGGCGGCCTCCTGCATTTGTGCCCAGGGCACGCCTTCGCCCGGGTCCAGGTCGAAGACGATCCGGTTGGGGCGGTCGATGCTGCGTTTGCTGGCGTTCCAGGTGTGGAACTCCACCACGTTGAGCTGTGCCGCGGCCACCAGGGCTTCGGCCGAAACGATTTCCAGCAGCGCGGGATGCCCGGGCCACAGGCCCGGATCGAGCACGTTGAGGCCGTCCACCCGCAGCGTGTCGCCATGCCGCTGGAAGAACTGCGCGCCGCCCACGCCCGACGGCGCACGCACCATCGCGATCGGACGTCCGCGCAGGTGCGGCAGCATCAGCGGCGCGGCGCGCTCGTAGTAGCGCACCAGGTCGCTTTTGGTCAGGCCGGATGCTGTGTCGATGACGCGCCCGGCATGGCTGATCGCGACTTTGCCGCCGGCGGCGGTGGCGTGCTTTGCTGCTTTTGCCGCAGGCTTGCCCTTGGCCGCCGGCGCTGCCGGCCGCTCCACCGACACCGCGCGCGCGGGCTTGTCGGTGCGCAGGCCGTGGAAGACGGCATGGCGCACGCGGCCTTCGCGGGTCCAGCTGCCGAACGAGACCTCGGCCACCAGCTTTGGCCGCACCCAGTGCCCTTTTACGCCGGCTGGCACGCTCTCAAAGGGCGCGGAACCGGCGCGCAACGCGTCCAGCTGCGTGCGCAGCGCAGCCAGCGTGCGCGTGTCGAAGCCGGTGCCAACATTGCCCGCGTAGCGCAGCCGCCCGCCGCTGTCGTGCACGCCAAGCAGCAACGAGCCGATGCTGGCGCGGCTGCCCTTCGGGTCGGTGAAGCCCGCCACCACGAACTCCTGGCGCAAGGTGCATTTCAGCTTGATCCACGTACTGCTGCGCGCGCTGACATAGCCGGCGTCGGCGCGCTTGCCGATCACGCCTTCAAGCTTCATGCGGCAGGCTGCCTCGAGCATGTCGGCAGGGCTGGCCTCGAAGTCCTCGCTGAACTGCAGGCGCGGCGAGGTGTTGTGCGCGAAGATCCGGCGCAGCAGGGCGCGGCGCTCTACCAGCGGCACCTTGCGCAGGTCATGGCCGGCAAAGTAGGGCAGGTCGAACACGAAATACTGGATGCCCTCGACGCGCGCGGTATCGAAGGCGTTCTGCAGCGCCTGGAAGTCGGTTGCGCCATGCTTGCCGAGCACCACGATCTCGCCATCGAGCCAGCCGTCGGGCAGGCCCAGGGTGCCGACGTCGCGCGCCAGCGCACGCAGCTTGCTGGTCCAGTCGTGGCCCTGGCGCGTGAACAGGCGTACATCCTTGCCGTCGATGCGGGCCAGCAGCCGGTAGCCGTCGAACTTGATCTCGTAGCGCCACGCCTGCGCGTCGGACGGAGGCTGTTCCACCAGCGTGGCCAGCTGCGGCGCCAGCGCCAGCGGCAAGGCCGCGCGCGGCGCGCCGCGCGGCGGCTTCAGGGACTTCGCCATGCTGTGTGCATCTGGTGCGGCTTCGTCAGGCGGCTGCGAGGTCTTTGCGCGCTTTGCCGCAGGCTTGCGCTGTGTGCCGCCCAGCACGCTGTCCGGCAAGGCCTCGACCACGTCGAACTCCGATGCCGGCACGGCGGCCTCGTCGCGCTCCTTGATCAGCAGCCAGGCGTCCTGCTCCTTCTGCTGGCTGCCGTGCATGCGCACCAGGGTCCAGTGGCCGTGGAGCTTTTCGCCGCGCAGCTCGAACTTCAGCTTGCCGGCGCGGTAGCCGGCCTCGGCATCGCCCACCGGCAACCAGGTGCCGCGGTCCCAGACGATGACCGTGCCGGCGCCGTAGTGGCCGGCGGGGATCACGCCCTCGAAGCCGGCGTAGTCCAGCGGGTGGTCCTCGACGTGGATGGCCATGCGCTTGTCGCCAGGGTCCAGGCTCGGGCCCTTGGGCACGGCCCAGCTTTTCAGCGCGCCGCCGAGTTCGAGGCGAAAGTCATAGTGCAGCTGACGCGCCGCGTGCTTCTGGATCACGAAGGACAGCTCGCCGGCGCGCTTGCGCGGTTTGCTGCGGGTGCGCGCGGCGCCGCCGCCAGGCTCAGGCGTAGCCCCGAAGTCGCGCATGCGGCGGTATTTGTCGAGCGCGGCGGGGGCGGCCTTGGCGGCTGGCGCGCCGCGTGCCGCCGGGCGGGCCGTGCTGGCGCGCTTGACGGTGTGCTTGCCGGTGCGTTTTGCCGGGGCGCGGCGTTTGCCTGGATCCGGTGGCGCTGTCGGTCGCGTGGTCTTGGCCATGGCTGTCGCCGGTTACGTGGGATGTATCCAGCTTAGGCAGCACATCCCGCCGCTGAAATCGGCGCCCGTCCTACAGCGCCCTGTGCAAGCCCCGTGCGTGCGCCGAGGCATGTGGTTCTTACCGGGTGTTGTAAATCTGCGGCGGCCCGCCTGCCGTGGCGCCGCCACCCAGGGCCGCGCCGGACAGGAACGCTCCTTGCGACTCCCCAGCGGCATGCCCGGCAACGTGCCGGGCCTCCCCGAGGAGGAAGCGGCAAATGAAACCAACCCTGAAGAACATTGGCTCGCAGGTCATCGTCCTGACCGGTGCCAGCAGCGGCGTGGGCCTGGTGACGGCGCGCAAGGCGGCGCAGCAGGGCGCGCGGCTGGTGCTGGTGGCGCGCAGCGAGGGCTCGCTGCACCAGCTGGCCGAAGAGTTGCGCGAGCATGGCAATGAAGTCATCACCGTGGTGGCCGATGTCGGCAAGCATGAAGAGGTTGGCAAGGTGGCGCAGGCTGCCATCGAGCGCTTCGGTGGCTTCGATACCTGGATCAACAACGCCGGCGTGACCATCTTCGGTCGCTATTGCGACGTGCCGCTGGAAGACCAGCGGCGGCTGTTCGATACCAACTACTGGGGCACCGTGCATGGCTCGCTGGCGGCGGCCGCGCACCTGCGCGAGCACGGTGGCGCCATCATCAACATGGGCAGCGAGGCGGCGGACGGCCCGCTGCCGCTGCAGAGCGCCTACGCGGCCTCGCAGCACGCGATCAAGGGCTTCACCGATTCGCTGCGGCTGGAACTGGAGCAAGAGCAGGCGCCGGTCAGCGTGACGCTGATTAAGCCTGCCGGACTGGAAACGCCGCTGGCGATGCACGCCAAGAATTTCCTCGATGTCGAGCCGCGCCTGCCGCCGCCGCTGTATGACCCGGCGCTGGCCGCCGACGCGATCCTGTTTGCCGCCGAGAACCCGCGCCGCGAGCTCTTCGTCGGTGCGGCCGCCAAGGCGTTCTCGGCCGCGGCGTACCATGCGCCGCGCACCTTCGACCGCTTCATGCGCCGCTTCATGGGCCGCGCGCAACAGACGCACCACCCCGCGGGACCGCTCGAGGACAACGCGCTGTATGGCAGCGGCAGCGGCCTGCAGGAACGCAGCGGCAGCCACAACGCGCTGCACTCCTGTCCCTACACCACCACGGCGCGGCACCCGATGCTGGCCACTGCGCTGGTGGTGGGCGCCTCCGCCGCGGTTGCCGCGGTGTACCAGTTGCGGCACAAGCGCTAGTGTCCTGTGCCGCGCATGGGCCGCGAACGCCTATCATTGACTCGAATGCCCGCAGTTGCGGGCATTCGGCCCTCCGCCGCGCGGTGGCGCCAGGCCGCCCGCGCTCGGGGCCTGCTGTCTTCACCCCATCACACAGAAGGTGTGCCCATGTCCGAGCCGCAAGCGGAAAAAGGTGTCCGTGCGTCACCCGTCGGCGAGCCGGACCGCGCCATGGCGGACGATGCCGGCCTCCCGCTGGCGGCACAGTACCGGCGCCTGCTCGATGCGGTGGAAGACTGCGCCGTGTTCGAGACCGATGCGCGCGGGTGCATTTCGATGTGGCCGGATGCCGCGCGGCGCGTGTTCGGCTACAGCGCCGAGGAAATCACCGGCCGTCACTTTTCCTGCCTGCATCGCCCTGACGATGTCGCTGCCGGCCTGCCGCAGCAATGGCTGCAGGCGGCCGCACTTGGCGGCAGCGCGCGCGACGAGGGCTGGCGCGTGCGGCGCGACGGCAGCCTGCTGCAGGCGTCCTGCCTCATGCAGGTCATTGGCGCAGCCGACGAGCCGGGCGCGGCGGCCAGGCACGGCGATGCCTTGTCCGTGGAGTCCGCAGCAGGCCAGGCCGCCGGCTTTATCGTGTCGTGCCGCGACGTTACCGTGCAGCAGGCCGCATCCGAGCATGCCCGGCTGGCCGATACCCGGCTGCGGCTGCTGGCCGACAACCTGCCCGGCACCGCGGTGTGCGATCTTGACCTGGACGGCACCATCCGCAGCTGGAACGTCGGCGCGCAGGCGCTGGCCGGCTACGTCGAGGCCGAAGCCGTCGGCCAGCCGCTGGCACTGCTCTATTCCCGCCAGGATGCCGCCGCGGGGCGCGACCGCGCGGCGCTGGAAGCCGCGCGCGCCTGCGGCCAGTGGGCCGGCGACGAGCGCGTGGCACGCAAGGACGGCTCGGTGGTGCGTTGCCATACGCGCATGGTGCTGGTGCGCGACGCCGCTGGCTGCCCGACCAGTCTGCTGTGGACTGCCCGCGACCTGAGCGATGCGCTGCGGCTGGAAACGCTGGAGGCCGGCAGCCGCCGGCTGCAATCGTTCCTGGCCATCCTGGCACATGAACTGCGCAATCCGCTGGCGCCGGTGCGCAACGCGGTGGAAGTGATCGCGCTGACCCCGAATGCCGACACGCGCGTGCGCCGCTGCGCCGGTATCATCGACCGCCAGCTGCATCAGCTGGAGCGGCTGGTGAACGACCTGCTCGACGTGGGCCGCGTGACCGCTGGCAAGCTGAAGATGGAGCTGACGCCCACCTCGTACAACGACGTGGTGACCACCAGCATCGAGGCAATCCGCCCGGTGCTGGAAACAGCCGGCCAGCAGCTCGTGGTGGCGCTGCCGGCAAGCTCGCCCTACGTGCGCGCCGATGCCGCGCGGCTGGGGCAGGTGCTGCTGAACCTGCTCAGCAATGCGGTCAAGTACACCCCGCGCGGCGGCACCGTCAGCGTGCATGTGAGCGTGGAGTCAGCGCGCGTGATCACCGCCGTGTCGGATACCGGCCGGGGTCTCGCGCCCGCGGCGCTGGACCGCATCTTCAACCTGTTCGCGCAGGAGGCCGACGGCGGCAGCGGCAGCGGCCTGGGCATCGGGCTGGCACTGGCCAAGGCCGTGGTGGAGGCGCATGGCGGCGCGATCCAGGCCGACAGCGGTGGCGCGGGCAAGGGCAGCACTTTCACCATGATCCTGCCGCGCGCCACCGCCCGCCCGTGCGCGGCCGGCACGCGGCCGCGGGGGCCGGCGCCGCGGCGCCGCGTGCTGGTGGTGGACGACAATGCCGATTCGGCCGACAGCATGGCCGAGCTGCTGGGCCTGCTCGGCCACGAGGCGCGCGCGGCCCATGGCGGCCAGCAGGCACTGGACATGGTTGCCGAATTCCGTCCCGATTGCGTGCTGCTCGACCTGGAGATGCCCGACATGTCGGGCTTTGAAGTCCTGCCGGCGCTGCGCCAGGCGTGCGGCCCGCGCGCGGTGCAGTTCCTGGCGCTGACCGGGCACGGCACCGCTGAAGACCAGCGGCGCAGCGAGCTGGCCGGCTTCCATGCGCACCTGACCAAGCCGCTGGCGATCGAGGCCCTGTCGCGCGCGCTGGCCGCGCCGGGGCCTTACAAGGAGCGGTAGGCGTCCAGCCGGTTGTACAGCGTCTTCAGGCTGATGCCGAGCGCGCGCGCGGCCTGGCGCTTGTCGCCGTCAAAGCGCGCCAGGGTGGCCATGATGATTTCGCGCTGGGTGTCGGCCAGCGTGGTGCCGACGCGCACGTTGACCACGCCGTCCACCGTGGTGGGCCGCGGCGGCTGCGTGGCCAGGTTGGGGTTGCCGATTTCCACGACCTTGTCAGCCAGGATAAAGGCGCGGTAGACGGCGTTCTTCAGCTCGCGCACATTGCCCGGCCAGTCATAGCGCACCAGCCGCTCCAGCGAGGCGGCCGAGAAGGCCTTGTCGGTGCGCTCCATGGCGTTGTATTCGGCCAGGAAGTGGCGTGCCAGCGGCACGATATCGTCGGGCCGCTCGCGCAGCGGCGGGATATGCAGCGGGAACACGGCCAGCCGGTACAGCAGGTCTTCCCGCAACTGGCCGGCACGCGCTGCCTCGACCGGGTCGCGGTTGGTGGCTGCCAGGATGCGCACGTCCGTGGCGATGGGCGTGTCGCCGCCGACGCGGTGGAAGGTGCGGCCTTCCAGCACCCGCAACAACTTGATCTGCATCTCGAGCGGCATTTCAGTGACTTCATCGAGAAACAGCGTGCCCCCATGGGCCTGCTCGAAGTAGCCTGCCTTCTGCTCGATCGCGCCGGTAAAGCCACCTTTCTCGTGGCCGAACAGCTCTGACTCGATCAGTGTGGGCTGGATCGCGCCGCAGTTGACCGCAATGAAGGGGCCCTTGCGGCGCGCGCTGCGCTCATGCACCGCGCGTGCCACCACTTCCTTGCCGGAGCCGCTTTCGCCTACCGCGAGCATGGTGACGTCGGTGGGCGCCACGCGCTCGATCTGGGCCAGCAACCGTTGCATGGCGGGCGACGTGCTTTCCCACAGCAGCGAGACCTGCGAGGGTATGGCGCGGCGCGGCGCGGCCTCGCGTGCCGGCTCGGAAGTGCTGGCGGCGTGGCTGGCGGGCTGGCCAGAGGGGGGAGCGGCGTTGCTGCGCCGCGGTGTGGTGGCGGTCACGGGCACAATTAAGGCCTCGGTCGGGGGCGGGTTTGTCGTGGGAAGTTCCTATGCTAGCCTTTGGCGCAGGGGCTTGCCATAGATGCACGGCCCCGCGCGGAAACTTCCGACAGCTGTGTCAGACGGACACCGGCAACGACCGTGCCTGCCCCCGCTTAGACTGGCATTACGCAGTGGACTTGTGCAACCGACTGACAATGTCGCAGTCGAAACCCGTGCCGCCCCTGTGCCCGTCGCGCCACGCCTCGCATGGAGCGCGCCGGCGGGCGTCCCGAGCCCGGCAGCAATGGCCGCCGTGGCTCGCGAAAGCAGGCGCCAGTGGATTTCGCCCAAGTTTCCAATAGGTCTCACTGACGGATCGTATGCCCCACATCCTGATTGTCGATGATGACGAAAACGCATGTGCCGCGCTAGCCGAGATCGTGGCCATGGAAGGCTTCACCTCCGCCACCGCGGGCACCCTGCGCGAGGCGCGGCTGCAGCTTGGCTGGCGCATGCCGGAGGCGATCGTTGCCGACCTGCGCCTGCCGGACGGCAACGGCATGGAGCTGTTCGACGAGGTTGGCGCCTCGGGCGTCGAAGTGATCCTCACGACCGGCTATGCCAGCGTGGAAAGCGCGGTCGAAGCGCTGCGCGCCGGTGCCACCGATTACCTGGTCAAGCCCATCAACGTGGCGCGGCTGCAGACCGTGCTCAGGCGCCTGGCCACCACCGGCGAGTTGCGCGCCGAGATCCATTCGCTGCGCGGCGAGTTGCGCCGCTACGGCCGTTTCGGCCGGCTGATGGGCAGTTCCGAAGTGATGCAGGTGGTCTACGACCAGCTTGCGCGCGTGGCGCCGACTGAAGCCACGGTATTGCTGATCGGCGAAAGCGGCACCGGCAAGGAACTGGCCGCGCAGACCGTGCATGAGCTCTCGTCGCGGCGGCGCCAGCCGTTCCTGGCGGTCAACTGCGGCGCGATTTCGCCCACGCTGATCGAAAGCGAGATGTTCGGCCACGAACGCGGCAGCTTTACCGGCGCGGACCGCCAGCACAAGGGCTATTTCGAGCGCGCCGACGGCGGCACCCTGTTCCTGGACGAGATCACCGAGATGCCCGCCGAGCTGCAGGTCAAGCTGCTGCGCGTGCTGGAGACCGGCACCTTCATGCGCGTGGGCACCAACCGCGAATGCCATGCCGATGTGCGCGTGCTGGCCGCCACCAACCGCAACCCTGAAGATGCGGTGGCCGACGGCAAGCTGCGCGCGGACCTGTTCCACCGGCTGAACGTGTTCCCGGTAGAACTGCCGCCGCTGCGCGCGCGCGGCGACGACGTGATCCAGATCGCCAACCTGATGCTGGACCAGCTCAATGCCGAGCAGGGCACCCAGCGCCGCTTCGCGCCCAATGTGCTGGACAGCCTGCGCCTGCACGCCTGGCCCGGCAACGTGCGCGAGCTGCGCAACTTCGTGCAGCGCGCCTTCATCATGTCCGACGACGACCTCATCGCCGAGGTGCAGGTGCCGCTGCAGGTTGCGGCCACGCAGGCGCCGGGCGCGGCGGTGGTGTCGGTGCCGGTGGGCATGTCCCTGGCAGATGCCGACCGGCAACTGATCTTTGCCACGCTGGAGCAATGCGCCGGCGTGAAGAAGCACGCGGCCGAGATCCTCGGCATCAGCCTGAAGACTTTGTACAACCGGCTGGAAGATTATGCCGCCCGCGGCGAATTGCCAGAGTGGCTGCGCGCCTCGCGCAACGACACCGGATCGTCGGCTACCGGCTGACGGCGTGAGCCTGCGCCTGCGATTGCGGGGGTTGCGCCCGCGGCAAGGGCCCGCAGCGGCCTGTGCAGCACGTTTCTTGCTTCGGTCCAATGCATCCAACCCGGCCAATCCGGCCGGGGACGTGCCAATGCCGAGCCGCACATGACGCAGCAACCCCCGCAGTCCGCGATGCCGGACGCTCCGCTTTCTTCGCCAGCCGGTGCCGTGCGCAGCGTGCAGGAGGTGAGCGCGCTGATCGAGCAATCGGCGCATGATCTGCGTTCGTCGCTGAACGCCATCCAGAGCTGGGCCTACGTGCTGGACCGCGCCTTCGATACCACGCCGGCGCCCGCGCAGCGCGCACTGGACGGGATTCGCTCCGGCATGCAGCAGCAGCTGGCGCTGATCGAGGAGATGGAAGAAGCCGTGCGGCTGCTGGCCGACGAGGGCGCACCGCGCTGGCAGCGCCTGGACCTGCTGGCGCTCACGGCCCAGGCCATCGCCGACCGCCGTCCCGCGGCCGAAGCCCGTGGCGTGCTGCTGTCGCCGGTCGCCACCGACGGTGCGGCCGAATCGTCCGAATCGGCCTACCTGATCGATGGCGACGCCGTGCGGCTGGCCCCGCTGCTGCGGCACCTGCTGGTGCATTGCATCTGGCGCGCGCCGGCCGGCGGCTCGGTCGCCGTGCAGGTGTTCAGCGAGCCGGATCACGTGAAGCTGCGCATCACCGAGAGCCCGCCGCTGGACCAGCAGCGCAGCGCCAGTCGGCTGGCCGCGCTGACCGATTTCTTCGGGCGCCGGGCGGCGCCGGACGGTGCGACCCCGGCCCGGCAGAGCAGCGCGCTGCTGCTGACGCGCCGCATGGTGGAAATGCACGGGGCGGCGCTGAGCGCGGAAAGCGATGGCTGCTATAGCGACAGGATCAGCGTCTGCATTGCTGTCAGGTTCCCGCGCCACATGCGCGCCTGACGCGGCGCCGCGCATCGATGTAGTTTTTACCGGCCTGTCGCGTGCGCTACGCGTAGCGCTTGCCGGCCGGCCTTTGTCACACTCGCCATACACGCGGCGTCACGACAGCGCCCGCATCGCTCCCGGCCACTCTCCTGGCCTCTCCCGTTTCTGGCCCGCGCCTTGCATGGATGAATGACCCAACCAAGGAGGGTACAACCATGCCCAAAGCCAGCCGCAAATCCGACAAGGCCGCGCAGGTTGCTCACAAGCCGTCCGGCGCGAAATCCGACAAGTCCCGGGCTGCCCGCGTGAGCGGGCCGTCCGCAGGCAAGGCCCGCGCAGGCAGCAAGGCCGCCGCCGGCGACAAGCAACGGGGCAAGGAAGCCAAGACCTACCAGGCCGCCGTGGACGACTCGCTGGAGATGACGTTCCCGGCCAGCGACCCGATCTCGCCGGGCGCAGCCATGCACGCCGAGAAGAAGACGCAAACCTCGCGCGACGACGTCGACTGGAAGCTCAAACGGGGCAGCGAAGAGCAGCCCGTGGGCGCCAAGCCGGCCGGCCAGCGCAAGGGGTCGGCCACCAAGCGCTGAAGCGTATGTCCGCCATCCTGAGTCCAGGTGCCGCGGCGCGGCGGCCCCAGTGCCCTGCGCCGCGGCGCGCCAAACGGAGATATCCATGACCCGAGTCCAACCTGAATCCCCTGGCGAACAGCCGCCGCACGGCGCATCCATCGTCGGCGGCGTCGACCGCAATTCCCCGGGCCCCGGCCCATTCGTGATGGCAGCCGACACGCTCGAGGGCGACAAGGTGGTTGACCCCGCCGGCGACGATATCGGCACCATCGACCACATCATGATCGACGTGCTGGGCGGGCGCGTGGCCTACGCGGTGCTGGCCATGGGCGGCTTCCTTGGCATCGGCGAAAAGCTCTTTGCCTTGCCGTGGTCCGCGCTCACGCTCGACACGCGGCGCAAGTGTTTCGTGCTCGGTGTCGAAAGGGACCGGCTCAAGGCCGCACCGGGGTTTGACAAGGACCACTGGCCCAGCATGGCGGATTCGCAGTGGGCGACCAGCATTCACCAGTATTACGGGATTTCGCCTTATTGGGAGGCGGATCGGTATGATCCTTGGGATGATAAAAGGGGATGATGGGGAGTTTGGGGGTGGCTCTTGGCTTGGTGCCAAGCGCGACATCCGGCCGCATGGCAGACAAGCCAAACAGCCCCACCAGCCAAGACACTGGCGGTCCACTCTGTGGGAGCGCAACGATGAGCAAGTACAGCCCAATCCAGGAGGTAACTCAGCACCCCAATGGGCCGATATAGCCCGGCAGGCCGCGCGCGCCCGCGGCGTGCGCCAGCCGGAACGCTTGCGCCAGCGCGATGGCAAAGTGATGCGTGGTGTCGAACGGGCCCGCCACGTGGCGGCGGAAATAGTCGGCCCAGCGAAAATCCATATAGGCGGTCTTGACCTTGCGATAGCCGCCGGCCAGCTGCACAAAGGCCTCAAGGCTGCGATACGGGTCGTCGCGCATGTCGTGGATGCCGCCGGGCAATTCCGTCAGCGGACGGCGGCGCCCGTGCTCGTCGTAAGGGTGGACCATATGCTCGGCCACCATGTGGCGCCAGAACGCCGGCACGTCCAGGTCGCTCAGGTCGGCGCGCACCAGGCCCGGCACATGGGTGAGCCCGAGATCGTGCCAGGCGCGCACCCAGTGATGGTGATCGACCACGTACAGGGCCTGTTCCGGGCCGATCACCAGATGCACGCGATGCCGGTCCAGGAACGCGGCGCGGTGTTCCGGCGGCACGCGCCGTGACATGGACTTTCTGCGCGACGTGGTAGCCGCCTACCGTGATCTGGGTGGGATGCAGGGCATCCAGCGGCACCATCAGCTTGCTGCCCGGGCGCAGCTTGCGAGGTTGGCGGCGCATGGGCGCATCAACTCTTGTTCAGCGTGCGCTCAGGCGAGGTCCCCGGAGCATCCGTGCCGGCCGCATCGCCGCCGCCGACCTCGGAGCCCGCCGCCCATGCGGCGCCTGGCTGACGCTGCACGCGCAGGTGATTGTCCACCTCGGTGACGCCGAACACGGCATCGGCAATGTCCTCGATCACGTACTTCTCGCGGCGCTCGCGCACGGTGCCGTCCAGCGTCACCACGCCGTTGGCCACTTCCACGCTGACGTCGCCGACATCGACATACGGGTTCATCGCCAGGCGTTCGCACACATCCTCGCGTACGCGCTCATCGGTGCGGCGGTAGCCCTTGGGGCCAACCGGACGGCGCCCGGCGCGCTGGCCGCCTGGCGCTCCCGCTTGCGCTGCATAAGGCGCGTGGCGCCGGTAGCCCGGATCATCCGGGTACACACGCTGGCCGCCGCTGTACGACTGGCCACCGCTGCCAGCGTCGCCAAAGTAGCCGCCGCCATAGCTGGGCTGGCCGCCGCGCTGCGCGCGGTCGCGTTCCATGCCTTCGCGCCAGTGCATGGCGCGGCCGCCGCGTTCACCCCAGTCTTCTTCACCGCGCCAGTCCTCACCCCATTCCTGTCCCCAGTCCTCCGAGCCGCGGCCCCGGCTCTGGTCGCGCATCCGTTGCGCCGGGCCGCGCTCGCGGCGCTGCGTTTCGGTGCCGCTTTGGGGGCCGCTGCGGCCGCGGTCGTTGCGGAAGTTGAACATGGTTGCCTCCTGGCTGTGGGGCCGGGCGTCCTCCGCCGCACTGCCTGGTGCGGCAGGCCGGTGCGGCAACTGCCGCAGCCGCGCCGGGCCGGTGACGTTCATGCCTGCAATGGCCGCAATATCCGTGCCCCGGCGCGCTGGCGGGGCCATGCGGGCTGGCCGCACGGCGCGCTGTAAGGATTGCCGGGCGATGTAAGGGTTACGGGCGGCGTGCCAGCCACGGCGGCGGGCGGTGGCCACGACGCGGGAGCCGCGGCGTGGCGTGGGCTCGCCGTTTGCGGCATGGAACTTGCGCGGCACCTGCGAGGGCCGCAATGCGGCCGCGCAGACAGGAGCCAGCCATGTCCACACCGACCAGCATCCCGCCCCAGCACCAGTCGCGCCAGCCGGGCCTGGAGGCCGCCATGCGGCCGCAGCCGGACAGTGGCGCCGAGGACTATGTCGGCAGCGGCCGGCTCCGCGGGCGCGTGGCGCTGATCACCGGCGGCGACAGCGGCATCGGCCGGGCCATTGCGGTGGCCTTTGCGCGTGAAGGCGCCGATGTCGCCATCGCCTATCTCGATGAGCATGCCGATGCGCGCGAGACCGTCGAGCTGGTAGAGGGGGCTAGCCGCAAATGCCTGGCAATCGCCGGTGACCTCGCCGACCACGCGCATGCCGAGGCCGTGGCGCGACAGGCGTTGCAGCAGTACGGCAAGCTCGACATCCTGGTCCGGGACAACCGTTCGAGGTGGCGGCGGGCTTTGTGTTCCTGGCGTCTGACGCGGCCAGCTATATCACCGGGCAGATCCTGCACATCAACGGCGGCGAGGTCGTCAACGGCTGAGGCGCCAGGACAAGGCATGTAGTTCCGGGGCCGCCTTTGCAAATATTGCACGCCGGCGTGCGCGCCATGCAGGCTGTGCGCGCGGCGTGCCGCACAGTGGACGCAGGCGTGGCTCTTGCAGTGTGGATGGCAGCAGTCATGACCATCGCCACCATCATGGGAGTCAGTCATCATGTCAGCGATCGTAGCCGGACGTTTCGATTCGCTTGCCAGCGCCGAAGACGTGGCACGGACCCTGTTCGCGCGCGGCTTCTCCGTGTGGGATGTATCCATCATGTCGGTGGGGCAGGACAGTGCGCCGGACAGCGGCGCGGTGGACCGCGTCATGCTGGCGGCGTGCGTCAACAACGGCCTTGGTTCCGTTGCCGTGGACGTGCTGCGCGAGGCCGGTGCGAGCGGGCTGGAACGCGCGCAAGGCAACTGGGAATGCGGCCAGTGGACGGATTTCAATCCCGCCCGCCACGGCGAGCCCGTATGCGACGGCGAGGGTGAATACTGGCCGCGCCCGCTCGCACGCGAGGCGGTTGCCGAAGAGAGCACCGGCAACGAAGACCCGGGCAGCGAGCTTGAGCACTTCGTTGACCAGAAGCGTGCCGGGCACGACTGAGCGCCGCGCTGAACACGGCGCGCCGCGCAGCAAGGCCGTTTCCGAACTGGCTCGCCTGCGCCCGACCCAGCTGACGCTGGGTTATGCCCATGTCAGCTACAAGATGGACGTCACGCAGCGCCACGCGAACCCGGACGACCGCGCGGCGCTGCGGCGCTTCATGCGCCGCCATCGCATCAAGACCGTGGCCGGGCCGGGCGGCGGCCTCCATATCGTCGATCACCATCACTGGGCGCGGGCGTGGCTGGATCTCGGCTACGAGCAGGCACCCGTGCGCGTGCTGCATGACTTCAGCCGCCTGAGCCCGTCGGCGTTCTGGAAACGGATGCGCCATCTCGGCCATGTCCATCCCTATGACGAGCACGGCAAGCTGCAGGGCCCAAAGGTGCTGCCGTCCACCGTGCGGGGCATGCGCGACGATCCCTATCGCAGCCTGGCGGCCTTTGCGCGCGAGGCCGGGGCCTACCGCAAGCCTGGCAGCGCTGCCGGTGAACTCTCATGGGCCGGCTTCCTGCGCGAGCGGGTGGAACAGGACCTGGGCAGCGTTGCGGGATTCGGGCTGGCGCTGGCGGAGTCGATCCGGCTGGCGCGCAGCGCCCGGGCAAGACGGCTGCCGGGCTATTGCGGCGGGCCGGTGAGGGGGAGAGTCGGGGGAAAGAAGGGCGGTGCCAGATAGCGAGATGGCCTTGGCAGACCGCTTGGGTGCTCCCCTCTCCCGCTTGCGGGAGAGGGGCTGGCCGGCAGGATGCTGACCTTGGTCCCAGATCAGGTGTCCGACTTGTGCTTCGGCAGGCCCTTGGTCTTGGTCGAAGCCATCTTGTCGAGTTCCTTCTCGCTCATCGACTTATGCATCGAGCGGGAAGGTCCCTTGAGCGATCCGGCCTTCTTTTCGCCGCGCTTTGCGGAGAGCGCCGCTCCTGCGGCCTGCTGTTGCGCCTTGGATTTGGCTGGCATCTGAGTCTCCTTGCGAAAGGGGGAAGGAACCGGGCGATGCGGTGACACACGCCCGCGCTTCGTTATAGGGCGCCGGCGCGGCAGCGACAAGGGTAGCCCCGCGCCGGCGCCGCTGCGTGCGCGTGCCGGCGTGCATCGCCCGCAGGCTGGCCTAGATCCGGCCAAGCACCACGAGCAGCACCACGATCAGGACGATCAGGCCCAGGCCGCCGCTAGGCCCGTAGCCCCAGCCGGAACTGTAGGGCCAGGCCGGCAGTGCGCCGAGCAGCAGCAGGACAAGAATGATCAGGAGGATGGTGCCGATTCCCATGGCGTGCTCCTTGTTCGTGGATCTGGCAAGCCGGGGGCTTCCGGACCGGGGTGGTCTCGGAGAGCCAACTGCTTACAGTTCAGCCTAGATCAGGGGGTGCCGGCATCCCCCCGGACTAGGGCTGATATCGGTGTAGGAATCGGACGACGCTGGGGTGTGGGGGGCACATGCAGGGCTGTCGTGGCGGACACTGCGCCGCGTTCAGCACGCTGCGTTCAGCCCGTGCTCGACGGCATAGACGGCCACCTGCACGCGGCTGGCCAGGTTCAGCTTCTTCAGGATGTTCTGCACGTGGATCTTCACCGTGCTTTCCGCCACGCCCAGGTCGCGCGCGATCTCCTTGTTGCTTTCGCCGCGCGCCAGGCCCTGCACGATCTCGCGCTCGCGCGCGGTCAGCCGTGGCGCTTCGTCCTGGCGCGCCGCGGCCACCGGTGCGGGTGCGCGGAACTGGGCCACCAGCTTGGCGGTCATGCTGTCGGAGATGACCGGCTCGCCGGCTGCGGCACGGCGGATGCCGGCGATCAGCGCCTCGGTCTCGATATTCTTGATCAGGTAGCCGCGCGCGCCGCCGCGCAGCGCGGCGGCCAGTTCCTCGGCTTCTTCCGACACCGTCAGCACGATCACGGCGGTCTGCGGCAGGTCTTCCACCAGCAGCTGCAGGGCCTCCAGGCCGGACAGGCCGGGCATGTTCAGGTCCAGCAGGATCACGTCGGGGCGGTGCTGCTTGGCGCGCTTGATGCCTTCCACGCCGTCGGCGGCTTCGTCGACGATCTCGAAGTCGGCCTGCCGCTGCAGCAGCGCGCGGATGCCGGAGCGGAACAGGGTGTGGTCGTCGATCAGCAGGATGCGGATGGTCATGGCTGGGTCTCGGTGGTCGTGGGGGCGGGGCGGGTGTCGGCGAGCTCGCGGGCGCCGGAAGAGCGGCCGGCGGGCAGCACCAATTCGATGCGCACGCCGTGGCCGGGGCGGGCCTGCACGTGCAGCTGCGCCCCCAGCCGCGCCGCGCGCTCGCGCATGATGTTCAGGCCGATATGCGCTTCGGCGCGCGTGGCGAGTTCCTCCGGATCGAAGCCCTCGCCGTCGTCCTGCACCACCAGCCGGAAATCGCGGCCGTGGCTGAGCGCCACCGCCACGTGCGCCGCCATGGCGTGCTTGCGCACATTGGAGAGCGCCTCCTGCAGGATGAACAGCACCTGCAGCTGCTGCTCCGGCGCCAACGGCCAGGCGCCGCCGCTCTCGTCAATGGCGAGCGTGGCCTCGGTGCGGCATTGGCGGCGAAAGCGGCCCACGGTCTCTTCCACCGCCGGGCGCAGCTCGCCGGTGCCGAGCCGCGAGCGGAAGTTGTTCAGCAGTTCGCGCACGTCCTGGTAGCTCTCTTCCACGCCGTGGCGCAGCATCGGCACGATCTCGCGGGTCTCGGCCAGGTCGTCGCGCTCGACCGCGGCGTCCAGCAGCTGCACCTGCAGGTTCAGGTAGTTCAGGCCCTGGGCGATGCTGTCGTGCAGGCCCTGCGCCACCAGATTGCGCTCTTCCACCACCGCCAGCTGGCGCGCGGTCGCGGACAGGCGCAGGTGTTCCAGCGCGGTGCCAAGGTGCTGGCCCAGTGTTTCCAGCATCTGGCGGTCTGACGGGGGCAGCGCGCGCGGCGTGCGGAAGTGCAGCGCGAACACGCCGGTGGCGCCGCGCTGGCTTTCGATGCGGAAGGCCGCCAGCGACTGGAAGCCGTTGCGGCTGCAGGGCGTGGCATCCCCGGCGGCGCCGTGGCGCTGCGCCGCGCGCAGGTCGACGACGGCGACCACGGCCTCGCGCGTGGCGTCGCCGCAATGGCAGGCGTTGGCCGTCGCGCAGGATTCGGATTCGGCCAGCGCGGCCGGCAGGCCGGCGGCTGCCAGCAGGTGCATCCTGCCGTGGCGGCTGTCCAGCACGCGCACGCTGCCGCCATCGGCATCGAACTGGCGCATCACGCGCTCCAGGAAGCCGCGCGCCATGGCCTCGGCATCGGCGGCCTGGTTCAGGAAGGCGGCCATGTCGTAGAGCGTCTCGAGGTCGCGGTTCTGGCGTTCCAGCTCCGCGGTCTTCTGCGCCACGCGCGCCTCCAGGTCGTGGTACAGCCCCTGCAGTTCGCCGGCCATGCGGTTGAAGCCTTCGCTGAGGGTGCCGAACTCGTCGCGGCTTTCAACCGGCAGGCGCAGCGAGAACTCGCGCGCGGCCATGCGCCGCAGGCCGTCCTGCAGCCGCAGCACCGGCAGGATGATCCACAGGTAGAGCAGGTAGATCACGGCCACGGTGCCCACGCACGCCATTGCCGCCAGCGCGATCTGCGACACGCGCAGCCAGTCGGTCTTGCGCGCGCTGTCATGCTCGATCATGCCGACCAGGCGATCGGCCTGCGCGACGAAGCCGGGCAGTGCGGCGATATAGCGTGCCGGCGCGGCGTCGTTGCCCGGTCCGGCCACCGCCAGCGGGCGCAGCCGTTGCTGCCAGTCCTGCGTGACCCGGGTCATCTGCGCATGGATGGCGGGTTCGTCCGGCAGGAACAGCGGGCGCGCCGCGTCGCCTTTCCTGAGCAGGGCCAGCGTGGTGTCCAGCGCCTGCACCTGCTCGGCCAGTGCATTGCCCTGGCGCGCCTGTGCCAGCGTCAGTTCGATCGCCACGCGGTTGGCGCGCATGCGCAGGCTGCCGGCGTCATTGATGGCGGCACCCGCGCCTTCCAGCTTCCATGACAGCCACAGCGTGCCGGCAATCATGCCCAGCACCACCAGCAGCACGGCCAGCGAGAGCGAGATGATGCGGGTGGAAAGGCGGTCGCGCAGCGCCGGCAGGCCGGCAGCGCCGGAGGCCGCCGTGGCGCTGGCGGCTGGAGGATCGGTTCGGAACATGGCGGTATCGGGGGCTACCAGTCAGGGAAGCCGGGTGGTGGCCCGGCGGCCAGCGCGTGCATCGCTGTGCGCTGGCAGTGGAAGCCATTTTCCCTGCGCAGCAGGCGGGGCTTCCTGCGCCAGATCAAGAAAACCCGGCTTCGGTGCGGTGTATGTGCGGTCGGCGGCGCATCGCCGGGGATGTCGCCCCACACCAGGCCTGTCACGTCGTGATATATCGCTCCGCCGCATGGCGCGGGGATTTGCCGTCGGACTTGGCTGCGGTCAAATCCCCACGACCTGCCCTGGCCTAGCATCGGGTCCCAACATTGAAGGGGAGAAGCGAGGCGTGAAGGCAGCCAATTTCGACTATGAACGCGCCCCGCGCCCGGCCGTGGTCTTCGGCTGCCTGATGCCGGCGCCGTGGCTTGGCGCCGCGGCGGGAGTCTTGCTTGCCACCGGTCCGCCCGGCGGCTTGCCGGACCGCTTTGCGCCACTGGCGCTGGTGGCGGTGCATGTGCTGGCGCTGGGCATGCTGCTGCCGGTCATGGTGGGCGCGCTGTTCCAGATGATGCCGGTGGTGGCCGGCGTGGCCGTGCCGGGTGCGGGGCTGCTTGCGCCGTTCATGGCCGCGGCTGGCGCGGGCGTGGCCACTGCCCTGGGCATTGGCCTGCTCGGCGGCGAACCCGTGGCGATGCAGGCGGCGGCGGCCGTGGCCGTGATCCAGTTGCTGGCCGGGGCCATCCTGCTGGCTGCTGGCCGGCGCGTGGCCGCAGTGGATGCCACCACGCGCACCCTTGCCGGCATCGGCGCGCCGCTGATGGTCGCGGTGCTGTGCGGCATGGTGCTGGCCGGCGCCTTCGGCGGCTGGTGGCGCGTGCCGGTGGAGCGCTGGCTTGGCCTGCATATGGCGTGGGCGCTGGGCGGCTGGCTGGCGGCGCTGGTGACCGGCGTGGCCACCACCGTGCTGCCGATGTTCTGGCAGGCGCCGCGCCTGCCGGCGGCGATCGGGCGCTGGCTGCCCATGGCGCACTGGTTGCCGCTGGCGCTGTTCAGCGCCGCGGCAATGCTGTGGCCGGATCACCGGGCACTGGCGCATGGCGTGCTGCTCGCGTGGCTGGCGTTCGTGGCGGTGGTGGGCGCGTGCGGACTGGCCGGCACGCTGCGCGCGCGGCGGCGCCATGATCCGCTCTGGCTGCTCTGGCCGGTGGCATGCGCCAGCATGGTGGGCGCGGCGCTGCTGGGGGCGGCGGCAGTCGTGCTGCCCGCCGCCGGCCTGCCGCTGGCATGGTGGGCCGGCACCATGGCGCTGGTCGGCGTGGGCGTGCTGCCGGTCACGGCCATGCTCGGCAAGATCGTGCCGTTCCTGGTCTGGTTGCACCTGCGTCGGCTGCTGCCGCCGCGCGCGCGGGTGCCGGCCATGCAGGCCATCATCGTGCCGGGCCGGCAACGGCGGCAGGCATGGCTGCTGTTGGCGGCCTACGTGCTGCTGCTGGCGGTGCCGCTGGCGCCGGCGCCGCTGGCCCGCGCTGGCGGCCTGCTGCTGGCGGGCGCCAATGCATGGCTGGGGTGGCAGCTGCTGGGAGCGTTGCGATGCATGCGGGAGATGCGCAAGCGCGGCGGGTTGCCGCCGCGCATTGCTGACAAGGTCCCCATGCTGCCGGTTTGCTCCCCTCTCCCGCCTGCGGGAGAGGGGCCGGGGGAGAGGGCAGGCGCTGGCACACCGACGCGCCTCCCTTCGTAGATACTCCGGCCCTCTCCCCCACCCCTCTCCCGCGAGCGGGCGAGGGGAGCCTTGTTCGCGCGGCGTTGGCTACGGCGTGCATGACAGGCATGCGTCAGGCTGGTGTCGGGGCTTGGGTCAGTCCCGCAGGCTTTTCCCCGGTCAACAGGTAGTGCATCAGCTCCGCCACCGGACGAATGGCTTCGCCGAAGGGCAGCGCACCCCGGCCGCGAAAGAACAGGCCGCGCTCCACGTCGCCGCGCACGGCCTGCGCCAGCTTCAGGTCGATGCAGAACTGGCCGATGCGGGCAACGCCGTCGCGCAGCCCGCACGCCTGCAGGCAGTCGAAGCCCTCCAGGCATTCACGCGGCTTGGCGCGGCGCTGCAGCCGCGACTCGCTCGACAGGTAGCGCGACAGCCACGGCGTCAGCACCGCGCGCGCGGGCAGCCCGGCCACGCTGGTGAACTCGCGCAGGGTCTCGGGCCGCGCCGTGGCCAGCACCTGCTTGAAGGCCGGGTGGGCATCGCATTCCTCGGTCACGGCGAAGGCCGTGCCCAGCTGCACCGCGGCGGCGCCCTCGCCCAGCCAGTGGCGCACCTTGGCATGGCTGTCGATGCCGCCCGCCAGGATCAGCGGAATGCTGTCCCAGGCCAGTCCCAGCTGCGCAAACAGCTCGCGGCATTCGGCCAGCACGCGCGAAAACGAAAAGCGCGGCTCCGACAAGTCCTGGATGGTGGCCGCGCCCAGGTGGCCGCCGGCATGCGCCGGGTGTTCGACCACGATGGCATCGGGCAGCCGGCCCTTCTTCATCCAGCGGCGCAGCACCAGGCCGATGCCGCGTGCCTCGGACAGGATCGGGATCAGCGCCACCCTGGGGTGGCTGGCGGTCAGCTCGGGCAGGTCCAGCGGCAGGCCGGCGCCCATGACGATGGCATCGGCGCCGCTTTCGCAGGCTTGCCGCACCAGCGCTGCGTGCGAGCCCACGGCCTTCATCACGTTGACGGCGATCAGCCCGCGGCCCTCGGACGCCGTGCGCGCGGCACGGATCTCGCGATCCAGCGCCTCGAGGTTGGCGGCTTCGATGGCGGGCTTGTCACGGCTGCCGCGGGTGCGTTCCATCAGGTCGGGGTGGTGGTGGCGCAGGTCGATGCTGGCGATGGTGCCGACGCCGTTCTCGCGCGCGACGGCGCCGGCCAGCCGGTGGGCCGAGATGCCGATGCCCATACCGCCCTGCACGATGGGCAGCAGGCGGCGGCCGGCCAGCTTGAACCAGGGGTGATTCATAAACGGGTCTCCGGAAGAGGGTGGGCGCGGGGCCGGCGTGCGGCCAGCCGCGGGGATGACCGGGCAAGCGTGGCACAGCGGTACGGGCCGGCGTTTGCTGCAGGTCAAGCGCGCGGTGGTGGCCTGCCATCGGCCTACGCCAACCGGCATAGGCCAACGCGGGCGGTGTGCCGTTGGCGTGGGTTTGCGCGCGGTCAAGCCCCTGCTGCAAGTGCTTGGCTAGCATCGGCCGCTGTCCTCATCTTCGCGCCGCCGCCGGCGCCATCACCGATGACCCCTGCCTCTCCAGCCCTATCCGCCGCGGCGAGCGTGCCGCGCCGGCCCCAGCTTGTTGCGCCCGCCGGTTCGCTGGCAGCCCTGCGCATGGCGCTGCAGCATGGCGCCGACGCGGTTTACCTGGGCCTGCGCGATGCCACCAACGCGCGCAACTTCGGTGGCCTGAACTTTACCGAGGCCGACATCCGCACCGGCGTGGCCGAAGCCCACGCGCGCGGCGCCGAGGTGCTGTTCGCCATCAACACCTTTGCGCAGATGGGCGCGGTGGCTCAATGGCAGCGCGCGGTCGATGCGGCGGCGGACCTTGGCGCCGACGCGGTCATCATGGCTGATGCCGGCCTGATGGGCTATGCCTGCGAGCGCCATCCGGGGTTGCGGCTGCACCTGTCGGTGCAGGGCTCGGCCACGCATGCCGACGCCATCGAGCTGATGCGCGAGCGCTTCCATATCCGCCGCGTGGTGCTGCCGCGCGTGCTGTCGCTGGCGCAGATCGGCAAGCTGGCGCGCCAGACCAGCGTGGAGCTGGAGGTGTTCGGCTTCGGCAGCCTGTGCGTGATGGCCGAGGGGCGCTGCCTGCTGTCGTCCTACGCCACCGGCGACTCGCCCAACAACAAGGGCGTCTGCTCGCCCGCGCACGCGGTGCGCTGGACCGAGCAGGACGGGACCATGCAAGCGCGGCTGTCGGGCATCCTGATCGACAGCTATGCGCCGGGCGAGCCGGCCGGCTATCCCACGCTGTGCAAGGGCCGCTTCGAGGTGGAGGGCGAGCGCGGCTACGTGCTGGAAGAGCCGACCAGCCTCAATGCGCTGTCGCTGCTGCCGGCGCTGATCGACATGGGCATCGCAGCCATCAAGATCGAAGGCCGGCAGCGCAGCCCGCGCTATGTGGGCGATGTGGTCGGCGTGTTGCGCGCGGCCATCGACGCGGCCTGCGCCGATCCGGCGCGTTTCGTGCCGCGGCAAGAGTGGCAGAGCACGCTGGGGCGCCATGCCGAAGGCGACCAGGTCACGCAAGGCGCCTACGACCGGCCGTGGCGGTGACACCCATGACATCGATCTGCCTTGAACCGGCCATGATGGAGCTTCCCATGCCAGAGATTGCCGCGGCCGCGATGCCGCAAGCCATAGCGATGCCCGACTTCGGCATCGCCCTGGGCCCGCTGCTGTACTACTGGCCGCGCGAGGCCGTGATGCAGTTCTATGCGTCGGTCGCCGATGCGCCGGTCGACCGCGTCTACCTCGGCGAGACCGTCTGCACGCGCCGCCATGAAGTCCGCCATGCGCAATGGCTGGAGATTGCGCAGATGCTGCGCGATGCCGGCAAGGAGGTGGTGCTGTCGACGCCGGTGCTGGTGGAGTCCGATACCGACATCGCCTGGATGCGGCGCGCCTGCGCCCAGGACGACTACCTGGTCGAAGCCAACGACCTTGGCGCGGTGCGCTGTATGCAAGGGCGGCCCTTTGTCGGCGGCCCCCACCTCAATGTCTACCACGCCGATACGCTGGCGTGGCTGGCCGGGCTGGGCGCGGCTGGCTGCGTCGTGCCGGTGGAGATGGACGGCGGCACGCTGGCTGCGCTGGCAGCGGCGCGCCCCACGGGCATGCGCGTGGAAGCCTTTGTCTGGGGCCGCCTGCCGCTGGCGTTCTCGGCACGCTGCTTTACCGCGCGCCACCATCGCCTGCGCAAGGACAGTTGCGAGTTCCGCTGCATGGATTATCCCGACGGCCTGGTGGCCGCCACCGGCGAAGGGCAGGCGTTCTTCACGCTCAACGGCGTGCAGACGCAGAGCGCCACCTGCCTGGACCTGTGCGCAGAGGCGCTGGCGATGGCGCGGATGGGGGTGGGGATGCTGCGCGTGAGCCCGCATTCATCCGGCACGCTGCAGGTGGTGCAACAGCTCGCGGCGATTCGTGCAGGTGAACAGGCACCCGCTGCCAGCGGCATCACGCCGGCCGGCGCCCAGCCCTGCAACGGCTACTGGCACGGCAGCACGGGCATTGCCTGGGAGGCCCGGGCATGAGCGCGCTGCACAAGCTGATCGCGGGCGTGCACCGGCGCATGCCCGCCCGTGCCCGGGCGCTGCCGCTGGTGGCGGCGCTGGAGTTGGCGCGCCGCGCGGGATGGCTGGAGCCACCGGCGGCCTTGGATGGACACGCCTTCCTGCTGACGGTGCAGGATCTTGGGCTGGCCGTGTCGTTCCGCTGCGAAGGCGGACGCTTTCGTGCCGCTGCGTCGGACGCCGAACCTGAGCTGACGCTGCGCGCCTGCGCGGTCGACTACCTGCGCCTGCTGGGCGGCGAGGCCGATACCGACACGCTGTTCTTCCAGCGGCGGCTGGTGATCAGCGGCGATACCGCGCTGGGCCTGGAGGTCAAGTACTGGCTCGATGCCGCGCCGCGGCCCGCATGGGTCAGCCAGGCGGCGGCGCGGCTGGTGGCCTTGCACGGGGCCACCGTGGGGCGGGCCGGTGCGGCGTCGTAGCCGTGGCGCTCAGGCGTCGCCGTCCAGCATGAAGCGGTTGCGTCCCGCGCGCTTGGCCCGGTACATCGCGCTGTCGGCGCGGTGCAGCAGCGGCTCCAGCCGCGGCGCTTCCGGCACGGCGCAGACCGCGCCCACGCTGATGGTGACCACCGGCTGCACCGGCGTGCCGTTGTGCGCGATGCCGAGATCGCGCACAACGGCCACCATGCGGCGCGCCACGTCACGGGTCTCGTCGCGCGTGGCGCCGGGCAGCACCGCCGCGAATTCCTCGCCGCCCAGCCGGGCGCAGAACTGCTCGCCGGACAGCGTGCGGGTCAGGGCGCCGGCAATCTGCCGCAGGCAGTCGTCGCCGGCCACGTGGCCATGCAGGTCGTTGTATTGCTTGAACTGGTCCACATCCAGGATCAGCAGGCCCAGCGCCTGGTTGCGCTCGCACGCCCGGGTCACGGCCGCGATCGACTCGCGCTGGAAGTAGCGCCGGTTGCGGATGCCGGTCAGGGCGTCGATGTCCAGGTCGGCCTGCACCTGCCACAACTGCTCTTCGGTCTGGCCGAGCCGCGCGGTCAGGGCCAGCTCACGCGACTGGAAGCGGCTGATGTCGCGCAGGAACAGCAGGCTGCCAATCTGCCTGCCGTCCAGGCGGGCGACCCCTTCCACTGTGAGCTCGAAGGGCGCGCCCGGCGGCACGAAAGGCGTGGCCGCGAGGTTGGCAGTGTCGGCAGGCGAGTGCTGCAGCGCGGCTTCCCAGCCGGAGGGCAGGGGGTCGCCGCGGCGCAGGGCCGGCCAAAGCTGCGCGGCGGCCGGATTGAATTCGACGATGGCGCCATGGCTGTCGACGATCACGCAGCCCTCGCTGAGGGCATCGAATACCCGCAGGCGGGCGTAGTGGCCGATATCGTCAAGGTGCGTGCGCAGCGCGCAGAACCAGACCAGCGCCGCCATCAGCGAGAACGTCGCCGGCGTCAGGTCCCCGCCCAGCTGCCCGGTCCAGCGGTTGAGGTAGGCGACATTGGCAACCAGGGGCAGGGCCAGGCCCGACGCCAGGATGGCGCGGCCCCGGCGCGACAAGGCCCCGTTGGGCACTTCGGCCGTCACCAGGAAATACAGGCTCACCCCCAGCAGCAGGTACGACCAGACGGCCACTGCCGCATAGCCGACGCCATGGTCGAACACCGCGCCGGGCAATACGCCGGGAGGCATCAGCGTGATGCGCGGCCAGATCAGCCGGTGGCGCTCGTTGGTGAAGACCATCACCACGGTGACCACGGCCACCAGCACGGGCAGCCACAGCCTGGACCAGGGCACCACATAGCGCGGGCGGCTCAGGTGCACCATCGCCACCAGCCAGCCGATCGG
This sequence comes from Cupriavidus sp. CP313, assembly GCF_054072015.1. Lineage (NCBI taxonomy): Bacteria > Pseudomonadati > Pseudomonadota > Betaproteobacteria > Burkholderiales > Burkholderiaceae > Cupriavidus > Cupriavidus sp. CP313. Next base: position 406,074 of record NZ_JBSVZB010000001.1, on the reverse strand, counting down.
CACGGCGACGATCCCGAGGTACTGGACCTTGGCCCACAGGATGCGCCCCTCCAGGTCCGTGGAGCTGATCTCGAGCAGGCGGCCGCCGCTCCAGGTCGCCGCGCCGAAAGCCAATACCAGGAACGCCTGGACGGTCGGATCGTCGCGCCGGGGCCAGGTGGCGATGGCCATGCCGATGCAGACAACCACGGCGACGGTAAGCAGGAGAACCAGGGAGTATGAGGGCATTGAAGGCGGAGCGCGTCCCGAGACCCGGGCGTTGGTTCCGGCGATTCGCGATCTCGTCAGCCAGCATGATACCGGGCTGCGCGGCTGGCTTGGCCGTGGGTGCGCCGATGCAACAGGTGGCAGGCAAGGGGCGCGGGGCGCCCCACTACCTGGTGTCGAGCGAACAGATCGGGATGATCACCGCGACGGGGCAAGGCGGGGTGGCCGGGTCATGCCGGCCGCGGGGTTTCGCGGACCTGCCAGAAGGGGATATCGGTGACGTTCCTTTGCATGCCTTGCCAGTCCGGCATCAGGCCCCGCGTCAGCAGGTGGCCCCAGCCATCGATCCACTTCTGCTGGGCCCGGGCGCACAGCTCCAGCATGGCCGACGCATAGTGCAGCGGGCCGCCGATCAACGGCAGCTCGCAGGCAATCTCGCGCGCGTAGAAGGCCTCTGGCTCCGGCGCGAGGATCGAGCCCATGGCATCGAACTGCAGTTCTTCATACACGGAGCGGGCGAACTCCAGGTTGAGTTCGGCCATGCGGCGCCAGTTGTCTGCCAGGTCAGCCTGCATGGCCTCAAACTGGTGCGCGCCGGAGTAGAAGGTGGGAAACGGCCAGAAGCCGAGCGGCCAGAAGGCTTGCGTTGCGGTCATCATCACGGGAATCTCCGGTGGTGGGCGTGCGCGCAGCGGGGCGGCAGTTGCCGCACACGGCGATGCCGCGATGGGGGCGGCACCCGGACTAGCTTATGCGGTAACGGCGCGCATCGCCATGTCGGCATCCTGGCACCCAAGTGTGTCAATCACTTGCATCCCAGCCGCTTGGCCAGCTTGTGCAGGTTACTGGCATCGATGCCCAGCTGGCGTGCCGCCTGGGCCCAGTTGCCACCCTGGTCCTGCAGCGCCTGTTCGATGCAGGCCCGCTGGGTTTGCTCCACCGCGTCGCGCAGGGTGATGCCTGCAGCAAGCGCCGGGGCGGCGAACGCGCTGGCCATGCCGGCGCCGGCATGGCGTGCCGCGGGCACATCCAGTCCGTCGAGATCAAGCAGTTCAGGCTCCAGCGTCACAATGTCATTGCGGCCCGCGCCGCGGCTGACGGCACGCAGTGCCGCGCGGCTGATCACGTGTTCCAGCTCGCGCACGTTGCCGGGCCAGCGGTAGCTGCGCAGCGCATCCTGCGCACCGCCTGACAGCCGCAGGCTGCGCAGCCCCAGGCGCGCGCGGTTCAGCTCCAGGAAGCGCCCGGCCAGCAGCAGCACGTCGTTGCCGCGCTCGCGCAGCGGCGGGATCGGGATCGGGTAGACCGACAGGCGGTGGTAAAGGTCGGCGCGGAACGAGCCGTCGCGCACATGCTCGCGCAGGTTGCGGTTGGTGGCGGCGATCACGCGCACGTTGACGCGGCGCGGGCGGTCCGAGCCCAGCCGCTGGATCTCGCCGTTCTGCAGCGTGCGCAGCAGCTTGGCCTGGATCGCCAGTGGCAGCTCGCCCACTTCATCGAGGAACAGCGTGCCGCCGTCGGCGGCCTCGAAGCGCCCCGGGCGCTCGCCGGTCGCGCCCGAGAAGGCGCCGCGCGCGTGGCCGAACAGCTCGCTTTCAGCCAGCGACTCCGGCAGCGCCGCGCAGTTGACATGCACCAGCGGCTGCGCGCGCCGGCGCGACTGGCGGTGCAGGCGGTGCGCGAACAGCTCCTTGCCGACGCCGGTCTCGCCCAGCAGCAGTACCGGCAGGTCGGTATCGGCCACCACTTCCAGCTCATGCAGCAGATTGGCGATGGCCTCGCTCTGGCCGATGATCTCGCCGCTGATGTCGCCATGCTGGGCCGTGCCTTCGTCGGCATCGGGCGTGCCGCGTGCCAGCTGCAGCGCGCGGATCTCGCCTTCCAGCCGGGTGGTGCGGATGGCCGCTTCGACGATCACCGTCAGCCGCTGCAGCTCGGCCTGGGCCGCGGCATCGAAGGTGCCGATCGCCAGCGCGTCCAGCGTCAGCGCGCCCCAGGGCTGCCCGTCCACGGCCAGGCTGGTGCCCATGCAGTCATGCACCGGCAGCGGCTCGCCGACGTGCTCGTCGATCAGGCCGTCATACGGGTCGGGCAGCACGCTGTCGTGGTGGAAGCAGGTCACCCCGCGCCGCGCCAGGATGGCGGCCAGGCGTGGATGCAGGCCGACCGCGAAGCGCCGGCCCAGCGCATCGCGCACCAGGCCATCGACCGCAATGGGGCGCAGGTGGTCTTCCTCTAGCCGCAGCAGCGCCACCGCGCCACAGCGGAAATGCGTGCGCAGCATGCTGACCAGCCGCTGCAGGCGCACGGCGTGCGGCAGGTCGGTGACAAGATCGGCCAGCAACTCGGGATACATCGCGCTTGGTAGCATGGTGAAAAACACCGTCAGGGTAATAAGTACCGCGAGAAGTATAGGGTATTAATCACCATCAATGTTTCAAGTCATTGATCCGGATAGATTTTTTTTAGGCACGCTCCTCGCGTAAGTCATGCAGGCATAACTTCCACACGGAGAAACCAATCATGACTATGCAGGACCACTCGCTTGGCCAGCTGGCCCGCCTGATCCCCGGTGCCACCCGGGTCTTCCACGACTACGGCCTGGACTTCTGCTGCGGGGGCAAGCAGACCCTGCGCGACGCCGCGCAGCAAATGGGTCTCGATGCGGCTGCCGTCGGCACCATCGACGCCCAGTTGCGCGCGCTGCAGGACGAAGCCGGGCCGTCGTCGCAGGACTGGAACACGGCGGCGCCGGCCGAGCTGATCGACCATATCCTCACGCGCTTCCATGCGCGCCATCGCGAGCAGTTGCCCGAGCTGATCCGCCTGGCGCGGCGCGTCGAGCAGGTCCACGGCGACCGGCCCGATTGCCCGCTTGGCCTGGCCGACCACCTGAGCGAGATGCTGGGCGAGCTGGAAACGCATATGCAGAAGGAAGAGCAGGTGCTGTTCCCGATGTTGTCGCGCGGCCTGCATGCCGCCGCGGGCCGGCCGATCACGGTGATGCGCGCCGAGCATGACGACCACGGCGTGGCGTTGCAGCGGCTGGCGGCGCTGACCAACGACATCACGTTGCCGCGCGCGGCCTGCAATACCTGGCGCGCGCTCTACCTGGGCCTGCGCACGCTGCGCGAAGACCTGATGGAACACATCCACCTGGAAAACAACGTGCTGTTCGAGATCGCCACGGCGCCCGCCGCCGCCGCGCAAGCCACCGGCTGCGGTTGCTCGACGCACGCCTGAGCCCGCCCGCCACCATAACCAACGACTTCGCATCATGCGTTCCTACCGCAGACTCTGGTTCCTGCTGATCGCCGTGCTGGCGGTCACGTTCTCCCTGCTCGGCTACTACGGCGTCGAGGTGTACCGGCAGGCCCCGCCAATACCGGCCAAGGTCGTCACGACCGAGGGCCGCACGCTCTTCACCGGTGAAGAGATCCTGGACGGCCAGACCGCCTGGCAGTCCGTGGGCGGCATGCAGCTGGGCTCCATCTGGGGCCACGGCGCCTACCAGGCGCCGGACTGGACCGCCGACTGGCTGCACCGCGAGCTGACCGCGTGGCTGGAGCTGGCCGCGCAGGACGCACACGGCCGGCCCTATGCGCAACTCGACGCGCCGGCGCAGGCCGCGCTGCGCGAGCAGCTGCGCACCGAATACCGCGGCAATGCCACCGATCCGGCCACCAACGTGCTGACTGTGTCGAAGCGCCGCGCGCAGGCCATTGCCGATACAGCCGCCTACTACGACAAGCTCTTCTCAGACGCGCCCGCGCTGCACACCACGCGCGAGCACTACGCGATGAAGGAGAACACGCTGCCCAGCGCCGAGCGCCGCGAACAACTCACGCACTTCTTCTTCTGGACCGCTTGGGCCGCATCGACCGCGCGCCCGGGGCACGAGGCCACCTACACCAACAACTGGCCGCATGAACCGCTGATCGGCAACCAGCCCACCAGCGAGAACGTGGTGTGGTCGGTGATCAGCGTGGTGGTGCTGCTGGCTGGTGTCGGCTTCCTGGTGTGGGCGTGGGCCTTCCTGCGCGGCAAGGAAGACGCGCCGCCGCAGGCGCCGGCACGCGACCCGCTGCTGGCCGTGGCGCTGACGCCGTCGCAGCGCGCGCTTGGCAAGTACCTGTTCCTGGTGGTGGCGCTGTTCGTGTTCCAGGTGTTGCTGGGCGGCTTTACCGCGCACTACACCGTCGAGGGCCAGAAGTTCTACGGCATCGACGTCTCGCAGTGGTTCCCCTACGCACTGGTGCGCACCTGGCATATCCAGAGCGCGCTGTTCTGGATCGCCACCGGCTTCCTCGCCGCGGGCCTGTTCCTGGCGCCGCTGATCAACGGCGGCAAGGACCCGAAGTACCAGCGCCTGGGCGTCGACGTCCTGTTCTGGGCACTGGTGGTCGTGGTGGTGGGATCGTTCACCGGCAACTACCTGGCGATCGCGCAGAAGCTACCTGCGCACCTGAACTTCTGGCTGGGCCACCAGGGCTATGAGTATGTCGACCTGGGCCGGCTGTGGCAGATCGGCAAGTTCGCCGGCATCCTGATCTGGCTGGTGCTGATGATGCGCGGCATCCTGCCGGCGCTGCGCGCGCGCGGCACCGACCGCAACCTGCTGGCGCTGCTGACCTCGTCGGTGGTGGCGATCGGCCTGTTCTACGGCGCGGGCCTGGCCTACGGCGAACGCACCAGCCTGACGGTGATGGAGTACTGGCGCTGGTGGGTGGTGCACCTGTGGGTGGAAGGCTTCTTCGAAGTCTTTGCCACCACGGCGCTGGCCTTCATCTTCTCCACGCTGGGGCTGGTGTCGCGCCCGATGGCAACGGCCGCCAGCCTGGCCTCGGCCTCGCTGTTCATGCTGGGCGGCATTCCCGGCACGTTCCACCACCTGTACTTTGCCGGCACCACCACGCCGGTGATGGCGGTGGGGGCCGCGTTCAGCGCGCTGGAAGTGGTGCCGCTGATCGTGCTGGGCCACGAAGCCTGGGAGAACTGGAGCCTGAAGCGGCGCGCGCCGTGGATGGCAGACCTCAAGTGGCCGCTGATGTGCTTTGTCGCGGTGGCGTTCTGGAACATGCTGGGCGCCGGGGTGTTCGGCTTCATGATCAACCCGCCGATCGCGCTGTACTACATCCAGGGGCAGAACACCACGCCAGTGCACGCCCATGCCGCGCTGTTCGGGGTCTACGGGTTCCTGGCGCTGGGCTTCACGCTGCTGGTGCTGCGCTACGTGCGCCCGGCCTACCGGCTCAGCCCAACGCTGATGAAGACCGCCTTCTGGGGACTGAACATCGGCCTGGTACTGATGATCGGCACCAGCCTGCTGCCGATCGGCATCATCCAGTTCCTGGCCAGCGTCGAGCATGGCACCTGGTATGCGCGCAGCGAGGCCTTCATGCAGCAGCCCATCCTGCAGACCCTGCGCTGGGTGCGCACCTTCGGCGACGTGGTGTTTATCGTCGGCGCGGTGTCGTTTGCCTGGCAGGTGGTGCTGGGGCTGGCGAATCGTACGCCGGTGGCGGCGGATGCGGTGCCGGCGCGGATGAAGACGGCGGTGCGCTGAAGTCCGGTTTAACGAGAAGCAGTGCTTGGCCCGCCGGGGTACGCGGCGGGCTTTTTTTTTTGCCAACACGTCTAACGCATGGTCTCCAGCAGCGCGATCCTCAGGAACTCTCGCAGCGCATGCGTGTGCTCGTCAGGTCCTGGATCGAGTCTCCAGATCAGGCCGACGTCCATGGATGGGACCCGGTCGGAAAGGCTGCGGCGCAGGATGCGCTGGCCCTCCAGTGACCACGGCCGGTAGACCAGGTCGGACAGGATGGAGACGCCGCGTCCCGCCGCTACCAGGCTGCGGACGGCTTCGATCGAGCAGCTTTGCAGGCGGACGCTCGGCGTGAGCCCGTACTGCCCCCAGTACTTGATCACGGTGGCAATATGCTCGTCCATGTCGAGCAGTATGTAGTCGTGCCGCGCCACGTCCGTCAGGCTGATCTGCTCGAGCTGCATCAGGGGGTGGTCAGGATGGCCCCAGAGTTGCCGTGGCGACCGAAGCAGTGTTTCGCAGCCGGTGTGATGCATCTCCGGCAGGTTGGAAACCAGCAGCAATGCCAGGTCGAGCTTGCCGGCCTGGATATCGGCCTCGATATCGCCGCGAGGCCTTTCCAGGATTTCGAGCTCGAGTAGCGGAAACTTTTGTTCAAGCGCCGGCAGCAGCTTGGGCAGCACGTACGCCGTGATGGTTTCGGTGACACCGAGGCGGATGGCGCCTGTCACCGCGCTGGGGGTCACCGCCGCGGCGCTGACAGCATCCCGTACCGCCGCCTCGATCTGCTGGGCATGCCGCAGGAAGCGGATGCCGGCCGCGGTCAGCTTTACGCCGGCTGCGTGCCGGGAGAACAGCGGGGCGCCTACGACGTCTTCCAATCCCTTGAGTGAGGCGGTCATGGACGATTGCGAAACATTGCAGCGTTGCGCCGCTCGCGACACCTGGCCCGTCTCAGCAATTGCCACAAAGTGCTGTATCTGTTTCAAGGTTGGGAGCATCGATTTTTCCGATATTGCAATGTCATAACTATGAATTAGCTATATCGCCCCATGCTAGCTAGCATCCAGCACGAATACAAGTTGCTGGAAGTGGCGATGAGCGAAGTCGAAAAGAAGGGGTTTTGCACGCTGTGTCGTTCCCGCTGCGGAACGATCAATGTCGTGAACGGAGACACCCTCGTTGCGGTCCGCCCGGATGGCGAACACCCCACGGGGAAGGCGATGTGCCTCAAGGGAAAGGCAGCGCCCGAACTCGTGCACAGCGCCGAGCGGGTGTTGCACCCGATGCGCAGGACGAACCCAAAAGGCGCAGCGGATCCAGGGTGGGTGCGCATTTCATGGGAGGAGGCGCTCGATCAGATCGCCGCGCGCCTGATTGAGGCGCGCACCACGCTGGGTGCGGAGTCGGTTGCCTTCGCCGTGACCACACCCAGTGGCACGGCGCTGTCGGACAGCATCGACTGGATCGAGCGTTTCGTCCGCCTCTACGGCAGCCCCAACATCTGCTACGCCACCGAGATCTGCAACTGGCACAAGGACTTCGCGCATGCCTTTACCTTTGGCTGCGGGATGCCGACGGCGGATTACCGCAATGCCGAACTGATTCTTCTGTGGGGACACAATCCCGCCAACACGTGGCTGTCGCAGGCAGAGGCAATCGGCGCCGGACGGGCCGCCGGCGCCAGGCTGATCGTGGTCGACCCGCGGCAGACCGGGCTGGCGGAAGAAGCCGATCAATGGCTGCGCGTGAAACCTGGCAGCGATGCCGCGCTGGCCATGGCATTGGCCAACCTGCTGATCGAGGCCAATGCCTTCGATATCGATTTCGTGGGGCAATGGACAAACGGTCCGCTGCTGGTACGCAAGGACAATGGCGCCTTGCTGCGCGGGCGCGACATCGGTATCGGGCAGGCAGACGCCTTTGTCGTCTGGGACGCCCACCAGCGCATGGCCGTGCCGGCGGGCGGCCAGTGCCATGATCCCGACCGCATCGCGCTGCGCGGAACCTTTGAGGTGACCGTTGGCGATCGCCATGACCAGACCACGCTGATGTGCCAGCCGGCGTTCGAGCTCTATGCGGCGGAATGCGCGCGCTATCCCGCCGATCGCGCGGCCCGGCTGACGTGGATTCCGGAGGGCGATATCCGCCATGCCGCGAGCATGATCGGCACGGCACGGCGCGTTGCCTATCACGCCTGGTCCGGCGTCGGCCAGCATGAGAACGCCACGCAGGCCGAGCGTGCGATTGCCTGCCTCTACGCGCTGACAGGCAGCTTCGACCGGCGCGGTGGCAACCGCATCTACCAGAAGCCGCCGTTCAATGCGGTGAGCCGCCTGGACCTGCTGAGTCCGGAGCAGGGGCGCAAGGCCCTGGGATTGTCCGAACGCCCGCTGGGGCCGCCCGCGCAGGGCTGGATCACCGCGCGCGACCTGTATCGCGCCATCACCGACAAGAAGCCCTATGCGGTGACGACGCTGATCGCGTTCGGCACGAATCCGCTGCTCTCGCAGCCGGATGTGGCAATGGGTGAGCGGGCACTGCGCGCGCTGCCGTTCTACGTGCATTGCGATCTCTTCGAGAACCCGAGCGCGAAGTATGCGGACATCCTGCTGCCCGTGAGCACGCCATGGGAACGCGAGGGGCTGCGCATCGGCTTCGAGGTTTCTGCCGAGGCTGAGCAGTTGGTGCAGTTGCGTCAGCGCATGGTCCCGCCGCGCGGCGAGGCGCGCTCGGACAATGAGATCGTGTTTGCGCTGGCGGCGTGCATCGGGCTGCAGGAAGCGTTCTTCGGCGCAAGCCTGGAAGCCGGCTGGGACTACATGCTCGCGCCGATGGGACTAACCGTGGCAGCGCTTCGCCACAAGCCGGAAGGGGTACGCATCCCGGTCGAGGACGCCGAGATGAAGTACCGCATGGGCAAATCGGTCAGGCCTTTCAATACGCCGACAGGCCTGGTCGAGCTGTACTCCGAACGGCTGCTGGCGCATGGCTATTCGCCTTTGCCCGGCTACCAGGAGGGAGATGCCGCGCGATCTGCGTTCCCCTATGTCTTGACGTCGGCGAAGAATGGCTACTACTGCCATAGCCAGCAGCGCGGTGTCGCGTCTTTGCGGCGCAAGGCGATGCTGCCGCGGCTAGATATCTCCAGGGAAGCCGCCGCGGCACGGGACATCCGCAGCGGCGACCCCGTGCGCGTCTCGACGCCGGGCGGCAGTGCGTTGTTCACGGCACGCATCGATCCTGGCCTGCATCCCGCCGTGCTGGTGGGCGAGTACGGCTGGTGGCAACGCTGCGACGCGATGGGGCAAGCACCGCTCGCCGTGCGTGGCGCGGAAAGTGCCAACTTCAACGGGCTGATCGACGCGCAGCGCCAGGATCCGGTCAGCGGCTCGTCGCCGTTGCGCGCCTATCGCTGCAGCATCGAGCGCGAAACCGCTTTCGATATCCGGCGCCGGCCGTGGGAAGGCTTCCGCGCCTTCCGCGTGGTGGCGCTGCGCAAGGAAGCCGCCGATGTCACGTCGGTGTACATGGCACCCACCGATGGCGGCCACCTGCCCGACTTTCTGCCGGGCCAGCACGCGACCATCCGGTTGTTCATCGGCGGCGGGCGGCAGGAGGTGATCCGGTCCTACTCGCTGACCGGACCCGCCGTCATGGCTGACCGCCAGTGCTACTCGATCTCGGTGCGGCGGGCAGTGGCGCGGCTCGCCAATGGTGAACTGGTGTCCGGCCGCGCCTCATCGTTCATCAACCAACAGCTCGCAGTCGGCGACGTTGTCGAACTGCGCGCGCCCGGCGGCACCTTTGTCATGCCGACCCGTACCGCGCGGCCCCTTGTGCTGCTTGCCGGCGGCATCGGCATCACGCCTTTCATCAACTTGCTGGAGTCATTGGCCGGCCAGGCGGAGCCGCCCAGGATCCTGCTGCTCTATGCGAACCAGAACGGTGCGACGCACGCCTTCAAGCGCAGGATTCGCGAACTGGAAACGGCGATTCCCACGCTGTCCGTGATCAATTACTACGATGCGCCGGCTGGCGGGGACATCGCCGGGCGCGACTTCCACGTGCATGGGCGCGTATCCGCCGACGCGGTCCCGCAAGCGCTGTTCGCCTTGCGCCCGCTGATCTACATGTGCGGCCCGGTCCCGATGATGACTGCCTTCGCCGAGGGCATGGCCGCCAGAGGCGTGCCGCACTTCGATATCCACAAGGAGATCTTTCGCTCTCCGGCTGTCGCGAAGATCGAGCACGGACAGGCATTCCAGGTGCATTTCCGCAAGTCGGGGGTCGTCCACCAATGGCGTTCCGAGGACGGCGCTCTGCTCGGCTTTGCCGAGGCGCGTGGCGTGCGCTTGCCCAGCGGGTGCCGCGTCGGGCAATGCGAAAGCTGTGCCGTCAGGATCGTTTCCGGGTCGGCGCACCACTTGCAAGGCGAGGCACCCGATGACCCCGGTGTTTGTCTCGCGTGCCAGGCCGTGCCGGCCAGTGACCTGGTGATCGATGCCTGATTCCCTTTCTACTTCTGACCCGATAACGCCATGCTGAATATCGATGCAGAGAGCGCCCGCGCGTCGCTCCCTTTTGACCGGCTTGTTGATGCACTCAAGGAAGCGTTTGCCTCTGGCTGCGAGGTGCCGCTGCGGCATAACCATACCGTCACCACCGCGCAGGGCCAGCAGGGGACGCTGCTGCTGATGCCGGCCTGGAGCCCGTCGCACGGATACCTGGGCGTCAAGACCGTCTCGATCTATCCCGGCAACGCCGGGCGCTCGCTGCCGGGACTGTTCTCGACCTACATCCTCTACAGCGTGGAGACCGGCGAGCCACTGGCGCTGATCGATGGGAACGAGATCACGTCCCGGCGCACCGCGGCCGCGTCGGCGCTCGGCGGCTCCTTCCTGAGCCGCAAGGACGCCAGATCCATGCTCTTGCTGGGCGCCGGTCGGGTGGCCAGCCTGGTGCCATATGCCTGGCGCAGCGTTCGGCAGATCGAGCGGGTCGGGCTGTGGGACATCAATCCTGCCCAGGGCCGCCGGCTGGCCGAACAGCTTTGCAGGGATGGCTTCGACGCATACGTCGTGGACAGGCTCGATACGGACACCTGCGCCGTGGACGTCATCAGCGCGGCAACGCTTTCGACCGAGCCGCTGATCCGTCGCGAATATCTCCGTCCCGGCACCCATGTCGACCTGATCGGTGGCTTTACGCCAGCGATGCGTGAAACCGATGACGCTTGCTTCGCGGACACCTCTGTGTTTGTCGATACGGACGAGGCGGCAACCAAGGCCGGCGACCTGTTGTCCCCGCTCGGCAATGGCGTGATTGCCCGGAAAGATATCCGTAGCGACCTTGCCGGTCTCTGCCGGGCCCGGCATGCAGGAAGAGTTTCAGACGATGAGATTACGGTCTTCAAGGCTGTCGGTACCGCCCTGGAAGATCTTGCCGCCGCGGCGATGTGTTTCGAAGCCGTGGCAAATAACTAGAACGATCAAGGAAACTGCCAAGGAGTTCAGCATGAAAGAGACAATGAGGATGGCATTTGCCGATGCCGGCAAGCCGCAGCAAGGCGGCCTGGAGAGCCTGGCCATACGGGTGACGAACTGGTCAGAGCGCTGGTTTCCGGATTCCTACATCTTTGCCGCGATTGCCGTCGTGGTGGTGGCGCTTGGCGCCATGCTGGTCGGGGCGCCGGCACCGGCCGTGGCGAAGGCATTCGGTGACGGCTTCTGGAGCCTGATCCCGTTCACGATGCAGATGGCCGTGGTGGCGATCGCCGGCTATGTGGTGGCGGTCTCGCCGCCGGCGTCGATGCTGATCGCGCGGCTGGCATCGCTGCCGCGCACGGCCCGCGGCGCGGTCGCGTTCGTGGCGCTGGTCAGCCTGCTGACGTCGCTGCTCAACTGGGCCATCAGCCTGATCTTCAGCGGCTTGCTGGTGCGCGCGATTGCCCGGCGTGGGGGCTTGCGCGTGGATTATCGGGCCGCGAGCGCGGCGGCTTATCTGGGGATGGGCGCAACGTGGGCGCTAGGGCTCAGTTCCTCGGCCGCGCAGCTACAGGCAAATCCTGCCAGCCTGCCGAAGTCGCTGCTGGATATCACCGGGGTGATCCCGTTCGCTGAAACGATCTTCCTGTGGCAATCGATGGCGATGACCGCCGTGCTGATTGTCGCGTCACTGCTGATCGCGTATTTTTCTGCGCCCACCGGGGAGCGGGCCCGCACCGCGGCCGATATGGGTGTAGACCTGAACGATGCCGACGAAGGCGTCGCGCGGCCGTCGCGCCCTGGCGAGTGGCTGGAATACAGCCCGCTACTGACGCTGGCGCTGGTGGCGATGGGCGCAAGCTGGCTCTGCCAGGAGTTTTCCGCAAAAGACCCGATCCTCGCCATCTCCAACCTGAACACCTACAACTTCCTCTTCCTGCTGCTCGGTATGTTGCTGAACTGGCGCCCGAAGCGGTTCCTGCGCGCGGTGGCCAGGTCGGTGCCGTCGACCTCGGGCGTGCTGATCCAGTTTCCGCTGTATGGCGGTATCGCTTTCATCCTGACCAAGGCGACCGGCGTCGACGGTGCGACGCTATCCCATCATCTCGCGTCGGCCTTTGTCTCGATGGCGACCACCGAATCGTTCTCCGCGGTCATGGGCGTGTATTCGGCCGTGCTGGGGTTCTTCGTGCCGTCGGGCGGCGGCAAGTGGATCATCGAGGCTCCGTACGTGATGCAGGCCGCCAATGAACTGCAGGTCCACCTGGGATGGGCGGTACAGGTCTACAACGCGGCCGAGGCGCTGCCGAACCTGATCAATCCCTTCTGGATGCTGCCGCTGCTCGGCGTGCTGGGGATTCGGGCCAAGGATGTGGTCGGCTTCACCTTCACGCAGTTGCTGGTGCACACGCCGCTGGTGCTGCTGATGCTGTGGGCGTTCGCCACGACGCTGCCTTACCATCCACCGGTCATGCCTTGAGTCCCGGGAGGAACGTCGGCAGGGCGACTGAGGTGTCGCCCTGCGATCGAGGCAGGTTCACCCGTTCGCGGGCTGCTGCTGCGCCTCGGCCACGATCTCCCGGATCGCCTGTTCGAAAGCCTCCACCGGCTGCCCGCCGGTAACCAGATAGCGATTGTTGAAGATGATGGACGGGACTGACTGGATGCCCATGCGCTGGTACTCCTGGATTTCCGCGCGCACCGCATCGGCATAGTCATCGCTGTCCAGCACCTTGCGCGCCGCCGCGGCATCCAGGCCGACGGCCTGCGCGGCTTCGACCAGCACCTCGTGATTGCTCGGGTCCTTGCCGTCGGCATGGTAGGCGCGCAGCAGCGCCAGCTTCAGTGGCAGCTGCTTGCCTTCCAGGCCCGCCCAGTGCAGCAGCCGGTGGGCATCGAAGGTGTTGTAGACATGGGTGCGCTCGCCAAACGGAAAGCCCACGCCGGCGCCGCGCTCGCGGATCATGGCCTGGGTCTCTGCGATCTGCGCCGGGGTGCGCCCGTACTTCCTGCCGAGATAGTCGACGATCGCCTCGCCCTCCGGGCGCATCCCCGGGTTGAGTTCAAACGGATGCACGACGATTTCGGCATCTACCGCATCGCCAAGGCGCTGCAACGCGAGTTGCAGCGAAGACAGGCCGATGGCGCACCAGGGGCAGGCAATGTCGGAGACGAAGTCAATCTTGATGGGTTGGGGCATGGCTACTCCTGGCGTGGGCAGGGGTGTGGCCCCGGCCCGGATCTGGAAATTGCCGACAGGGTAGCCTGACTGGCGAATCCTTGCAGGCGGGCACCGCGGCCGTGGCCGGGCGCCCGCCCCATAAGAACCCGTCAGTCCCAGCGGCGCCCGTGGCCGTGGCCGTCATTGTCGCCATGACGATGTGCCCATTCGCGCTCGCGCCAGTCGCGGCGGTTGTCTCGATAGCCTTCGCGGTAGCCTTCCCGGTAGTAGCCCCGGTGGTAGTCCCTGCGATAGCCGCGGTCATAGTCATAGCGTACCGGCACCGGTGCCATCACGACGGGGCGCGGTGCCACCACTACCGGGCTGGGCGCATAGGCAACCGGAGCCGGCGCATACACCGGCGCAGGGGCATAGACCGGGGCCGGATGATAGACCGGCGCCGGCTGGGCCACCACCACGCCCGGCACGCCGATGCCGATATCGATATTCACACCGGCGTAAGCCCCGGCGCTGGCCACCAGCATTGCACCACCTGCTACCGCCATTGCGATGATTCGTTTCATGGTTGCCTCCCAAGGGGCGTTGGACATGGGCTCACTGTAGGGGGCGGGCTTGTAATATGGGGCGCGCGAAGTGTTGCAAGTGTGACGTGGTGTAACCCTGCTGCAGGGCTGGGACGTCCTGGCTACGCCTGTATCATGCAACCCCGTTGCCGAAGCTCTTTCCTTCCTTAGCTGCTCCATGCGCCGAACCGCCTTTGTCCTGCTGGCCCTGACCGCCTTCACCGCTATCCCTACCGCAGCCACTGCCGCCGCCGATATCCAGGCCGGCAAGGCGCTGTTCACCACGCGCTGCGCCTCGTGCCACCACGTCGGCCGCAACGCGCGCGCAGGCTTTGGCCCGCAGCTCAACGGCATCTTCGGCCGTGCCGCTGGCGGCACCAGTGATTTCCAGTATTCGGAGGCGATGCGCGCTTCAAAGGTGGTGTGGTCGCATGACACGCTGCGTGCCTTCATCCATTCGCCGGGCAAGGTCGTGCCTGGCACGAAGATGCGCTTCTGGGGGCTCAGTGATGACAAGCAGATCAGCGATCTGCTGGCTTACCTGCAGACATTGCAGTAGGCGGGAAATGCGGCCCCGGCCCTTCCCCGGCCAGTGCGTCATGCGGATTGCGCAACGGACACGCCTTCAACGACAAACACCCACACCCGATACACCCATCTAGCTGGTCACGCAATTGCGTGAGCGTACGGATGCGTTCATCGAGGTCATCGCGCCAGCTGGCCGACAGCCGGCGCCAGTCGGCCACAGTGGGCGCACGCCCGTCCGGAAGCTTCTGCATGGCGTCGGCGATCACCGCCAGCGGCAGCCCCATGCGCTGCGCCACGCGGATCACGGCCAGCCGCCGCAGCACGGCGCGCGCATAGCGGCGCTGGTTGCCGACGCTGCGGGTGCTGGCGATCAGGCCGCGCGATTCATAGAAATGCAGGGCGGATACGGCGATGCCCGTGCGCGCGGCGACTTCGCCGACGGAGAGCAGTTCTTCTGAAGGCGCGGCACGGCGCCGGCGCGGTGAGGGGGGCTTGTTCGCGGAGGCCATCGCCAGTGGAAGACACCAGTGGAACTGAGGAATGCCCATGCTACCACCAAGGCCGCGCTTGACCTCAAGCTAAGTTGAGGTTCGATACTTGCGACTCCACTGTTCGCCACGCCTCAATACAGAGCTGATGACCATGTTCCCGTTCTCGCCCTCATCCTTGCGTTCACCCTCGATGCCCGCGCTGCCTTCAATGCCCACCCTGCCGGTCGCCCGCCCCAATTCCTCGCTGAGCCTCATCAATCCCGAGGGCCTGTACGACCCGCGGCCCAACGGCTATTCGCATGTGGCCATGGTGGAAGGCCCGGCCCGCATCGTCTATATCGCGGGGCAGGGCGGTGAGGACGCGGCAGGCTGCCTGCCGCTCGATTTTCCGCGCCAGGTGGCGCGCGCCATGCAGAACCTGCGCATCGCGCTGCAAGCGGCAGGCGCTGACGTGGGCGATGTGGCCAAGCTCACGGTGCTGGTGGTTGACCACTCGCACGACCGCCTGCGCACCTTCGGCGCGGCGCTGCGCGAGATGTGGGGCGACAAGCCAACGCCGGCCTGCACGCTGATCCCGGTGCCGCGGCTGGCGCTGGACAACATGCTGTTCGAGATCGAAGCGACGGCGGTGCTGCCGGGCTGAACGCAACTCAACGACTGCGTGATCGCCGAAGTGGCGCGCGTGGTCGGGCGGGAGCGGATGAAGGCAATGTTCCTTCGGGCCGATGCCAAAGGCAGGATTGCCTGCAGCCGCAAAGTAGGCCCGGGCTGCTGCACCGCTGCGGCGATTTGCCGCAGCGGCTGTCCCATCCTCAGCGCGGTGCGGCGCTGAAAGTCTTGTTGACGATCTTCCAGACGCCGTCGATCTCCAGCAGCGTCATGTAGTCGGTGAAGGTCACGCCCGGGTATTCCAGCACCACCTTGGCGACGCCGGCATTGCCCACCACATCGAACTGCGTGATAAAGCGCTTGCGCTGCGCCTCGTCCGCTGCGGGATGGCCGGGGCAGCGCGCCGAGGTGAATTCCTCGACCGTCAGCGAATGCAGCTTGCCGTCGCGGAACGAGACGATGCGCGCGTCGGCGGCAAACGCCTTGTACATGAATTCGGCCTTGCCGGTGATATGGCCCTGCAGGTAGTCCTCGATCGGCGCGAGCGCGGCCACGTGGCGGGAAGTCAGGCCCGTTTCTGAATACGTCATAGTCTCCTCCAAAACTGGGGCGGCACCGGGCACCACCCCATGCCGCAGCGTTGAAAGCGATGATTGTATTCCAGTTTTGTATGCAAACGTGCGAGGCAGCGCCGCTCAGACCGATGTGGCGATGAGCTCACGCAGCCAGCGGTGTGCCGAATCGCGATGCACGCGCTCCGGCCACAACATCGACATCTCATAGCCCGGTACGTCGACTGGCGGTTCCACCACCTTCAGTCCCGGCACGCCGTGCACCAACCGCTCGGGCAGCATCGCCACCAGATCGGTGCTGGCAACGGCCGACGTGACAAACAGGAAGTGGGGCACGGACAGCACGACACGCCGCTGCATGCCGGCCAGTGCCAGCGCCTCGTCGGTGACGCCGTAAAAGCCGCCGCCGTCCGGCGACACGATCACGTGGTCGAGCGCGCAGAACTGCGCCAGCGTGGGCCTCCGCTTCAGCCGCGGATGGCCGGCGCGGCCCACCAGCACATAGCGCTCGGTAAACAGCGCGCGCCGGTGCAGGCCCGGCGGCGAGCCATCGGTGGTGTGGAAGGCCAGGTCCAGTTCGGCGCGCTCGGCCTGCCGGGCGATACGCGGTGGCACCATCTCCACCACGGCCAGGCGTGCGCCGGGCGCCGCCATGCGCAGCGCCTGCAGCGCCGGCAGCACGATGGTCGATTCGCCATAGTCGGTCGCGGCCACGCGCCAGGTGTGGGTCGAGGCAGCAGGATCGAATGGACTATCAGACGAAACCGCGTGCTCCAGCGCGCCCAGCGCTTCGCGCAACGGTTCGCGCAGCGATTCCGCCTTGGCGGTGGGGCGCATGCCGCGCGGGCCCGGCAACAGCAGCGGGTCGCCGAAGTAGTCGCGCAGCCTGGACAAATGCACGCTGACCGAAGGCTGCGACAGGTGCAGCCGCTGCGCCGCGCGGGTCACGTTGTGCTCGGACAGCAGCACATCCAGCGTCACCAGCAGGTTCAGGTCGAGCCGCCTGAGATTAGTCATGACAATACCTGGGATATTGGATATTCATTTCTAATATAACGGAAGACGGCCTATGCTGGCTTCACTCAATCATTGGAAGCCGCTGTCATGAACGTATTGCTTGTCTATGCCCACCCGGAACCGAGGTCGCTCAACGGGGCGATCCGCGACTTTACCGTGCAGCGCTTGCGCGGTGCCGGGCACCAGGTCCAGGTCTCGGACCTGTATGCGATGCAGTGGAAGGCGCAGCTCGACGGCGCCGACACCAAGGCCCGGCCCGGCGACACGCCGTTCCATCCGTCACTGGATTCCAAGCACGCCTTCGAGAACGGGCTGCAGAGCGATGACATTGCGCATGAGCAGGAAAAGCTGCGCTGGGCCGACACGGTCATCCTGCAGTTCCCGCTGTGGTGGTTCTCGATGCCGGCCATCCTGAAGGGCTGGGTCGAGCGCGTCTATGCCTATGGTTTTGCCTACGGCGTCGGCGAGCACTCTGACGAGCGCTGGGGCGACCGCTATGGCGAAGGCAGCCTCGCTGGCAAGCGCGCCATGCTGGTCGTCACGACTGGAGGCTGGGAATCGCACTACAGCCCGCGCGGGATCAATGGCCCGATCGACGACATCTTGTTCCCGATCCACCACGGCATCCTGTACTACCCCGGGTTTGACGTGCTGCCGCCGTACCTCGTGTATCGGACCAGCAAGGTTGATGAGGCGCGCTTTGCTCAGATTCGCGAGGAGTTGGGCGAGCGGCTGGATGCGCTGGGGACGACCGCACCGATGCCGTTCCGGCGGCAGAACGCGGGGGACTACCAGATTCCGCAGCTGACGCTTCGCGAGGACGTTGCGCCGGGAACGGTGGGGTTCGCGGCGCATTTGGAATAGGGACGGCAACCGACAGCCGCCCAGGCGGACTTACTCCGCCCGAATATCGGCCCGCGGCGCATCTCGGGCAATTCCTTCTCCACCCGCGCTTTTACCGCCGCGCCATTGCCATAGGCCAGCGTCAGCGCCGACTCGATCCGGACCCCGGCAGGCTTTACGGTGCAAATAGGGATCTGACGCCGACGCGTAATTCGCCCGCGACAGCGCTATTCCCGGCATCGACAGCACCGGCTCGGCCACGAACCCATTCTGAGGGCGGCGCTGTAATCTAGCCGAACGACAAGCATCGCGACTGTGTGCCGCTGGATTTGTTCAAGAGCGCGCCGTAGGACATCTCAAGAGCAAATGTAAACAATTGCCATAAACAAAGGAGTGGGCCAGATCGCTCGCGGTATCCTGGCGCGACCCAGCACTGGACGCGATCCCGGACTGATATTAGAGAATTTAGTTTCTGATCATATTTATTTATATTCAGAATCTTCTGGTAGTTCTTGGGGAATATTCCCGCATGATCAGGAAAGTGGACTTGGTATGATGAGTCCGCCAGGATTCTTAGAGGCGTGTTCTATTGCTCTCTAATGTTCTGGTCCGCTGGTGGCCTTGGATGAGTGCGTTGCACTCACTCTTTGAGAGTAAGAATGCCAGACTCGATTTCGCTTTGGGGAAGCAACGAAGATCGCCTGTCACAGTTTTGTGCGGTATATCTTATTTGCGCGAGGACCATCGTGTCGATGAAAAGCGGTTGCTGTAGTAATGGAAAATAAGCGAAGGGGCAATGCAGCATGTTTGGTCGCGCACCAATGAAGCTAGTCAAGAATCGTCGGTTGCTTGATGCGACGTTGCTTGCTGGCGCAATCATTCTTGCTTCGGTCGTGCTCTGGGCCCACGCCCAAGAGCGCCACGACCTGCCACCATTTGACTACAAGAAGGCGAAGCAGCTTTCGCCGGAAAAGAGGGCCGAATACGAACGAAGTCTGTTCAACGAACTGGATGATTGGAACACCGGCACGCCCAAGTACATGGGCAAGGACGGAACCACCCGGCGTGAGGCCGACTGGGTGAGCATGGCCCAGAACGGCTATGAACTGGCGTATATCACGCTGCAAATTCTCCAGCCGTCCACTGGCATTCGCTACGCGGTAAAGAAGCCCCTGGCCCGACTTAACGAATTGGCTGATCGCGGAGATGCAAGCGCCATGTGCTTGTACCCACTTCTCAGCAACATGGGGTCGGAGCGGGAGCGAGCCGAGTACAGGGAACAAGCCCGTGCATATTGGCGGCGCGGCGCGGAACTCGGGCATCCGGCGTGCCTAAGTCGCGTCGGATTCTTCCTTATGACCGGCATCCAGGGATTCCCCAAGGACGTGCCGGCAGGGTTCGATGCTTCCGTCAAGGCGGAACGGGCGGGATATGACGGAGCCGGCTCAATAGCGGTATACATCGCCCGGCAGGAGATGATTAGCCCTATGGAATGGACGAGGTACTACTGCTGGCAGACACATGCTAGCCAGTACAGCACCTATGCCAATCCTAAAAGCGTCTTGCGTGAAGTGAGGAACCAAACGGAAATGTCCGAGAGCCGGATTCTTGCCGACAGGCTTGAAGCCTGGCATCCGACACTGGATGAATGCATTGCTCTTAAGCTTGGAGATAGCTGATGGCTGGACCGGCGGCCCAACACTGGGACGCGATCTCGGTGGATGAGTGCGTTCACTCAAGTTTGGAGAGCAAGAATGCCCGACTCGATTTCGCTGTGGAGAAGCAACGAAGGTCGCTAGCCAAAGATGACCCGGTTTTTCGTGGGCGGTGCACTCGTGCATCCATGAAAAGCGGTTGCCGTAGTAATGAAAAGATAATCGAAGGGGCAATGCGGAATGTTTGGTCGCTCACCGATGAAGCTAGTCAAGAATCGTCGGTTTCTTGATGCGACGTTGCTTGCTGGCGCAATTATTCTTGCCTCGGTCGTGCTCTGGGCCCACGCCCAAGGGCGCCACGACCTGCCACCGTTTGACTACGAGAAGGCGAAGCAGCTTTCTCCGGAAAAGAGAGCGGGGTACGAACGGAGCCTATTCAACGAGTTGTATGCCTGGAACACGGGCTCGCCAAAGTACATGGGCAAGGACGGTACAAATCGCCGTGAGGCTGATTGGATGGCCATGGCTCAGGACGGCTATGAGCTGGCGTATATCACGCTGCAAGTTCTCCAGCCGTCCACCGGTATTCGCTATTCCGTAAAGGAGCCACTGACGCGACTTACCGAATTGGCCGATGGCGGAGATGCGGGGGCTATGTGCTTATACCTTAACTTGATTGACGCAGACCCCAAAGGCAAAGAAGCAAAGTACATTGATGCGGCATTTGCCTATCTACGAAGAGGGGCTGAACTTGGCCATCCAGCCTGTTTGCGGAATGTTGGATCCTTTTCCCTGAGAGGAATTTATGGATTCCAGCGGAATGTTGCTGAAGGGTTCGATGCGGAAATCCGATCGGAGCGAGAAGGCTATGGTGGCGCCGCGTCTATAGCTATTTATCTCGCACGCAAACCAATCATCAATGATGCGGACTGGCAGCGACTCTATTGCTGGCAGCAATTGGCTTCGAAATACGTAGTCTATTCAGAATTCAACACGGTAATCTTTCAGCTTACCAATTCGCTCAAGAACCCCAGTACACACAATGTGGCGTTGGCAGAACAGCTAGCCAAATGGTCACCGTCCTTGCATGAATGTGTTGCACTTGGGCTTGGAGATGAATGATGGGAACACTCTAGGCACAGTATGTTGCGCGGCGTCTGTATTACTGCTTGCTCAACCTCAAGAGCTACTTCGAGTCCTTCATGTTGACAAAATATACCGTCAGTATTTTTGGCGAACCATGTCGGACGGTTCGATTGATCAGGCTTTCCGAGATGACATTAAAGCCGGTGGGTTGTTATCTGGTGGAGTTTGGAACGGGGCCTATTACTACGAAGGACGTGTGGATGCTCCCCCACGATGGGGCGCCAGTCTAAACCGTGACGCTGGTGCCGAATTCGCCCTCGATAGCGCCGTTCCCGGTACCGACTGTACCGGCGCGGCGACGACCCCATTCGAGGGCGAGGCCGACATCAAGCTGAACGACCGTCTCCCCGATTGCGTGCTGCTGGTGTTCCAGAACCCGTCGCCGCAGGACATCTCACGAGCAAATGTAAACAATTGCCATGAACAAAGGAGTGGGCCAAATCGCTCGCGAAATCCCGGTGCGGCCCAGCACTGGACGCGGATCCCCGACTGATACTAGAGAATTTGATTTCTGATATTACTATCTCTATTCGGAATATTCTGGTAGTTCTTGGCGAATGTTCCCACATGATCGGGAAAGTGGACTTGGTATGATTTGTGCACCCGGATTCTTGAAGATGTGTTCTAGCGCTCTCCCTAGTTT
The DNA here is from genome assembly GCF_054072015.1 of Cupriavidus sp. CP313. Taxonomy (NCBI): domain Bacteria; kingdom Pseudomonadati; phylum Pseudomonadota; class Betaproteobacteria; order Burkholderiales; family Burkholderiaceae; genus Cupriavidus; species Cupriavidus sp. CP313. The sequence goes on along the minus strand of NZ_JBSVZB010000001.1, from coordinate 384,587 downwards.
CGGTTCACTGGTGGTCTTGGATGAGTGCGTTCATTAAAGCTTGGAGAGCAAGAATGTCAGCTCGATTTCGCTGTGGAGAAGCAACGAAGGTTGCCAGCCAAAGATGACCCGGTCTTCCGTGGGTGGGGGCACTCGTGCATCCATGAAAAGCGGTTGCCGTAGTAATGAAAGATAATCGAAGGGGCAATGCAGAATGTTTGGTCGCTCACCAATGAAACTCGTCAGGAATCGTCGATTGCTTGATGCGACGTTGCTTGCTGGCGCAATCATTCTTGCATCGGTCGTGCTCCGGGCGCACGCCCAAGAGCGCCACGACATGCCCCCATTTGACTACGAGAAGGCGAAGCAGCTTTCGCGAGAAAAGAGAGCGGGGTATGAACGGGACCTGTTCAACGAGCTGTACGCCTGGAACACGGGCTCGCCAAAGTACATGGGCAACGACGGTACAAATCGCCGTGAGGCTGATTGGATGGCCATGGCTCAGGACGGGTATGAGCTGGCTTATATCACGCTGCAGGTTCTCCAGCCGTCCACCGGTATTCGCTACTCCGTCGACAAGCCCTTGGCTCGACTTACCAAATTAGCCGCTGGCGGAGATGCCGGGGCAATGTGTTTGTACACCTATCTCATTGATAGAGATCCTGCAGGGAAGGAGGCGAAGTACATTAAACCCGGTTATGCATACAAGCAACGAGGTGCGGAGCTTGGACATCCGGCTTGCTTGCGGGATGTTAGCTATTATCTGATGACCGGAATTCACGGGTATCCGAAGGATGTGCCAGCAGGTATCACCGCAGCCATAGGGGCTGAACGTGCAGGCTACGGCGGGGCACGACCCATAGCTACCTATCTTGCGCAGCAATCAGCAGAAAGCGATGAAGAGTGGACAAGGCTCTACTGTTGGCAGTATCTGGCAAGGCGCTACACCGTCTATTCAGATCTCAATACTGTAATTTCACAGCTTCGCGACCCCTTCAGACGACCACCGAGGCCGACGTATTTCGCACTTGCAGACAAGCTTGAAAGGTGGGCACCTTCATTGAGCGAATGCGTTGCCCTTGGCATGGGAGATGATTGATGTCTGCGTTACAAGATCAGTGGATAAACCAAGCGCAGCAATTGCGCGCAGACTTATTGCGCTTGGAGAATGCGGTACTTAAGCTCTCCGGCCTCAACCTGTCCAACGCCATTCAAGACGGCAACTGACTGGGCATTGCTGTTGCCAGTGCCAACCTTGGTAGCGCCAGGCGGCGGCTCTCTACGCCAACATGCTCAAGGACGAGGGTATTGCGGCGTATCAGACCGGTGCCACCGCCGCAGGGAACAGTCTCATGGAATCGGCCGGCGCCATGGGGCAGGTGGCGGGAGGCCTCGCCCTGGTTGTGAGCACGGTGACGTTGGTCATGGCGATCGAGGACGGGAATGGCTATCAGATTGCCAGCGCCGCGCTGAGCACGGCCGCGGCCGGTATGGCGGTCGCCGGGTACACGTCGTATTGCCCTCGCTCGCCTCATCGCGCTACCGCCGCCCGTCAGGCGGCCCACCAGAGGTCGTGGCTGCCATCGCCAACTTGGCTCGAACCCGGCGGGCTTTGCGGGTACTAATAAGGCTCCTGATGCTGGCGAGTAGCTCGCCCTCGATAGTGCCATTTCCGGTACCGACTGTGTGCCGGCTCGGCGACGACCCCATTCGAGGGCGAGGCCGACATCAAGCTGAACGGCCATCCCCCCGATTGCGGGCTGCTGGTGTTCCAGAGCCCGTCGCCGCAGGACATCTCACGAGCAAATGTAAACAATTGCCATAAAAAAGGGAGTGGGCCAAATCGCACGCTATATCCTGATGTCGCCCCAACACTGGACGCGATCCTCGGACTGATGTTAGAGGATTTAATTTCTGATCTTATTATTTATATTCTGAATTTTCTGGTAGTTATTGGGGAATATTCCCGCATGGTCCGGAAAGTGGGTTTGGTATGATGCGTGCGCTAGGATTCTTGGAGGTGTGTTCTAGCGCTCCACCCTAGTTTCGGTTCGCTGGTGGCCTTGGATGAGTGCGTTCACTCAAGCTTGGAGAGCAAGAATGCCCGACTCGATTTCGGTGTGGAGAAGCAACGAAGGTCGCCAGCCAAAGATGACCCGGTCTTCCGTGGGGGGCACTCGTGCATCCATGAAAAGCGGTTGCCGTAGTAATGAAAGATAATCGAAGGGGCAATGCAGAATGTTTGGTCGCTCACCAATGAAACTCGTCAAGAATCGTCGGTTGCTTGATGCGACGTTGCTTGCTGGCGCAATCATTCTTGCATCGGTCGTGCTCTGGGCGCACGCCCAGGAGCGCCACGACCTCCCCCCATTTGACTACGAGAAGGCGAAGCAGCTTTCGCGAGAAAAGAGAGCGGGGTATGAACGGGACCTGTTCAACGAGCTGTACACCTGGAACACGGGCTCGCCGAAGTACATGGGCAACGACGGTACAAATCGCCGTGAGGCCGATTGGATGGCCATGGCTCAGGACGGCTATGAGCTGGCGTATATCACGCTGCAGGTTCTCCAGCCGTCCACCGGTATTCGCTATTCCGTAAAGAAGCCACTGACGCGACTTACCGAATTGGCCGATGGCGGAGATGCAGGCGCCATGTGCTTGTACTGGCGATTAATTGACAGAGATCAAAAAGGTAAAGAAGCGAAGTATATAAGCCCCGCGCTCTCATATGTGGAGCGAGGAGCAGCTATTGGGCACCCCGCATGCTTACGAATAGTTGGTGGACTTCTTCTGACAGGAAGCCAAGGAATGTCTTTGGACATCCCTGTTGGAAGCAATTTTGCGATTAGGGCCGAACGGGAGGGCTACGGCGGTGCTTTATCTATTTGGGCATATCTCGCCGGATTCTCCCCGAAAGATGAGAGGGATTGGATTCGCCTGTACTGCTGGGAACATTTTGCCAAACGATACGCGGTCCTGCTTGACGTGAGCACAGTCCTGTCGCAGCTTCGAGATCCATTGCAAGTGCCAAAGGCCCTTGGTCACCTAGAACTGGCAAGCAAGCTGGAAGCGTGGACTCCTCGACTGGAGGAATGCGTCAAGCTCGGGCTGGGGAACAACTAATGGCGACGCAGAATCAGCAATGGCAGAGTCAGGCAGCGCGATATAAAGCTGAGCTCAAGAATTGGGATCAGACGATCTATCGGCTACAAGATACAGGCGCATCCCCATCGCAATTCGGGCAGGCGCGGCTGAGCCAACTAAAGGCTGTCAAGCAATACAACGACTTCCTGGATACCGCCAAGCAGGACTACGCGAAAGCGATGCAGTACGAATCGCGTCTGCGTAACGATCCCAATCTTTCGGCTCTGGAACGCCATCAGTTGGAAGTCACGCGCGATGCGCTGAATGCGCGAGCCGGCGAATTCCAGCAATTCGCAAACGACAACAAGCTGTTCCCCGAGTCTGCCAATCCGGTGAAGCTGGACGGCAAGATCTACTACGACAACGGCCACACAGAGTGGGATACCGGTACCGCACGAGGGATATTGGGTTCCGCCATCGACAGTGGCAAGTCGGTGTTTTCGGCCGGTCTCGAATGGATTACGCCAAGCAACGCTACGAATCAGCTTGCTTGTGCGGAGGGCTTCAATAGCCTGGTGGGTGCCGTGACCGGCAAACTTCTGCCCAACCCAGGCGGCGCAGCGAATCCCGCCGCCGAGAAGGCGCTAGAAGAAATCTGGGGGCAAGGCAAGGGCGGCGTCATGAAGCCGGGCGAGGGTATTTGCAAGATGCTATACCCCAAGGACGATCCAACCATACAGGAGATGCGAAAGGCCGGGCTTATCAGTGAGTTGGAGCTGCCCGGTGAATTTGGTGATCAGTATGTGGTGCTCGACATTCCCGCCGAAATAGTCGCCTATGGTCTCGTGGGCGCTGAGGCAGAGAATCGCGTACGAAATGGCGAGATGACGGCGGAAGAAGCCTACGCCATACTTGGGCCACAACGCGACAAGGTACCTGAAAATGCTTTCGGCCTTCTTCCACATGAGGGGGCCACCGAGTTCGACTTCATTGAAGGCACAGAGGTCGCCTCGCTTCCCCATCTTGATACCGCTCCAACGCCTGACGATATCACTTCCCATCCCGATTCCTCGGATTCATCTCCGGTGCAATTGCAGGACGTGCTGGGCAGCGTGCAAAGCTTGCAATCTCTCATGCAAGCCATCGAGTCCGGCGATACAAAGGCCATCGCGCTTGCGAGCGCAGCCATGCTGTCCAGTCTCGACAGCGTAAGCGGCGGAAAAATTCTTCCCGACGGCATACCGGGTGCCTTGAACGTACTGGCGGCGGGAATGAACCTGCTCAATGCCATCCAGGACGGGGATGGCTTGGGTATTGCCGCATCAAGCTTGAACCTTGGCAGTCAGGCTGCGGCGATGTATGCCAATGTGCTCAAGCAACAAGGCATCGTTGCCTTCCAGGCCGAGTCGGGCTCCGCGGCCTCCTTGCTGGACACCGCCGCCACAGTTGGGCAAGTGGCTGGTGCCCTGGCATTTGTCGCCAGTGTTGTCACGCTGCTGAAGGCAATCGAGGACGGCAACGGCGTCCAGACCGCCGGCGCTGCGCTGAGTGCTATTGCTGCTGGCATGGCCGTTGCGGGATACACCTCTTATTGCCCTCCGGTAGCCTTTGCGGCGATAGCCGTCACGATGATCGGCTCGGCGGTATTCGCCGAGGATCTTCCGACGCTAGAAGGCGAAGCCACCGCTGTGTGGAATCCGGACGGCAGCATTCACGTGCTCAAGACCACCGATGCCGAGGATGGCGGCGCGACGCCTGCCAACATCCTGCAAAGCCTGGTCGACGCCCTGCAGGTGTCGCTTGCCCAGCAGGTGGATGCCAACGGCAACCCCCTTTACGCCATCATTCCACAGCGCCTGCCGACCATCGGCTATATCTTCGATCCTGATGGGGCGCGCCTGAACGATAACGGCGGTCAGTTGTATCTCAAGTGGATCGACGACAACGGCCAGGAGCAGAGACGCTACTATGATGGCGCTGGTTTGCGCTATGACACCAGCCAGGCGACCATTGCGCAGCAGTTCATGCAGCAGGCATTCGCTGCCATCGTCCCGGCCTGGGAAGCGGAATCGGTGCTTGCCCACATGCGCGAATCTGGCGTCGTCACCGCTCCGGCAACGGGCAGCATTGAAGAGAACCGGTCGCGAGCTGGCCAGCAACTGCACAGCCCGGATTGGCATGAGGCTAAGGCCGACGCAGGCATGCCTGAGGCAGACGCTGACGGCATCCACCAGCATTTTACTGCGCTGACGGTCGACCTGAAGCCGGAACTGCCTGCAGGTGTGAACCCTGGCCGGATCGGCAAGAACGTCGATCTGGACGGCTACATCGAGCAGACGGACTGGGTGAAGGCCAACCAGGGCATCCTCTCCATCGATGTGAACGGCGATGGCAGGATCGGGCAGAACGAGATCCTGACCAACGACCCGGATGCCTCCGCCGCCCATGCCCGCAACAGCATGCAATGGCTCGATGTCAACCACGACGGCAAGCTGGACACTTCCGACCCGGCCTTTGCCGCCCTGGGCATCTGGCTTGACGTTAACCGCAACGGCCAGACCGATCAGGGCGAGTTCGCCTCGTTCCTCGACCGGGGTATCGCCAGCCTGGACTTCACCAGCACGCCACCAGTCCTGCGCGCCGCCGATGGCAGCGTCATGACGGTCACCGAGCACCACCTGACGGCGGACGTGCGCGGCGACGCCTATCAGGCGGCGTTTGTGGACACGGACGGCGATGGCCAGCTTGACGCCTTTGCCGGCATGTTGCACGCGAAGGAAGGCGGCGAGACGATCCTGAATGCCGTCGTCACCCATGATTACACGGGCGAAGCTGGCCATACCCATGGTGGCGTAGCCTTGGAAAACGCCAGCGCTGAGATGCAAGTCGCCGAAGGCGACAGTCGCATCAAAACTGCCAGCGACAAGCAGCACGAGCAGACGCTTGCCGAAGACGCGATCGTCGCTGGCGATGACCGCGTGGCCGATGGCGAGGGCACGACCCCGGTCGGGCAGACTACTGCCACCCGTGTCGAGCGAGATGACAGCCGCCTGATCTCGAAGGACGACGCGAATCCCGGCAGGCCTGCGCAGCGTACCGATACGGTGCGCCCGGCGGACGGCCGTGTCACCAGCGCTCCGCCAGCTAGCCCAACCGATGCTTTCGCTGCGATCCGCGATCAGTGGATCAAGAGTAGCGACAGCCTGTTTGCGGGCACCGGCGCTCTGCTGGGTGTCGCGGTAGGTGCCGTGGCCGGCGTTGCCAACGCGGCAGAAGGTGGCGGGCAGCCCGATGGGCCAGTCCCCGCTATCGATACAACCGGCAACAACACCATCAGCCACCTGCCGGCAGAACTTGCAACGACGGCTGATTCGCCGGGCCAGCCGCAACCGACTGTGGCTCAGCCGCCCTTTGTACAGGTGCCAGTCAACGCCTTGCCACCGGCGACGCGCCCAGTTGTCAGCGAGGCAACGATCGGGTCGCCGGTCGAAGTCACTTTGGATCTGATCGGATCAGTGCCGGCGGGTGGTGTCAACTACGATGCGGCAAGTGACGATACGATCCTGACCACTACGCCCGACCGCGTGGTGGCCGGGCCGAACGGCGAGGATATCCAGATCATCGCGCCGGACGTAGCCGATGAGCAGGTCGCAGGCATCGAGGACACTCGCTATGCCATCGATGCGGCAGTGCTGCTGGCCAACGATACCTCGCGCAACGTCCTGACCCAGCCACTGCGCTTGATCAACGTCTACGGCGGCGAGAATGGCACGGTGACCCTGACACTGCTGCCTGACGGCAGCCAGCGCATTGTGTTCACCCCTGACCCAGACTATTGGGGGCCGGCGCGCTTCCGCTATACCGTCGAGGATGAGTATGGCCTGCAGGCGACCGGCCGCGTCTACCTGGACATTGCGCCGGTCAATGATGCGCCGGTAACCGCTGGCGAAACGGCTGCTTTCGATGAAGATACCGGCCTGCTGTTCACCTCGGCGCAACTGCTTGCCAACGATTTCGATGTGGATACGCCCACCATCGGCGACGTGCTGAGCATCCAGCGTGTTTCCGACGCCACGCACGGCCTGGTGGCCCTCGATGCCCACGGCAACGTGCGCTTCCTGCCTGACCAGGATTATTTCGGGCCGGCCAGCTTTGTCTACTGGGTGTCGGATGGTAACGGTGGCCTGACGCCCGCCACGGTCAACCTCGAAATCCGCCCCGTCAATGACGTGCCGGTGGTGGCGGGTGAAACCGTCGCCACCGACGAGGACACCGTACTGCTGATCGAGCAGGCGACGCTGCTGGCCAATGACTGGGACGTGGATAACCCCCACTCGGACCTGACTGTGTTCTCGGTGCGCAATGGCCAGCACGGCACGGTCGAGCTGACCCCCGAAGGGCAGATCCGCTTCGTGCCGGAGCAGGACTTCTTCGGCACCGCGACCTTCTTCTACAGCGTCTACGACGGCGCGGGCGGCTATACCGAGGCGATGGCCACGGTCGATCTGGCACCGGTCAATGACGCGCCGATCGTGACTGGCGAGGACTTCCGTGGCAACGAGGACGAGGTAGCGGCCTTCACCGCGGCCAGCTTGCTTGCCAATGACCGGGATGTGGACGATGCGCAAGCCACGCTCACGCTGGTAGCGGTCGGCAATGCCTTGCACGGCGAAGTGCGTCTGAACGCCGATGGAACCGTCACCTTCATCCCGGAAGCGGACTACTTTGGTGCCGCAAGCTTTGAGTACACCGTGTCGGACCCGCACGGCGCCATCACCACGGGGCGGGTGGACATTGACCTGGCTCCCGTCAATGACGCTCCGCGGCTGCGCGACGATGTGATTGCGAGCAACGAGGACACCGCGCTGACCATTGATGCCGTCGCACTGCTTGCCAATGATACGGATGTGGACAACCCGCCGGAGGCGCTTTCCATCACCCGCGTCAATGGCGCCACGCACGGTACCGTGTCGCTGAACCCGGATGGGACCATCCGTTTTGTGCCCGATCCAAATTTCTTTGGTGATGCCAGTTTCACGTATGAAGTAAGCGATGGTGTCGGAGGCGTCTCGACCGCGACGGCGACTATTCACGTGGCGCCAGTCAATGATGCGCCGATCGCCAACGACAATATCGTGGACGGACGCAGGGGCGTGGCCATTACGCTGACCGCGGCGGCCTTGCTGGCGGATGATTTCGACATCGACAATCCGCACGGCGATCTGCGCATTGTGGGCGTGTCCGGTGCCGAGCACGGCACTGTGCGACTGAATGCGGACGGCTCGGTGACCTTCCTGCCGGAGCCGGGCTTTGGCGGCTACCCGGGTGCGCAAGGCCACTTCACCTACACCATCTCGGATGGTGTTGGCGGCTTTGCCACGGCGACCACGACCATCAACCTGGAGAAGATCAACACGACACCGGTGGCGGTTGATGACGGCTTCTCGGGCTATGAGAATACGCCATTCGTCATCAACGCAGCGCAGTTCCTGGCCAATGACGCGGATCCGGACGGCGACGCGATCGCGGTCACCCAGGTTGCCAATGCGCAGCACGGTACGGTCGAGATCCAGGCCGATGGCCAGATCCGGTTCACGCCTGACCACGACTTCTATGGGCAGGCGTCCTTTCAGTACCTGGTGTCCGATCCCTACGGAGGGCAGACCTGGGCCACTGCCTTCCTGCATGTTGAGCATGTGAACAAGGCGCCGATCATCGAGGCCATCGAGTATGGTCGCGCCATTTTTGGGTATTACGACGGCCCGCCGGTCGTGGTGGGCCAGGCTGGTCCGGGTGCGGGTGCGGGCTCTGCCGGGCAGTATGTATACAGTGATGGCCCTGTCTTCCAGCCAGTCTATGACGAAGCACTGGCCTTGTCGCTGGCCTTGCAAGGCCAGCTGTTTGATGCCGGCCGGCAGCCTTATACGTCATCGCATTATCAGAATGGCATGCTCAGGCCACTGGCACTAGACCAGATGGATGGCGACTACTTTTTCGCCGGGGCAAGCTATGAGTCAGAACGCGTTCTTGTCCCCGCCAATGATCCCCGAAGAGAAATGGGCCGGATCATTGCCTACGATCCAGATGGCGATACAGCGGCCATTGTCATATCGATTGTTCAGGCGCCGCAACACGGTTACGCCTACGCCAACACCTATCGGGAAACCGAACATGGCTTTGAACACTCAGGTGAGCTCGTCAGCCGCTATGCCAACTGGCAGTACGAGAGCCATGCGGGAGACCCTTACACCGGTGCTGACGCCTTCACCATCCGTATTACCGATGCTCAAGGGGCATCCATGGACGTGGTGATCAGCGCTACCCACAAGGGCACCAATGCTAGCGGCGGCTACACGCCCCTCGTGATGGACCTGAATGGCAACGGCGTGGAGTTGCTCGCGGCGGATCAATCCAACGTCAAGGCAGACGTGAATCATGACGGCCAGGCGGAGCAAATCGGATGGGCCGCCGCGACCGATGGTGTACTAGGCTTCGATGCCGACGGCGATGGCAAGATCACCGTGGAAGAGACGCGCCTGACCAATTTCGCGCCCGGCACGAAAACTGACCTTGAGGCGCTTGCCACTTTCGACACCAATGGCGACGGCAGGATCAGCAAGGAAGACGCTGCCTGGAGCCAGTTCAAGGTGGTGCAGGACGTCAATGGCAATGGCGAATTCAGCGAGGCCGAGCACAAGACCCTGGATGACGCCGGCATCGCCTCCATCGCACTCCAGCGCCAGGGCGAGGCCCACCTCGATCATGGCAATGTTGTGTTCGGCACGGTGGATGTCACGCACACCGATGGCAGCAAGAGCGAGGCCGCCGACGTGATGTTTGCCGGCAAGGATGTACCGCTTCCCGGCTTCGCCCTGTATCTGAAAGAGGTCCAGCAGGGAATCGCGCCGACCGAGCCGACCGATGATGCCGTCTTTGCCGCGGATGCCGTGGCACAGCTGCTCGCCACTGCCGAGACACCTTCTTCAGGTTGTCCCTATTCGCCGCACAGCGCGGAAGCCGTGCAATGGAGTTGCCTCCAGTGGAACAAGCTGCTGACGACTGCCGATGAGTCCCAGGCCCCCAGCGGCTTTGTCCCACCGCGCGAGGACACCCTTGCCGACATGATGGATCGCGCCGCACAGGCCAGCGCGGTGGACTTGGGCATGGGCCAGCCGTCATGACCTTGATACTCGACATGTAAAGGTCCGCAGTCACCGAGACTGGCAGTAAAAAACTATCCCGCGGGGGAGAAACACGCCACCCGCCGGGAACGCTTGATTTTTTGACGAGAAAGTACGATGAATGCATTGCTTTGGGCTGTGATGGCCCGGGCATGGGTGCGGCCATGAACTGGAAACCAACCCTGCCCAATCTTGGCATGCTTGCCGTATTCGCACGCCTGCATGAGGTCAAGGCCGATCCCGAGGGCCTCGCGCGCCGCTGGGACGTGCGTGAGGACTTTGACGCCAGCCGGCTGCTGTGGGGCCTGGACGATCTTGGCTTCGACGCCAGGTTGGTCGAGGGCGGCGTGGACAAGCTGCGCCGCGCAGCACTACCTGCGCTGGCACTGACCCGCAGCGGCCGGGTTGTGCTGGTCGGCAAGGTGGATGCCGATGCCGTCCACGTGCAGCGGGAACCGGACCAGCCGCCGCAGGCAGTGCCCGCGGCGGCCTTCGCGGGCGAGTTCGCCAATGCCTGGATCGAAGCCAGCCGCAGCGTGGCATCCCTGACCGATGGCACGGCCAATGCCGGTGTCTCGGCGTTCGGCTTTGGCTGGTTCTGGCAGGCCATCAAGAAATACAAGGCCGAACTCACGCAAGTGTTGCTGGCCTCGTTCGTCGTGCAGATCTTTGCACTGGTGACGCCGCTTGCCTTTCAGGTCGTGATCGACAAGGTGCTGACCCACCGCTCGCAGGCGACGCTGGTCGTGATGCTGGTGGCGCTGGCTGGCGTGGCGCTGTTCGAGGCGATGCTGACTGGCTTGCGCCAGTACCTGCTCTCCCATACGACCAATCGCGTCGATGTCGAACTGGGCGCGCGCCTGTTCCGGCACCTGATGCGCCTGCCGATGTCTTACTTCAATTCGCGCCGCGCCGGTGACGTGATTGCGTCGATGCGCGAACTGGAGACGGCGCGCAACTTCCTGACCGGGCAGGCGCTGACCGCCTGGCTGGACCTGTTCTTCGCGATGGTGTTCCTGGCGGTCATGTTCTACTACAGCCCGCTCCTGACCATCATCGTGATCTGCTTCCTGCCGATCTTCTTTGGCGCGTCGTATGTCGTCAGCCCGATGCTGCGCAAGAAGCTGGAAGACAAGTTCGCACTGGGCGCCGACAACCAGGCGTTCCTGGTGGAGACCATCGGCGCGATGGAGACCCTGAAGGGTCAGGCCGTTGAAGCCAACTGGCAGCGCCGCTGGGAAAGCCGGCTGGTGCGCTACGCGGTGGCCGCATTCGAATCGGGCCATACCGGCAACTGGACCAACCAGGTCATCAATCTGACCAGCAAGGTATTGACCGTGGTGCTGCTGGGCGTCGGTGCCATGCAGGTGATCGACGGCAACCTCACCGTGGGCGGGTTGATCGCTTTCAACATGCTGTCGGGCCGGGTTAATGCACCGATCATCAAGCTCTCGTCGCTGTGGCAGGAGTTCCAGCAGATGCGCGTGGCGGTCAAGCGCCTGGGCGGCATCATGGACACGCCGACCGAGGCGGGCCAGTTCTCGGATCAGACCCAACGGGCAGCGATTCAGGGCTTTGTCCGCTTCGACCGCGTCAGCTTTGCCTATCAGGCCGACGGCGCTGAAGTGCTGTCGGATGTCTCGTTCTCTGTTCCCGCTGGGGAAGTCGTGGGCGTCGTTGGCGTATCTGGTGCCGGAAAGACGACGCTGATTCGCCAGTTGCAGCGCCTCTACTCACCCACTGGTGGCAGGATCACGATTGACGGAATCGACCTGGCGACAGTGGACACGGCCTGGCTGCGTAGCCAGGTAGGCGTGGTGTCGCAGGATGTCGCGCTGATGAACATGTCGGTGCGCGACAACATCGCCATCTCCGATCCGGGCCTGTCGCTGGAGGCCGTGATGGCAGCTGCCGAGCTGGCCGGAGCGCACGATTTCATCAACGCCTTGCCCCAAGGCTACGACACCGTGATCGGTGAGCGCGGCAGCCTGCTGTCGGGCGGCCAGCGTGCCCGTATCGCCATCGCGCGGGCGCTTGCAACCAACCCGCGCCTGCTGCTGCTCGATGAGGCCACCGCCAGCCTGGACTACGAGTCCGAGCGGGTCATCCACGACAACCTGGAGAAGATCTGCGCGGGCCGTACCGTCTTCATCGTCGCACACCGCCTCTCCACGCTGCGCCTGGCCGACCGCATCCTGGTGCTCGATGGCGGGCAGCTTGTCGAGCAAGGCCATCACACTGAACTGATCACTGGTGCGGGCAAGTATCGCGCTTTGTTCGAGGCGTCGCGTGTGCTGGAAACCCTGGCCGTCACAGGCCGGGCGCCGGTTCAGCCGATCGTACAAGCACAATCGGCATGACCTGTCGACCAGGCCATGTAACGAACAAAACTAACAAAGTCATGGAAAGGAGTATCAGATGTTGAGGAAGCTTGTGGTGGTCTTGGGCGCATGGGTGCTCGCGGGTTGTGCGATGCTGGATTTGTCGGGGAGCAAGCCGGTTGCCCTGCAACCGGACGAGACTTTGGTCCTGCTGGCCGCCCGCGTCCAGAACACCCGAGAACCCAAGTATCCCTTCACATCGTTCAGGGCGACATTCGCGCAGGCCGACATGAATGGTTTCGCCAAAAAGGCATTGGAACCCGCTTCCAGTCAGATGTTTCTGCTGGCGGCCAAGGTGAAGGCTGGAGCCAACGAATTGACGACGTTGCATGGAGTCACAGAGCGGACCCCAGTCCTTGACCCCGGTGGCATGGCTTTCGCGGTATCGGGGAAATTCAACGCAGTGCCGGGCCAGGTCCAATACCTTGGGTTTCTGGATATCGAGAACGTGGACAGGACCGATGACGGCCAGCAGCCGTCAGGGCCCGGCATTCCAATCATTGCGCAGGCTTTGACCGGGCTTGCCCAGGGCACGCTTGCCGTGCGCTTGGCGGACTCCGCGCATCGCGACATCCCCCAGTTTAAACAAGCGTTCCCGGCTATCGCCGATGCCGACGTCGTGGTCATGCCTTTGCAGCAGTTGATGCTCATGCGCAGCAGCGTGAATGTCGGGGAACCAATTGTCGTGACGCGGGAAAAGGCTTCTCTGCAATAACGCACGCTGCGTGCGGGTGACCCACTTGGTTCTTCGCCCGCCCAGCAAGGCTGGGCGGGCCGGCATCCTTTACCAATCATGAAGCACAAAGACTCAACTGACAGAAGCCGATCCGCAGCCGATGCCTTCGCCACTGCCGCCATGGGCATCGCCAACCGCCGTCCGGCGCGCATGGCACGGATCGTCGCTGGCAGTATCTGCGGCATGGCCGTCCTTGCACTGGTCTACGCCACGATGGCGAAAATGGACGTGGTGGTCTCCGCGCAGGGCAAGGTGATTCCCTCGGGCAAGTCCAAGGTGGTGCAGCCGCTCGAAGCCGGCATCGTGCGCGAGATCCATGTGCGCGACGGTGAGAAGGTCAAGGCTGGCGCCGTCCTGGTCGAACTCGACCCGACCACCACTGCAGCAGACCGTGACCGGCTGCAGCGCGACCAATGGGAGGCCGTAGCCGGGGTGCAGCGGCTGACAGCGCTTCTCGACGGCAAGCCCACCATGCCGGCCGTCGAAGGCTTGCCTGCGGATATTGCCCGGACGCAGCAAGCGCTGCTCACCAGCGCGCTGGCCGAGCAACGCGCCAGGCTGGCGGCGCTTGACGCCGAGATTGCCCGCAAGCGTGCCGACCGGGACGGGGCCGCTGCCAGTCTGGAGCAGATCCGCGCCAGCCTGCCGCTTGTCACCAGGAAGAACGACATGCGCGAGGAACTGGTCAAGACCGGGCATATCGCCGAGACCGGCCTGATCGAGACGCGGCTGGAGCTGATCAACCTCAGGAGGGATCTGGCGTTGCAGACCAACCGGCTGGCCGAGGCCGGCGCGGGCCTGAACGCCGCACAGCAACAGCGCGCGCAGGCGGTGGCCGAGTTCAGTGCGCGGCATGCGGCTGAACTGGCCGAGGAAAGCCGCAAGGCTGCCACGGCCGAGCTGGAACTGGTCAAGGCCACGCAGCGGCGTGACCTGCAGACGCTGCGCGTACCGATCGACGGCATCGTCCAGCAGCTGGCGGTGACTACCGTTGGCGGCGTGGTGACCCAGGCGCAGCCGGTGGCGATCGTGGTGCCCGAGAACACTGCGCTGGAAGTGGATGCTCAGGTGCAGAACAAGGACATTGGCTACGTGAAGCCCGGCCAGCGTGTCATCACCAAGGTGGAGACCTTTGACTTCACCCGCTTCGGCTACATCGAGGGTGAAGTGCAGTGGGTGGGTACCGACGCCATCAATGATCAGAAGCTGGGCCCCATCTATCCAGTGCGCATCAAGCTCGACACGATGGCCACGCCGAACTCAGTCAATGGGCGCAAGGGGGCGCTGACTCCTGGGATGAGCGTGACCGCCGATATCCGCGTGGACGAGCGCCGCATGATTTCCTACTTCCTGTCGCCGCTGATGCGCTACAAGGATGAAGCCTTGCGGGAGCGGTGATGGCACGCATGCATGTTTTGAGCAGCGCTGCTGTGGCTGCGCTGGCCGCGGTCGGCGCTCTTGTCCCGAGCCAGGCCAGCGCCATCGACCTGCTGTCGGTCTACCGGATGGCACAGGGGGGTGACCCCACCTTCGAGGCATCACGCTACGCGCTGGAGGCCGGACGCGAGAAGCTGCCGCAGGCTCGCGCCGGCGTGCTGCCCTCGATCAACCTGAATGGCAACGGCAATCGCCAGGACGGGCAATCGAGCTTCGCGGGCAGTCCGTTCACGGACCGCAGCGTGAATAGCTGGGCGTGGAACTTGCAGCTGTCGCAGCCGGTGGTGCGTGTCGCCAACTGGATCGGCGTGGCACAAGCGGGTGCACAGGTCGAGCAGGCCGAGGCGCAGTTCGCGCAGGCCGAGAGCGACCTGATCCTGCGCACCTCGCAGGCGTATTTCGATCTGCTGACCGCGCGCGACAGCGTGACAGTTGCCAGGGCACAATTGCGGGCCGTGGAGCAGCAGCGCGTGCTTGCCCAGCGCCGCTACGACGTGGGCGAGGCGACCATTACCGATGTGTACGAGTCGCAGTCCCGCCACGACCTGGGGCGCTCGCAGCTGGTGCAGGCGCTCAATGACCAGGAAGCGAAGCAGGCGGAACTCGAACGGCTGGTCGGGCCATTGCCAGAGCCCGTGGCGGGCCTGAAGGCTGACGTGACCCTGCCGGGTCCCGAGCCGAAGGATGTCAATGCCTGGATGGGTCATGCGCGGGAGAACAACCCGGTAGTGCGCACGCAGTCGGCAGCGGTCGAAGTTGCCGAGAAAGAGGTGTCCAGGAACCGCGCGGCGCACCTGCCGACGCTGGATTTCACGGCTGGCTATGGCAACAACTACACCTCGGGTTCGATGACCTCGCCGGCGGACATCGAGAACCGGGTCAAGTCCGGCACCATCGGGCTGCAGCTGACAATCCCGATCTACCAGGGCGGCGCCGTCAACTCGCGCGTGACCGAGGCAATCGCCAATCGATACAAGTCGCGCGCGGAGCTGGAAGCGGCGCGGCGCCAGGCGGCGACGCAGGCACGGCAAGCCTACGGTGGTGTAACGAGCGGCCTGTCCCAGGTCGAGGCGCTGACTTCCGCGGTCACGTCGAGCCTGGATTCGGTCAACGCCAACAAGATCGGCTACCGGATCGGCACGCGCGTGAACATCGACGTGCTCAATGCCGAGCAACAACTCTTTGCGGCGCAGCGCGATCTCGCGAAGGCACGCTACGACACTATCCTGCAAGGCATGCGGCTGAAGGCGGCGGCGGGCACGCTGACTGAGGCGGATGTGCAGGGCGTGAATGCGCTGCTGACCAACAATGCACAGCAGGAAACGCCGGCAGTGCCCGCCATGCCCGCTGCTGCCCGCATGAAACAACCCAGGACGAGTATCCAATGACTATCCCGACCGATAACGAACAGCTGATGAAGTTTGCTGCCGAGCAAGCGCAGCGCGTCATCAAGAAGATCCCGCTGCTTGGCCCGGTGTCTTGGCTCATGATGAACAACCCGACCACACGCCACAGCTTCTTCTCTGACCTGGAGTGGCGCGTAATGCCGCCGCTGATCCTGGAGCAGGCCAAGCTGTATATGCGGGGCGACATGCCCACGGCCTTTGTGACCTGGGCCTACCTCTCCGACGCTGTGATCGAGCGGTTTGCCAAGCCGCCATACCAATTGGCGCCCGGAGATTGGAAGTCGGGCGACAAGGCGTTCCTTATCGACGTGTTCGCCCCCTATGGCGGCGCCAAGGACGTGCTGGATGATCTGAAGGCCACGGTTTTCAAGGGCAAGGTGCTACATCAATTGGCACCGGAGGGCGAGCGAACGATGCGCGTGCTGGGGTAAGCCGCAGCGGGCCGGTGGCCCGCCCGCTGTGTCGTTACTCCGCCCGAATATCCGCCCGCGCCGCCACCGCCCGCATCTCCGGCAATTCCTTCTCCACCCGCGCCTTCACCGCCGCACCATTGCCATAAGCCGGCGTCAGCGCCAGTTCGACCATGCGTGCCTTGGTAGCCGGCGCGTTGGCGACGTCGGCCAGGGCCTTCTCCAGCTTCTGGTGCACCGGCGCGGGCAGGCCCGCGGGTGCCAGCAGCGCGAACCACGTGCCCATCTGGAAGCCGGGGTAGCCACTCTCGGCCACCGTCGGTACCTGCGGCAACGCTGGCAGTCGCTGCGGCGACAGCACCGCCACCGGCCGGATCTTGCCGCCCTTGATCAGCGGCAGGGTGGCCACCACGGTATCGACCGCGACCGGCACCTGGCCGCCGGCCAGCGCGGTCAGGCTGGGGGCGCTGCCGTTGAAGGGCACGTGGACCATGCGGATGCCGGTGGCGGACTTGAGCATCTCCGCGCCGAAATGCACCGAGGACCCCGCGCCGAACGAGCCGTAGGAGAACTTGTCAGGGTGGGCCTTCGCCTGCGTCACCAGATCCTTGAGCGAGGTGATCTGCGTGTCCGGGTTGGCCACCAGCACCAGGCTCATGTCGGCGACCAGGCCCAGCGGGGTGAAGCTCTTGATGGGGTCGTAGCCCAGGTGCTGGCGGATCGCCGGGTTCAGCGTCAGCGTGGTGCTGGCCGCCAGCAGCAGCGTGTAGCCGTCGGGCGCGGCCTTGGATACCTGGGTGGCGCCGATCACGGTGCTGGCGCCGGGCTTGTTCTCGACCACTACCGACTGGCCGAGCTTTTCGCCAAGGCCGACTGCCAGCAGGCGGCCCAGCACATCAGTGGCGCCGCCCGCGGCGAAGGGCACCACCAGCCGGATCGGGCGGTCCGGCCAGTACTGCGCGGCGGCGGGCGTTGTGGACAGCACCGCGGTCAGGGCGGCGGCGCAGGCGAGAAACAGCTTCGGGGGCATTGCGGTCATCGTTGGCACTCCTGCCGGCAGTTATAGGAATAGAAGGCAATCGGAAGCAATACGAAGCGGGGCCAGGACAAGTCGAGGGCTCAATCGAGCCAGGGGCTGCGCACGCGCGAGAAGCCGCCGGCCTGGTCATAGGCATGGCCGAGCTGCAGCACCGCGGCGTCGGCCTGCGCCGGGCCGATGATCTGGATGCCGGCCGGCAGGCCCTGGGGGCCGAAGCCGGCTGGTGCGGCCAGGGCGGGCAGTCCGGCCATGGTGGCCGGCACCACGGCCTGCATCCAGCGGTGGTAGGTGTCCATGTCGTGGCCGTCGATGGTGTGCGGCCAGTCCCAGTCAGCATCGAACGGGAACACCTGCGCGGCCGGCAGCACCAGGTAGTCGAAGCGCTCGAACAGCGAGCGCAGTGCCTGGTACCACGCGCTGCGCTCGCACAGGGCCTCGTACACGCGCGTGCCCGGCAGGGCCAGGCCGCGCTCGATCTCCCATGCGGCCTCGGGCTTGAGCAGCGCGCGCCTGGCCGGGTCGTGGTACAGCGCCGCGTTGGCGCCAGCCACCGAGAAGCTGCGCAGGTCGATCCACGCGTGCCACAGGCGCTCCAGGTCGAACTCGGGCAGCGCGGTGTCCACGGTGCAGCCGAGCGTGCGCAGGTGCGTGAGCGCCTGCTCGCAGGTCTCGAGCACGCCGGCTTCGGTCGGCAGGTGGCCGCCCAGGTTGCCCAGCCAGCCGATGCGCACGCCGGCCCAGTCGCGTTCGGGCGGCAGCGTGAAGGTGCCGGGCGCTTCGGCGCGGTGCGTCAGCGGCAGGCGCGCGTCGAAGCCGGCCTGCACCGACAGCAGCAGGGCCAGGTCCGGCACGTTGCGCGCCATCGGGCCGGCCACGCTGAACTGCTGGAAGAAGACCTCGTCGCCCGGGCCGTGCGGCACGCAGCCGACCGAGGTGCGCAGGCCATACACGTGGTTGAATGCCGCGGGCGTGCGCAGCGACCCCATCATGTCCGAGCCATCCGCCACCGGCAGCATGCGCAGCGCCACCGCCACCGCGGCGCCGCCGCTGCTGCCGCCGGCGGAGCGTGCCGGGTCGAAGGCGTTGCGGGTGGTGCCGTAGACCGGGTTGTAGGTATGGCCGCCCAGGCCGAACTCCGGCGAGTTGGTGCGCCCGACAAAGACCGCGCCGCCGGCGCGCATGCGCTCGAAGATCACGGCGTCGGCCTCGCTGACCTGCCCGGCGAAGATCGGCGAGCCCTTGGTGGTGACCATGCCCGCCGCCGGGCTGATGTCCTTGGGCGCCTGCGGGAAGCCATGCAGCGGGCCGCGGCTGGCGCCGCGCCCAAGCTCCACGTCGAGCCCGGCCGCCTGCTTGCGCAGGGTGTCGCGGTCAACCGGCGCCACGATGGCGTTGACGCGCGGGTTGTGGCGGTCGATCTGGCCAAGGAAGGCATCGAGCACTTCCACGCACGAGACCTCGCGCGCATGGATGGCGCGCGACAGGGCGACGGCATCGAGTTCGGTGATGGGATCGGGGGTCTGGGTGGGCGCCATGGCTCGGGTGTCTCCTGTGGTGTCGGGAAAAAGCATACGGGCGGCGCACGGTTTCCCGCAATCGATGATTTTTTCAAATATCCTTGCGTAAAATGCAAACCAGCCCCCGGAGCCGCCCATGCTGTCGCATCGCCTGCAGGACACCTCGCTGCGCTATTTCCTGGAGGTCATACGCAGCGGCTCGCTGACCGAGGCGGCGCAGCGGCTGAATGTCACCGTGTCGGCGGTGAGCCGCCAGGTCGGCGCGCTCGAAGCGTTGCTCGGCGTGCCGCTGTTCGACCGCCGGCCGCGTGGCATGGTGGCCAGCGCCGCCGGGGAGTTGCTGGCAGCCTATGCCCTGCGCGGCGCGCTGGAAGCCGATCGGGTGGTGTCAGAGATCGCCGCGCTGCAGGGCCTGCGCCGGGGCCGCGTGCGGGTGGCCAGCTCGGCGGGGTTTGCGATCGAGTTCCTGCCGCGCATCATTGCCGAGTTCCGCCTGCGCTATCCGGGCCTGCAGTTCCATGTGCGCGTGGCGCCGCCGGCCGAAGTCACCGGCATCGTGCTGCATGGCGATGCGGACATCGGCATCACCTACAGCCGCGCCGCGGAGCAGGGCATCCGCGTGGAGCACCGCCAGCCGGCGCCGGTAATTGCCATCATGCGTCCGGACCATCCGCTGGCGCGCTTTCGCAGCGTCACGCTGGCGCAGATGCAGCCTTACCCGCTGGCGCTGCCGGAGGGCGACAACACCGTGCGCCAGCTGTTCGACATCGCTTGCGGCGAACGCGGCATGGTGTTCGAGCCGGTGCTGGTGACCAACCACTTCGAGACCCTGACCAACTTCGTGCTGCACGGTGGCGGGCTGTCGATCTCCGGCGCCGTCACCGTGGGAGACAGGTTGCGCCGCGGCGAACTGCACGCCGCCTCGATCCGGGAGCGCGGCATGCGCAGCCGCGCGGTCGAGTTGCAGACGCTGGCGGGCCGCACGCTGCCTGAGGGTGTGCGTGCGTTCCTGGGGTTTATCCGCGAACGGCTGGCGGCGGAGGTTGGCGTGGCGGGCGCCTAGGGCCTGCAGCGCCCGCCATCGCTGGTGTCATCCGCGCCAGGTGCTGCCGGTCACATCGCCGGTGCTGCGGGCTTCGGGGGGCTCGCGGCGCACGCGGATGTCGTTGTTGACCTCCTTGACGCCGTAGGTGCCGTCGGCCAGGTCTTCGATATAGAACTTCTGGCCGCGGTCGCGCACGGTGCCGGTCAGTGACACCACGCCTTCGCTGACGTCGACGCTGACGTCGCTCACGTCAACGCCGCGCGCGTAGCTGAGTTGCTCGCAGATCTGGTCGCGGATGCGCTCATCGCTGCGCTGGTAGCCGCGCGGGCCGGCGCGGCGTTCGGAGGTGCCGAACCAGTCGCCCACGGCTTCGCCGATGCGGCGGCCCAGGTTGTAGAGCACGCCATGCGAGCCTTCGCGCTCGTCATCGGGATTGTCGGCTTCCCAGCCGCGGCGCTGCGCATACTCCCGGTAGCCCGGGCCGTGGCGCCGGGCCTCATAGCGCTGCTTCTCTTCCCAGTCCTCGTGCGGGTCGACCCAGTAGCGGGTGTCGCTGCGCAGGTCGCTGAAGTAGGTGTCATGGCCGCGCGCGTGAGGCGATTCACGCGGATCCCGTGCGCGTTCGGCGCTGCGGCGCCACTGGCGCTCGGCGTCCTCGTCGTCGCGTTGCCATGCCTGCGGATCGCGCCATTCGCTGGCACGCTCCCAGCCATAGCCGCCGTTCAGGCCGTAGCGCAGGTTGCTGCCGTAGCGCGCGCCGGACGGGTGTTCCGGGTACCTGCCGGTGCCGTACGCTTCATTGAATTCCCGGCCCGGGCGGGCGGGGCCGCCGTAGCTGGTCTGGCCGGGGGCCATTTGCTGGCGCCGACGCTGCGCTTGCCAGCGCTCCTGTTCGGATTCAGGTTGCCAGTCATCGTCTTCCCATGCCTGGCGGCGTTGGCGCGCGGCGCGCGCATTGCGCTCATCGTAGTAGTAGCCCATGCTGTTTTCCTGACAGTGTGCGTGTGGCGCCATGTGCGGGCGCACATGCCGTGCGCGAACCGCTGGCGGGTAATCAGGAAGGGGCAAGATTCGTACCGTGCGGCGGGGTGCCCCGCGGACGGGGGTTTGCCGGCACTTTGGCGCGCGCCACCGTGCAACGGTTTCAGAGTTTGTAAGGGATGCAGGGCCGGCTGGGCGTGCCGTGCCGCAGTATCCACATGGCGCGAGGCAGGGCGCCGCACGCGTGGCCGGGGCGGGCGTGCCGGGCGGCCATACTGCCGCCCGTCGCCACCGTTTGGCCGGTTTACTTCGTGCTGCTGGTCTTGGTCGACTTTGTCGATTTGGTGGTCGTGGCTGCCTTGGCGGGAGCGGCTGGGCTGCTGGCAGCTGCCGTCGTATTGGCCGCCGGCTCGATCTTCGACTTGCTGAACGCGAAATAGCATTCGGTATTGCTGCTGTTGGCCATTTCCGAATCGCGCGTGGCCAGCACGCCGGTGACGTTGATCTTGTCCCCGGTCTGCAGGTTGCTGATCTTCTTCTGGTTGACCATCAGCGCGTCGCGCATCAGCGCCTTGCCGGTGCACTGCGGATTGACCGAGTCCTTGAAGTAGACGGCGATGGTGTCGTCCGATTTGCGCAGGCCATCCACCTTGGTGATGCGGGCGACCGTACCGGATACCAGGATTGCCTGCGAATCCCACTTCTTCTTCGCGGTGATTTCGTTCTTCTTCCAGTCCGACCAGATATCGCCCAGCGAGGCAGGCTTCGGATCCGCCAGCATGCGGAAGTCGCCGCTCAGCACGTCGCCGGTGCCGTCGAGCACGCCGCTGATGGAGGACATTGCGCCGTCCATCGATTCACACCCCGCCAGCAACCCGGCCAGCGCCAGCCCTATCACCAGTTTTCCCGTCTTCATTCTTCTTTTCTCCAGGTCCGCCAGCTCCCTCGGCTGACGCCGGGGCATTGTATTCGTACAGCCTGCAAAATCCAACAGAACTGGCAAAAACGCTCTATTTCCGGAAAAAATGGGGTGGCATCCCCCAAACGGGGCTGTCCCGGCGCGATCTCAGGAGCCGGCCGGTTCGGCGCCTCCCAGAATATGGGATGGGCAACGGTGCGCGGCCATGCGATGAGTCAGGGCGGCAGACAAGCGCGGCGGCGTTTACCCTGAAGGGACCCGCCCGGCCGTCCCATGCGCGGGCGGATATGTCAGAATCCGCCGTCGTACCCGGCACAGCATGCAGTAGGACGGGCAGCAAGACTGGCCGGACAACGGGCAGCACAATGGGCAGCACAACGGCATGGCTCGGGAACACAGGCATGGCAAGCACAACAAGAGTCCTGATCGTCGAAGACGATCCCGCGGCGCTGAGCCGCCTGGTGCAGGCCGTCGAGATGCATGCGCCGGCCACGGTGGTGGCAGGCTGCACCGCCAGCGCGACGGAAGCCCTGGCCTGGCTCGCGCAGCATCAGCCCGACGTGCTGCTGTGCGACCTCGGCCTGCCGGACGGCAGCGGCATTGACGTGATTCGCGCCGCGCGCGAGCGCTATCCCGCCTGCGACTGCATGGTGGTCACGGTGTTCGGCGACGACCAGCACGTGCTGGCCAGCATCGAGGCGGGCGCCATCGGCTACCTGCTCAAGGACGAAACCACGGACCGCATCGCAGCCTCCATCGGCGAACTGCGCGCGGGCGGCTCGCCGATGAGCCCGCTGATCGCGCGGCAGGTGGTGAACCGGCTGCGCGGCGCGCCGGCAGAGGCGGTTGCGCGCGATGCCGCGGCCACCGGCGCCGTGGTGCTGTCGGTGCGCGAGAACGAGATCCTGGACCTGATCTCGCGCGGCTATACCTATGCCGAGACTGCCCGCTACCTGGGGCTGAGCGTGCATACCGTGCAATCGCACATCAAGAACATCTACGGCAAGCTGGCAGTGCGCTCGCGCGGCGAGGCCGTGTTCGAGGCGGCCAAGCTGGGCCTGCTCAAGTCCTTGTGACCCCACCCCATGCTGCATCGGCCGCGCCACCTCCGGACCGTGCTTGCCGTGCTGCTGGCATGGGCCTGCCTGATGCTGTCCGGCATGGCGGCAGCCGCGGGCACGATGGAACTGGCCGCGGCCACGCGCTCGGCCACGCTGACCGATGGCACGGTGCTGCCGGCGCGCCCGCTGACGCTACCTGACTACTGGGACCGCGAGCAGCCGGGCAAGTCCGGCACGGTAGTCTACGAACTGCGCTTTGACCGCAACTGGCCCGCGGCTGACCCTGGGGGGCTGTTCGTGCCATGGGCCGGCGGCAGCTACGAGGTGCGGCTCAATGGCGTGCTGATCGCCGCCGGCGGGCGCCTGGACGCACCTTCGTCGGCGCTGGCCAAGCGCCCCTACTACGCGGCCGTGCCGCCCGAACTGGCGAGCGCGCACGGCAACCTGCTGCGCATCACCGTGGCGGCGCGCGCCTATGCGCGCTCGGGCCTGCTGCCGGTGACGGTGGGCCCGGCCGCCGAAGTGCGCGCGCAGTTCGAGCAGGCCTTCCGCCTGCGCGTGGTCGGCCCGCTGATTGCGGCGGTGCTCAGCGTCGTGCTGGGTGGCCTTGCGCTGCTGATCTGGTGGCGCCAGCGCGATCCGCTGTTCGGCCTGTACGGACTGGCCGAGGTCGCCTGGAGCGTGCGGCTGCTCGACTACTTTGTCGATGACCTGGCGATTCCCGCGGAACTGCGCAGCTATATCGTTGCCGCCGCGCGCGAGGTATTCCTGGGTGCCATCGCCCGGTTCTGCCTGCTGGTGATCCGCGTGCCGTGGCGCTGGCTGCATCGCACCCTCAACGCCTACTTGTGGCTGGCGCTGCCGGTGATCGCGCCGCTGGCCGCCATGTCTAGCCACCCGATGGTCTTTCCGCTGAGCTGGCTGGTCAAGGTGGGCATCATCCTGACCGTGGCCGGCGCGATGGTATGGGGCGCATTGCGCCGGCCCAGCCGCGAGGCGACGCTGCTGGCCGCCACCGTGGGCGTGTCGGCGGTGCTGTTCCTGGCGGACTGGATCAAGGTCTGGCTGACCGGCGACTACTACTGGGTCCATTCCATGACCCGCTATGTGTCCGTGCCGTTCAGCGTGGTGATGGCGTGGATGCTGGTGGAGCGCTACACCAGCGCGGTGCAGAGCCTGCAGGACGCCAACCAGGTGCTGACCGAGCGCGTCGCGCAGCGCGAGGCGCAGCTGCGCGCGGCCTTCGCGCGCACGCAGAAGATCGCAGCGGAGGAGACCGCGCTGCGCGAGCGCGGCCGCATCCTGCGCGACATGCACGATGGCCTGGGCAGCCAGCTTGTCACCACGATCTCGATGCTGGAATCCGGCAAGGCCAGCTCCCCGGAAATCGCCGTGCAGGTCCGGCACGCCCTGGATTCGCTGAAGCTTTCCATCGACGCCATGCAGGACACCGGCGGCGACCTGGCGGCGGTGCTGGGCAACCTGCGCTACCGCCTGGGGCCGCGCATCGCCGATGGCGGCCTCGATATCCACTGGGAGGTCGAGCGCCTGCCCACGCTGGCGCATTTCACCGCGCGCAAGGTGCAGGAGCTGCAATACCTGCTGCTCGAAGGCATCACCAACGTGCTGCAGCACGCGCGGGCAACCGCCCTTACCGTGACCGCCCAGGCGGACATGGACGCGCAGGTGATCCGGATCACGCTGGCCGACAACGGCCGCGGCTTCGACACCGGGGCCACGCGCGGCGGGCGCGGGCTGCGCAACATGCAGGTGCGCGCGGCGGCCATCGGCGGCCGGTTGCAGATCCGGTCGGCGCCGGGCAGTACGGCGCTGACGGTGGAGGTTCCGCTGGCGCCGGGAGACGGCGAGGAGGCCGGCACGGACGGGGAGGGCATCGCGCCCGCCGCGTAGAGGCCCGCACGGCCCGGGCGGCCCGGGCGCGAAGGCTCAGCATGCAAGGCCCGGCCCTGGTCGGAAAAACTGCGCGACCGGCTGGCTTCGCTGATCGGTGCGCAGCTATGACGGGGCCTGCATTACGGGCCTGATCAGAAGCGCTATCGAGGCCGCCCGAAAATCGTGCTGACGGCCCATTTTTCCTGGATTTTTGCCCCACTTCAGCGCTTTCCTTGCACCGCATTTGCGCATCGTCAAGAACTTGGAAATCCGCGCTTCAGCCCTGCAAAACAAGGCCGATAGCAGGGGAAACCAAGCTCTGTCCGACGACGCCATGCCCGCCTTCTTCCTTCCCGCCGAGCGCCTGATGGCGCGCCTGAATATCAACCGCAAGCTCACGCTGATCGCTGTGCTGTTCCTGGTGCCGCTATGCGGCGCGATGTACGTGGTGCTGAGCGATGCGGCGCGATCGATCCGCACCACCGGCGATGAAGTGCGGGGGCTTGCCGTGGTCGGGCATGCGCTCGACTTCATGCGCGAGACCCAGGTCCGGCGCGGCGCCGCCAATGCGGTGTTGTCCGGCAATGCGGCCTTTCGCGCCACCTTCGACGGCGCCGACAACAAGGCCGCGGCCAGCCTGGCGGGGCTGACGCGCAGCATCGCGGAGAATCCTGCCTTCGAACTGGGGGCCGGGGCGCGCAAGCTGGAGCAGGACTGGCAGCATCTGCGCGGGCTAGGCCTGGACACCACGGCCGGGCCGCTGTTCGAGCGCCACAGCGCGCTGGTGCGGCAGACGCAGGCGTTTATCGGCGACGTGGCTGAGCGCTCGCAGCTGGCGCTGGACAGTGACGCGGGCTCGTACTACCTGATCAACCTGCGGGTGGGCCCGATGCCGCGCCTGGCTGAGCTGAGCGCGCTGGCGCGCGGCCGCGGGGCCGGCATCATCGCGCAGGGCGGCTATGCCGATGCCGCACAGCAGGCGGGCCTGGGCGCGCTCGCCGAGCAGATCCACGAGGGGCTGGAAACGGTGCGGCGCGACATCGCGCGCGTCGGGAACGCGGCACCCGCGTACCGGCCGCGCATCGACGCCGCGCTGGCGCGACTCGCCGCGATGGACAACTTCCATCGCACGCTCAAGGTCCGGATGCTGGGCGCGACCGGCATCGATATCGATGCCACGACTTACTTCGACGAGGCCACCGCGGCCATCGAAGGCGTGGCGGCCGCCAACAAGGCGTTTGCCGGGATCGTGGACGCCATGCTGGCACAGCGTGTCGCTGCGCAGGAAAGGCAGTTCGTGTCGCTGGCGGGCATTGCGCTGGTGACCGTGGCCGCCGCGTTTTACCTGTTCATCGGCTTCAGCCGCGGCATGCGCGGCGACGTGCGGCAGGTGGCGGACATGGTCGAGCGCATCAACGCGGGCGACCTGACCCTGCGCATCGCGGTGCGGGGGCGCGACGAACTGAGCGAGATCAAGCGGCACCTGCTGTCGCTGGTGGACAGCTGGCGCGCGCTGATCGGCGACACCAAGGCCGGCGCGCACAACGTGCTGGCGGCGGCGGGCGATATCGCGCAGGGCAATATCGACCTGTCGCAGCGCACTGAGGAGCAGGCCTCGTCGCTGGAGCAGACCGCGGCCAGCATGGAGCAGCTGACGGCGACCGTGCAGCAGAACGCCAGCAATGCCGGCCAGGCCAGCGAGCTGGCGCGCGAGGCGTCCGGCGTGGCGCGCGCCGGCGGCGACGCGGTCGGGCGCATGCAGCAGACCATGCAGGAGATCGAGGCCGATTCGCGGCGCATCGTCGACATCATCGCGGTGATCGACGGCATTGCCTTCCAGACCAATATCCTGGCGCTGAACGCGGCGGTGGAGGCCGCGCGCGCGGGCGAGGCCGGCCGCGGCTTTGCGGTGGTGGCGACTGAAGTGCGCGGGCTGGCGCAGCGCGCCGGCAACTCGGCCAAGGAGATCCGCACGCTGATCTCGCAATCGGCGCAGCGCGTGGCGTCGGGCAACACGCTGGCGCTGGACGTTGCCGCGACCATGGAGAACACCGTTGCCGCCATCGGCCGCGTGACGGCGATGATGGATGAGATCAGCCATGCCTCGCGCGAGCAGAGCAGCGGCATCGCCCAGGTCAACCAGGCGGTGACGCAGATGGACCAGGTCACGCAGCAGAACGCCGCGCTGGTGGAGGAGGCCGCCGCGGCGGCGCAGTCGCTGCAGGAGCAGGCGCTGCATATGCAGCGGGCGGTGGCGGTGTTCCGGACCGAGGCGCAAGCCTAGTGCACCTCGCAGTGCTCAGCGCCGGAAGATCCAGATCACGACCGACACCAGCACCGACACCAGGATGCAGGTCGTGATCGGAAAGTAGAAGCTGAACCCGTCCCGGACGATATGGATATCGCCGGGCAGCCGTCCAAGTGGCAGCTTCGACAGCCAGGGCCAGGCAGCCGCGGCTGCGATCAGCAGGCAGCCAAGGATGAGAAGCACACGTTGCATGATCGGATGGATTCGGTTCGGCCGGCGGCTTGTGGCGCCGCGTGCCCTGAGACATTGGACAGGCACGTCACCGCAGGATTGCATCGGTTCGGCGCACCGGGGCCAGGGACTATAGGTCGCGGGTTTCGGAATGTAAATTGAGAGTTGGCGCTCTTTGCATGAAATTTGGTTATACCGCCGAAATGCCGCAAGGCTAGTCTGATAGTAAATTTCACGATCAGCCGGTTTTCTGATAGAAAGCACTGTTCCCTGATCCAGATGTTCAATCTGGTTCCACAAAAATGGCGCGTTCCGGTGAAATCCACACGCTGGACGGCCAATTTCCCGCCGGGTTAACGCTAATTCTGAGTCGCAATGCCCGTTGCCTAAGATTCCGTTCAATTGGAGAACAGCAGTTCGCCATTAGAACAAAATCGCATGTCCGGCCTGCAGGACGGCTAGTGCGATTTCCAGGCAAACGGAGACAGCAGTGCAACATCCCACCCAAACGAAGGGCGGCGTCGCAGACGTCCAGGCCCTGATCGATGGCCAGCGATTCACTGGTTACCAGTGGCTCATTCTTGGCCTGTGCTTCCTGATTGTGGCCGTTGACGGCTTCGATACCGCGGCAATGGGCTATATCGCGCCGGCGCTGGTGCAGGACTGGGGGATCGAGAAAGCAGCCCTCGGGCCCGTCATGAGCGCGGCCCTGTTCGGTCTTGCTTTCGGTGCGATCTTCGCCGGTCCGCTGGCTGACCGTGTCGGCCGCAAGAAGGTGCTGGTGCTGTCCGTCTTCTTCTTTGGCGCCTGCAGCCTCGCCACCGCGTTTGCGCCCACGCTGGGCTGGCTCACGGTCTGGCGCTTCCTGACCGGCCTTGGCCTGGGCGCCGCCATGCCCAATGCCGTGACGCTGACATCGGAGTTTGCGCCGCAACGCCGCCGTGCCGTGCTCGTGAACACCATGTTCTGCGGCTTTCCGCTGGGTTCCGCGGCCGGCGGCTTTGTCGCCGCCGCGATGATTCCGCACTTCGGCTGGCACAGTGTGCTGCTGCTTGGCGGCATCGTGCCCCTTGCGCTCGCGCTGTTGCTGGTGGTGCTATTGCCGGAGTCCGTGCGCTACATGGTCCTGCGCAAGTATCGGGCCGACCAGATCCGCAACGTGCTGCGGCGCGTGACCGGCGCAGATCTGCCCGAAGCCAACACCTTCATCATCAGCGAGCAGGCCCCTGCGACCCGATCCGCCATCGGCACCGTGCTGGCCCCCGGCTATCGCCTGGGCTCGGCGATGCTGTGGTCCACTTACTTCATGGGCCTCGTCATCTTCTACCTGCTGACGAGCTGGATGCCGACGCTGATGAAGGACGCCGGTTTCTCGATCCAGCACGCGTCATTCCTGACGGCGCTGTTTCCGCTCGGCGGCGGCATCGGCACTATCGCGGCCGGCTGGTTCATGGACCGCTTCAATCCGAACAAGGTCATCGCCATCACTTACGCCGCAACCGGCGTGCTGATCTACGCAGTGGGCCACGGCACCGGCAGCCAGGTGCTGCTGGGCGTGCTGATCTTCGTCGCCGGTACGGCCATGAACGGCGCCCAGTCTTCGATGCCTTCCCTGGCCGCGTCCTTTTACCCGACGCAGGGTCGCGCCACTGGCGTTGCCTGGATGCTTGGCATCGGCCGTTTCGGCGGCATCACCGGCGCGCTGCTCGGTGCTGAACTGCTGCGCCTGCACCTGGGCTTCGACACGATCTTCACGCTGCTTACCGTGCCGGCATTCCTTGCCGCCGGTGCACTGCTGGTGAAGCATTTCAGCAGCCGCCCTGCGGCTGCCGCCGACTCAGTCAATGGCAGCGCAAGCGTCGCCAGTCACTGAGCGGAAGCAGGCTGGGCCGCGGCGCGTATGCAGTTCGCCAGCGCCTCGGCCATCGGCGTGAGCGTGCGGTCGCCGTGCCGCAGCAGGCCGATCGGTTCCTCGGTGCCCTGCGTATCGATCGGCAGCAGTACCAGATCCCCCTCGGATACCGCGCGCCTGGTTGCAGAGAGCGGCGCTGCCCACACGCTGTCGCTCTGCCGGGCCAGCAGCCGTCCGAGATAGGCGTCCGAGGTTTCCACGCATCCGCCCGGCAGGGGCAGGCCGTGCCGGGCGAGCAGGCTTTCCGTGTTGTGGCGGGGAATCGAGCCCGCGGCCGGAATCACCAGCGGCCACGCCAGCGCGTCAACCAGCGTTGGTCGCGATAGGTCGGCGAGGGGATGCCCAGGACGAACCGCCAGTGCCAGCGAGTCCGGGCCCAGGGACTCGAACCACAGGCTCTCCATGGCCACCGGGTCGTCCATGCGGCCAATGACGAGGTCGAGCACATCCGCCTTGAGCTGGTCGATGAGGTTGCGGTTCATGCCGGTCTGCACGGCAAGGCCGACCTCGGGATGCGCGGCGCGGAAACGCAGCAGGGCGTCAGTCAGCACTGCCGGCACCACGCTCGGCAGCGCACCCAGCCGGATGCGCTCCTGCGGCAGCGCATCCGCGCCGGCCATGCTGTCCGCCGCCGCATCGATATCCGCGAGGATGCGCAGGGCGTGGCGCAGGAAGCGCGTGCCGGCGGTGGTCAGTTCAGTGCCGGCCCGCTGCCGGACCAGCAGGCGGGTGCCGGCCAGTTCCTCGAGCTCGCTCAGTGTCTTGGAGACGGCCGGCTGGGTCAGGCCCAGGCGTTCGGCCGCACGGCCCAGGTGCTGAGTCTGCGACACCGCCACGAAACAATAGAGGTGCCGCAGCCGCACGCGATTGCGGAAGATTTCGAGCGCGAGTGGGGCTTGGGGTTTCATGTCAAAAAGTTATCGTATTTCGACGAATTCTTAATTTACATGACTTTATGTGTTGTTTAAAGTCAAACCATTCCAATGACAAGGAGACTGCGCGATGACCCGTCTTGCCCAGTACCGTCGTCCCTACTGGGACACCCAGCCCGAATACCGCTTCGACCCCTATGCCTCGACGCAGAAGCGCTCGCCGGACCAGCCGCTGATTGCGCTGCCGCAGTCGTTGTCTGAAGTGACCGGGCCCACCTTTGGCGCCGAGTTCGTCCGCGAAGGCGATAACGACCTCACCGTCGGCAACGGCGGCGAGCCCATCGGCGAGCGCATCCTCGTGACCGGCCGCGTGCTGGACGAGAATGGCAGGCCGGTGCCGAACGCGCTGATCGAGGTCTGGCAGGCCAATGCGGCCGGCCGCTACGTGCACAAGCGCGACCAGCATGATGCGCCGCTCGACCCGCATTTCTCGGGCGAAGGCCGCACCGTCACCGATGCCAGCGGGCGCTACCAGTTCAAGACCATCAAGCCCGGCGCCTATCCCTGGCGCAACCACCACAATGCCTGGCGGCCGCAGCATATCCACTTCTCGCTGTTCGGCAACGCCTACGCCACGCGGCTGGTGACGCAGATGTATTTCCCCGGCGATCCGCTGTTGCCGTTCGATCCGATTTTCAACTGCGTGCCGGACGAAAAGGCGCGCGACCGGCTTGTGGCCAGCCTCGACTGGGAGACGACCCAGCCCGAATACGCGCTCGGCTACCATTTCGATATCGTGCTGCGTGGCCGCGATGCCACGCCGATGGAGTAAGACCATGCTTTACGCCACCGCATCCCAGACCGTCGGTCCTTATCTCCATATCGGCCTGAGCGGCCTGAACTGCGCCGACCTGACCGCCAGCGCGCCGGAACTGGCCGGCCAACGCATCGTGATTGAAGGCCGCGTGACGGACGGCAACGGCGAGCCCGTGCCGGACGGCATGGTCGAGATCTGGCAGGCCAACCCCGCCGGCCGCTACCGCCACCCCGACGATGCGCGCGAACTGCCGCTGGTGCCCGGCTTTACCGGCTTTGGCCGCGTGCCGACCGAGGCCGACGGCTCGTTCCGCTTCGTCACCGTCAAGCCGGGCACCGTGCCCGGTCCGGACGGCCGGCCGCAGGCGCCGCACATCATGGTGTCGGTATTCATGCGCGGGCTGGTCAGGCATGTCGCCACGCGCATGTACTTCCCGGACGAAGCGGCGGCCAATGCCGCCGATGCCGTGCTGGCGCTGGTCCCCGCCGAGCGCCGCGGCACGCTGCTTGCCAGCGATGCCGGCAACGGTACGCTGCGCTGGGACGTGGCGCTGCAGGGGCAGGGCGAGACGGTGTTCTTCGATATCTGAGGACCCCGCTGCCGGCAACAGACGCATAATCGGGTGGCCGTCGATGTCACGGCCACTCACGCTACCCATCGCCCCCAATGCCAACCGCTACGCGTCTCACCGATCCCATGTCCGGCAGCCCGGCCGTGCTGGACATTTTCTCCGACGCCGGCACGGTGCAGCGCATGCTTGCCGTGGAGGCCGCGCTCGCGCGCGCCGAAGCCGACAGCGGCGTGATCCCTGCCACGGCCGCGGCCGTGATTGCCGACGTCTGCCGCGATCTCGGCATCATTGATCGCGACGCGCTTGCGCAAGCCGCGGTCGCTGCCGGCAATCTCGCCATTCCCTTCGTCAGGCAACTGACCGCCGCCGTGGCCGCGCGCGATGCCGAGGCGGCGCGCTTTGTCCACTGGGGCGCCACCAGCCAGGACATCATCGACACCGCACTGGTGCTCCAGGCCGGCGACGCGCTGCGCGCGCTGGATGCCGACCTGGTGCGCCTGGGCGCAGCCTGCGCCGCGCTGGCTTCGGCGCATCGGGCCACGCCGATGGTCGCGCGCACCTGGCTCCAGCATGCACTGCCGGCCAGCTTCGGCCTCAAGGCCGCGGGCTGGCTCGATGCGCTGCGCCGCGATCTCGGCCGTCTCGATGCCACCCGCGCCCAGGCCCGCGTGCTGCAGTTCGGCGGCGCCGCCGGCACGCTCGCCAGCCTCGGTCAGGCCGCGCCCGCGGTGACCGCCGCGCTGGCCCGCGAATTGGACCTGGCCGCGCCCGTGCTGCCGTGGCACGCGCATCGCGACCGCATGGTCGAGATCGCCACCACGCTGGGTATGCTGACCGGCACGCTCGGCAAGATGGCGCGCGATATCTCGCTGATGATGCAGACCGAGGTGGCGGAAGTGGCCGAGCCTGCTGGCCCCGGCCGCGGCGGCTCCAGCACCATGCCGCACAAGCGCAACCCGGTCGGCTGCGCGGCGGTGCTGACGGCCGCCGTGCGCGTGCCGCCGCTGGTGGCGACGATGCTGGCGGGCATGGTGCAGGAACATGAGCGCGCCCTGGGCGGCTGGCAGGCAGAGTGGGACACGCTGCCGCAGATCGTGACGCTGGCCGCCGGCGCGCTGCGCCAGATGGGCGAGGTCGTGGCGGGGCTGCAGGTCGATACGGCGCGCATGCGTGCCAACCTCGGCCTCACCCATGGCCTGATCCTCGGCGAGGCGGCGATGCTTGAACTTGGCAGCAGGATCGGCCGGCTGCCGGCGCACCACCTGGTGGAACGCGCCTCACAGCGTGCCGTGGCCGACGGCACCAGCCTGCGCGACGCGCTGGCCCGCACGCTGCAATCCGACCCGGCGCATGCCGGCCTGCTCGATGACGCCGCGCTGGACCGCCTTGCCGACCCCGCCAACTACGCTGGCCAGTCAGCGGCCTTTGCGGACGCCGCCGTGCAGGCCTGGCAATCCGCGCTGGCGGCGCGCCAGTCCTGAGACTGCCCTGAGCCCGGAACTACCGCGATGCGCCGGCCACGCCGCCGGCCGCGCACCCAAGGAGACTGCATTGCCCTACCTCGACCACGCCGGCGCCCGGCTCTTCTACACCGTTGACGGCCCCGCTTCCGCGCCCGCCATCCTCTTCTCGAACTCGCTCGGCACCGACCACACCATGTGGGAGCCGCAGGCTGCCGCGCTGGCCGGGCGCTTTCGCGTGGTGCGCTACGACACCCGCGGCCACGGCCGCTCGACCGCGCCGGGCGATGCCTTTACCGTGGCGCAGCTCGGGCAAGACGTCATCGCCATCCTGGATGCGCTGGGGATCGGGCAGGCGGTGTTCTGTGGCCTGTCGATGGGCGGGCTCACGGGGATGTGGCTGGGCATCCATGCGCCGCAGCGGTTCTCGCATATCGTGCTGGCCAATACCGCCGCGAAGATCGGCAATGCCGACGGATGGAATACCCGCATCGACACCGTACGGCGCGAAGGCATGGCCGTGATGGTCGCGCCTTCGGTCGAACGCTGGTTTACGCCGGGGTTTGCCGCCACGGCGGAGCGCGCGCTGGACGGCCTGCGCGATGTGCTCGGCGGGCTCGATCCGCGCGGCTATGCGGCCAATTGCGCGGCCGTGCGCGACGCCGATTTCCGCGAGTCGGTCGCGTCGATCCAGGTGCCGGTGCTGGTCATCGCCGGCAGCCAGGACCCGTCGACCCCTGCGCAGGAAGGCCGCGCGCTGGCCGACGCGATTCCCGGCGCCTGCTTTGTCGAACTGCCCGCCGCGCATATTTCCAGCTTCGAGCAGCCCGGCCGCTTCACGGCAGCGCTGCTCGATTTCGTGCGCGGCCGGCTGCCGGTGACCGATGATCATGCGCGCTACGACGCCGGCCTTGCCGTGCGGCGCGAGGTGCTGGGCAGCGCGCACGTCGACCGTTCGCTCGCGCGGCTGACACCGCTCAACGAGGAATTCCAGCATCTCATCACGCGCTATGCCTGGGGTGAGATCTGGACGCGCGAAGGCCTGCCGCGGCATACGCGCAGCCTGCTGACGATCGCGATGATGGTGGCGCTGAACCGCGCGGAGGAGCTAAAGCTCCATCTGCGCGCCGCCGCCAACAACGGCGTGACGCGCGACGAGATCAAGGAGGTGCTGCTGCAGGCCGCGATCTATTGCGGCGTGCCGGCGGCGAACTCGGCATTTCACCTGGCCGAGGAGGTGTTCGCCGGGATGGACCAGGCGGCCAACTGACCGGTCCCACCAGTCAGCCCGCTGCATCCGCGGGCGGCGGCATGGCAAATGCCGGCAGCCGCGCGCGCCCCGATTGCCGGAACTCAGTCGGCGACTGTCCTACCAGCCGCGCGAAGAAGCGCGAGAAGTAGGCGGCATCGGAGAACCCGAGCGACAGGGCGATGTACTTGACCTCCAGGTCGCTGAACAGCAAGTCGCGCTGCGCCTCGGCCAGCACGCGCGCGTGGATCATCTGCAGGGCAGACTGCCCGCAAGCCTGGCGGCACACGCGGTTGAGCTGCGTGGGCGTGACGCCGATGGCGCCGGCATAGTGCGTGATGTCCTTGTGCTCACGATAGTCGGATTCTAGCAACTGCTGGAACAGCCGGAAATGCCGCGCAGGCCGGCTGTCGCTGCGCGCCGCGGCCGGCGCAGCGGCATTGGCCAGCCGCGCGATGCCGATCAGCAGCAGCGTCAGCAATGCCGACAGCGACGCCCCGCGCCAGGCGGACACGGTTTCCATCTCGCCGCGAACCAGTGCCAGCGTATCGGCCAGCGCGTGGCCCCGGCGCACGCGGTCGTGGCGCGGATGGGCGAACAGCGGTAGCGCATCCGGCACACCGGCCAGCAGCGTGCGCAGGTGGCTGTCGGTCATGGTCACGACCATGCCGTCGGTGTCCGGCGTGAAAACAAAGCCGTGGATATGCCGTGGCGGCATCGTCACCAGCGAGCCGCTGCGCAGCGGTTCGCGCCGCTCCTCCAGCAGGGCTTCGCCAGCGCCCGCATGGATGTACAGAATTTGCAGGAAGCGCTCATGCCGGTGGGGCTTGATCTCCCACCCGTGCAGGCGGCTGCGCGCGGCAATGGATTCGAAATGCAGCTGGTTTGACAGCAGTTCCGAGGGATTGATGCCATACAGCGAGTACGTCGGGACAGGTCTCACGGTAGCTTAGGTGTTTACCAGCGATGTTCCGATTGTCCTGTCATTGGTTCGATCTGTCCATTCCTTGGCGGGCCGCCGCCGACTATCTTTAGCGGCAGAAGACGGATACCCACAAGGAGACAAGACATGCGCACCCAGGTTGCCATCATCGGCGCCGGCCCGGCCGGCCTGCTGCTCGGCCAGTTGCTGACACGCGCCGGCATCGACAACATCATCATCGAACAACGCGGTCCCGAATACGTGCTTGGCCGCATCCGCGCGGGCATCCTGGAGAGCGTCACCGTCGACGCGCTGGAACGTGCGGGCGTGGCCAGGCGGCTGCATGCGGAAGGCCTGGTCCACCACGGCATCGCCCTGTCGTACGGCGGGCAGCGCCACCATATCGACCTGCATGCGCTGATCGGGCGCAGCGTCACGGTGTACGGGCAGACCGAGGTCACGCGCGACCTGATGGATGCACGCCGCGCCGACGGCACCCCCACCATCTATGAAGCACAGGAAGTCAGCGTGCAGGGCTTCGACGGCAGCACGCCGTCGGTGCGCTATCGCAAGGATGGCGCCATGCACGAGGTTGCCTGCGACTACATCGCCGGCTGCGACGGCTTTCACGGCATCTGCCGCCAGAGCGTGCCGGTGGCGGCGCGGCAGGTGTTCGAGCGTGTCTATCCGTTTGGCTGGCTGGGACTGTTGTCGGAGACACCGCCCGTTGCCGATGAGCTGGTCTACGCCAGCCATGAGCGTGGCTTCGCGCTGTGCAGCATGCGTTCGCGCCACCGCAGCCGCTACTACGTGCAGGTGGCGTCGAGCGAGCGCGTGGAAGACTGGTCCGATGAGCGCTTCTGGCAGGAGCTGAGCAGCCGGCTCGACCCGCAGACGGCAAGCGCGCTGGTGACCGGGCCCAGCATCGAGAAGAGCATTGCGCCGCTGCGCAGCTTTGTGTGCGAGCCGATGCGTTTTGGCCGGCTGTTCCTGGCGGGCGACGCGGCGCATATCGTGCCGCCTACCGGGGCCAAGGGTTTGAACCTGGCGGCCAGTGATGTGCTGGCGTTGTCCGAGGGCTTTGAAGCCCGTTACCGCCATGCCGATGCCAGCGGCCTCGATGGCTATTCCGCGCGTTGCCTGCAGCGAGTGTGGAAGGCCGAGCGCTTCTCGTGGTGGATGACTTCGCTGTTGCACCGGTTCCCGGATGCGGATGCGTTCTCGTTGCGGATGCAGCAGGCGGAGCTGGATTATCTGGTGGGGTCCGAGGCGGCGTCACGGGTGTTGGCGGAGAACTATGTGGGGTTGCCGTATTGAGCGGTCTCCCAGCAAGCGAGGCGAGTGCGGCATCGGCGCGCGATTGCTGACAGACTTTGCATGCTGCCGGTTTGCTCCCCTCTCCCGCTTGCAGGAGAGGGGCAGGGGGAGAGGGCAGGCACTGGCATACTGGCACACCTCACTTCGTTGACGCACCGGCCCTCTCCCCAACCCTCTCCCGCAAGCGGGAGAGGGAGCACACAGTCGGCTCGCTGAAACCCGGTAGAACTTGCAGGCGGCCGACGCTAGGCGGCCAGCGAGCCGGCGTCCGGCACCACCGCCTGCACCGCCTGCAGCGTGTCTGCGACCACCCCACCCACCAGCACCACGGCCGGGCTCGCCAGCCCCGCTGCGAGCGCTTCGGCGAGCATGCCGAGCGAGCCGGTCCAGCTGCGTGCCTGCTCGCTGCCGGCATGCATCACCACCGCCGCCGGCATGTTGCTGCGCATCCCCGCCGCCAGCAAGCCGTCGCGGATCGCCGCGATCCGGCTCATCCCCATATAGATCACCAGCGTGGTGCCGCCACGCACCAGCGCCTGCCAGTCGGGCGAGCCGTGCGCGCTGGTATGGCCGGTCACGAAGGTCACGCCGTGGCAGTGCGCGCGGTGTGTCAGCGCAATCCCCAGTGCCTGCGCGGCGGCCATGCCGCTGCTGATGCCATTGACGACCTCGACGGCCACGCCGTGGCCGCGCAGGAAGGCGGCTTCTTCGCCGCCGCGCCCGAACAGCAGCGGATCGCCGCCCTTGACGCGCGCCACGGTGCGGCCGGCCAGCGCATGCTGCAGCGTCAGTTGCTGGATGCGTTCCTGGCTGACCGAGCAGCGCCCGCCGCGCTTGCCGACCCACTCCACATGGGTGCCGGGACTGGCATAGCAGGACATCTCCGGCGCGACCAGGTCATCGACCAGCCAGACCTCGGCCGCGGCCAGCGCGCGCATGGCGCGTACCGTGACCAGATCCGGGCTGCCGGGGCCGACGCCGACCAGCCAGACCTTGCCGGGTTTCAGGGGTGGGTTCATCAGCTTGCTCCGAAAAACATCGCCCTTCAGGGCGGGGAGTGAAAGGAGTGCTGCCGGCAGCAAGCAATCCCAAATTAGAATGACCGGCATGCTTCTCGTCTATCGCTACCGGGTAAAGTCGCTTAACGGCCTGCTCAATCAGCAGAGCCGCGCGGTGAACTACGTCTGGAACTTCTGCAATGACACGCAGAAGCACGCACTCAAGTGGGGCAAGAAATGGCCTACGGGTTTCGATCTGAACGTGTTGACCACCGGCAGCAGCAAGGAACTCCGTATCCATTCCGGCACCGTCAACGCGGTTTGCGAGGAGTACGCCAAGTCGCGCAGCCAGCATCGCAGGCCGTACCTGCGCTATCGCGGCCGCAGGTCCCTCGGTTGGGTACCCCTCAAGGGGCGAGATCTCGAACGTTCGGGTGAGGCATTCCGCTTTGCCGGCAACACGTTTCGCGTTTTCAACTCCAGGCCCCTTCCCGAAGGCAAGATCAAGGACGGCACGAGTTTCTCCCGCGACGCGCGAGGCAACTGGTTCCTGAACATCGTGATTGAAGTTGCCGACATCCAGGCCCGGTCCCCGGCACGCGGCGTTGGCGTCGATCTTGGTTTGAAGGACCTTGCCACACTCTCCACCGGCGAGAAGATCGGGAATCCGCGCCACCTTGGTCGACTCGAGCAAGCCCTTGCCAAAGCGCAGCGCGCGCAAAAAAAACGACAGGCGACGAACCTCCACGTGTGCATCAAGAATGCACGGCGCGACTTTCTGCACAAGCTCTCGCATCGCCTCGTGCGGGACTTTGACTACATTGCGGTGGGGAATGTGAATGCCGCTGGCCTCGCCAGGACCAGCATGGCGAAGTCCGTCCTCGATGCGGGCTGGTCGTCCTTCCGCACAATGCTCGCGTACAAGGCGATTGCGCATGGCGCGTGGTACGAGGAAGTCGACGAACGTTTCACCACCCAGGTCTGTTCTTCGTGCGACGCGATGCCGCCGGAGAGGCCGAAAGGTATCGCAGACCTTGGAATAAGGCAGTGGGTATGCAGTGAATGCGGTGCTGTACATGATCGCGATGTGAACGCTGCGCTAAATATCCTCGCCCGATCGGGACATCGATCGCCTGCAGAGGGAATCTCCTCCCTTTAGGGAGGGGAGGATGTCAATTCGGGCTCCTGCAATGGGGCATCACCACGCCGGCTCAGTGGCTGGTGCCGGCCGAGCGCGTGGTCTTGTTGAAGACGTTGTACTTGCCGATGGGCTTGTCCATCGGCAGGCGTTTGACCTCCTGCAAGGTGGCCGCGTCGTAGACCACGATGGCGCCGTCGCGCTCCATCAGGCTGACCAGCGCGTAGCGCCCGTCGCGCGTGAATTCGACGTGGGCGGCGGTGCGCCCCGGGCTCGGCGTGACGCTGCCGACCACCCGCAGGCTTTGCTTGTCGATCACCTGCAGCGTGTCGCGCTTCGGGCTCATCATGGCGTCGGCCCAGGCGTAGGGGGTGTTTTCATGGCTGCGCAGGAAGAAGCCCGGACCGTTGGTTGGTATGGTGGCGACCGTGTGCCAGTCCTGCATGTTGATCACCGTGATGCGCCCTTGCCCGAGGTCGGGCGAGGCCATCACTTCACGTCCATCGCGCAGCCAGGTGATGCCGCTGCCCAGGTGCGGCATGCCGCCAAGCGCAAGCGCCGCGACCTTGCGGCCCTGCTGCAGGTCGATCACCTGTCCGCCACCTTTGCGCGAAGCGCCCAGGATATGGCGATAGGACTGGTCGAAGAAGAAGTCGTCGAGCACATCATCCAGCACCACCACGCGCGGTGCCAGCGCGGGCAGTGGCGCGCCGGCCGCATCGGCATAGGGAATCTCCCAGACCTCGGCGATATCCTTCAGCGCGGCAATAAAGCTGCGGCGCGGCGCGGCGTCGTAGACGGCGGAGACGCGCGAGGCCTCGCCATCCCGCCCCCTCACGTCGATGACCCGCGCCAGCGACAGGTCTTGGGCATGGAGCAGCACCAGCGTGCGCGGCAGCGTATTGCCGGCCAGTACCCAGCGGCCGTCGTCGCTGACGGCGACGTTGCGCGTGTTCACGCCGACCCGGATCTCCGCCACATAGGCCAGGTTCCACAGGTCGTACTTGCTGACCCAGCCATCGCGGCTGGCCATGTAGACATAGCGGCCGTCGCGGCTGAACTTGGGGCCGCCGTGCAGCGCAAAGCGGGTGGCAAAGCGATGGACCGGCGCCAGCCGGTCCCCGTCCAGCACGGTCATATGATGGCTGCCGGCCTCCACCACCACGAACAGGTTCTGCGGATCGGCGCTGAACCCGGGCCGTGCCGGCAGGCTGCCGGGGGCGTGGTGGACGATATGGCTGGCGCGGATGGCCTCCGCGTGCCATTGCGGCGTGGCTGCGGGTGCCGTGCGCAGCCAGCGCGCCAGCGCCTGCAAGTCGGGTTCGGCCAGCGTGCCGGCGAATGCCGGCATCTGCGTGGCGGCGCGGCCATCGCGCAGCACCTGGTCAAGTTCGCTGGCGCGCAGGCGTTCCAGGCTTTCCGGCAGCAGCGCGGGGCCCATGGCGCCGAGGCGGTCGGTGCCATGGCAGGCGGCGCAGTGCTGGCTGTAGACCGCCGCGGGGTCGGCGGCCGTTGCGGCTTGCGCGGCGCAGGAAAAAGCCAGGGCGAGCAGCCATCGGAGCACGGCCTTCATGCCGCGACCTCCGTGCCCGGCGCGTGCGCGATCTCGTCATCGCTCAGGTAGCAACCCGGGTCTTCCGCCCAGGCGTTGCCCGTCAGCGCAAAGGCGCGCACACGGGTATTGCCGTTGCAGATGGCGCGATATGCGCAGCCGGCGCAACGCCCCTGCAGCGGACGCGGCGTGCTGGCCAGGCCTGCCATCAGCGGATCGGCGCGGCTGGCCCAGATCTCGCCGAACGGCCGCTCGCGCACATTGCCCACGGTCACGTGCCACCACATCGTGTCGGGATGGACATTGCCCAGGTTGTCGATATTGGCCACGCCGACGCCCGTGGCGTTGCCGCCCCAGTGTTCCAGCCGCTGGCGCATATCGGCCAGGCGATGCGCAAAGCGCCTGGCGATCCAGTACAGCAGGTACACGCCATCCGCATCGTTGTTGCCGGTGACGAAGTCGCCCGCATGGCCCTGCTGCGTGCGCTGCCAGACGTGGTCGAACAGCCAGTCGAGCGCGGCGCGGGTGCGCGCATGGTGCGCGTCTTCGGCGCGATGGCTGCGCGCACGGCCAGCATAGTTGAAGTGCGACAGGTAGAACTTGTCGATGCCCTCGCGCTCGGTCAGCGCCACCAGGGCGGGCAGTTGCGCCGCGTTGGCTTCGGTCAGCGTCATGCGCACGCCCACGCGCAGGCCGGCCGCACGCGCGACGCGCAGGCCCGCCAGCGCCTGCGCAAAGGCGCCGTCGCTGCGGCGGAATCGGTCGTGCGTGGCGGGCAAGCCGTCCAGGCTGACGCCGACGTAGTCGAAGCCCGCTGCCGCGAGCCGGGCGGCATGCCCTGCATCAAGCAGCGTGCCGTTGGACGACAGCGACAGGTGGAAGCCGAGCGCGCGCGCCCGGGCGGCAATCTCGTAGAGGTCAGGCCGCAGCAGCGGCTCGCCCCCGGACAGGATCAGCGCGGGCACGCGCGCATCGCGCAACTGCTCGAGCACGCGCAGCGCCTCGGCGGTATCCAGCTCGCCCTTGAAGTCCGTGTCGGCGGAGGTGGCATAGCAATGCCGGCAGTTGAGGTTGCAGCGGCGGATCAGGTTCCAGATCACCACCGGGCCGGCGGGCTTGCGCGGCGGCGGCACCGGGCCGGCATCGCGCAGGGCTTCCATGAAGCGGGACAGGCGGAACATGGGCGGGGTTTCCTATTGGTCTGGGCCGGGCGGCGGCAGGCGCAGCCCGGTTTTCTTGAGGATGCGGGTGGACCACAGCACGTCGTGCGCGCGGCAGGCGTCGCCAAGCAGTGCCGCGATCACGGCAACCTGCGGCGCGGCATCTTCGCGCGTGCGCGCATGGACCATCGCGAACAGGTTGTAGGGCCAATGCGGCAAGTGGCGCGGACGGCGATAGCAATGGCTGACGAAGGGCAGCGCGCCGATGCGCTCGCCCAGCGTGTCAATGCACGCATCGTCCACGTCCCACACGGTCATGCCGTTGGCGCGCCAGCCCAGCCGGTAGTGGTCGGGCACGGCGCCGATACGGCGCAGCACGCCGTGCGCCTGCATCGCGGCGAGCCGCGCAATCACTTCCTGCTCGGTCAGGCCGAGTTTGTCGGCCACTTCCGCGTAGGGCGCCGGCACCAGCGGCAGGCCGGCTTGCGTGGCACGGATCAGCGCCAGATCGACGGGATCGACAGGCTCGGACATCAGGCGGGCAGGTAGAGGTTGACGAAGAACTCGCGTTCCTTCGGGAACGGCAGGATCTCGACGCCGGCCGCCGCGGCAATGCGCGCGAGCACCGGCGCGACCTCCTCCGGCCGCGCTACCGCCAGCACGAACCACAGGTTCAGGTGATGCGTGCGCGCGTAGTGGTGGGCGACCTCGGGGTGCGCGTTGATGGCGGCGATCACGGCTTCCATGCGCGTGGCAGGCGCGTGGCAGGCGCACAGCACGAAGCTTCCGCCCGCGCGCTCGATCTGGTACAGCGGGCCGAAGCGCGTCAGCACGCCTGCTGCAAGCAGCGCGCGCAGCCGCTCCAGCAGTTCGGCCTCGGTGATGCCAAGGGCCGACGCGGCTTCGGCATACGGATGCGGCACCAGGGGCAGGCCGCGCTGCAGCGCGTTGATGATGCGGCGGTCGTGCGGGTCGAGTGCGGCGATTGCACGGGTCATGCCGACACCTGCATGGCATAGCGCGTGCCGCGCTGCTTGTAGCAGCGCGTGCCGACCAGCACGGTCCCGGGCGCATGTTCCAGCCCGGCGGTGGCGTGGATGCGCGCCAGCGCGGGCTGCAAGTCCTCTGCATTGCGCGCATGGACCATCGCAAACAGGTTGTAGGGCCAGTCGGGCAGCCGGCGCACGCGGCGGTAGCACAGGGTCACGCGCGCCTGCCGGGCCAGCCGCATGCCGATGGCGTCCACGTGCGCGTCGGGCACGTCCCACACGCACATGGCGTTGTGGCGGAAGCCGAAGCGCCCATGCTGCAGCACCACGCCCAGGCGCCGGATCACGCCCTGCGCGGACCAGCGCGCCAGCCGCTCCAGGACCTGCGGCATCGGCATCCGCGCCTGCGCCGCCAGCGCGTGGAACGGGCGCGGCGTCAGCGGCAGCCCGGCTTCCAGTGCGGCCACCAGGCGCCAGTCGTCATCGTCCAGGGCGACAGGCGCGGCGGGAGCGGCCGCGCTGGCTGCGCGGCGGGCGCGTGCGCTGCCCGGGCGCGCCAGCGGGAAGCCGAGGTCGATGTGATACTCGCGGGCCATGGGCAGGTCCAGCGGCGCCAGGCCGGTCATGTCCCCGATCGACGCCAGCGTGACGTCGAGCATGTGGCGCTCGCGCGCGCCCGCGACGAACCACAGGTTGTACGGGTGGCCGCTGCGCGCATAGTTGTGGCTGACCGCCGCGCAGGCGCTGACGCGTGCCGCCACGCGGTCCAGCTGGGCCGGCGGCACGGACAGCGCCGCCAGCGTGCTGACGCCGATCACGTTGGGCGCGAACACGGCGCCGACGCGGCTGACGCGCCCGCTGCCCAGGTCGCGCGCCAGCAGGCTCAGCAGCGTGTGCTCGCACAGGCCGAGCTTGCCGGCCAGCGCCTGGTAGGGCCGCGGCTGCAGCGGGAAGTCGCGCTGCAGGGTGTCGTAGAGGTTCAGTTCATCGTACATGGTGCCCTTACATGCCGAACCGTTGCGCGCGCACGGTGAAGAAGATGCCGCTGGGGTTGTCGGCGGGCAGCGTGGCGATGCGCGCCAGGCTGGCCGTGTCGTAGACCTCGACCCGGTTGTCGTCGCGGCAGGACAGCCACAGGGACTCGCCCTTGGGCGTGAATTCCATATGCAGCACGCCGCGGCAGGGATGCAGCGTGCGCACCACCTGGCGCGTGGCGGTGTCGATCACCTGCACC
The DNA here is from genome assembly GCF_054072015.1 of Cupriavidus sp. CP313. Taxonomy (NCBI): domain Bacteria; kingdom Pseudomonadati; phylum Pseudomonadota; class Betaproteobacteria; order Burkholderiales; family Burkholderiaceae; genus Cupriavidus; species Cupriavidus sp. CP313. The sequence goes on along the minus strand of NZ_JBSVZB010000001.1, from coordinate 340,848 downwards.
GTGTCGTTGTGGGGGAAGGCGAAGTTGACCCAGACCTGGCGCCCATCGGGCCGTGCCATCACAAAGACCGGCTGGCCGGCCAGCGGCACGCGCGCGGCCTGCTGCCAGCCGTTGGCGGGGTCGGCCACCAGCACCTCATGACGGCCGATCGCCGGCAGCCAGGCCATGCCCTGGGCCATGGCCCAGCCGCGCAGGTGCGGCATCTTGTAGACCGGCAGCGGCGCGCTGCCGCGGCCGTAGCCGGAGAGCACGCGGCGCGCCTGCAGCGGCGCCTGCCACAGGTCGACCAGCGCCAGGCCGTCTTCGCCGAACAGGCCGGCCAGGTACCAGCGGCCATCGGGCGTGACCAGTCCGTCGTACGGCTCGCGGCCCGCGGGCAGGCGTGTCAGCTGCGGCTGGCGCGGATCGCTGGCGTCGATGATCCAGATCTCGCCGGATTCGAACAGGCTGGCGGCAAAGCGGCGGCCGGGCAGGTCAGCCAGCCCCACGACCTTGGAGCGGCGGCCGTCGTTGCCGATCGCCGGCAGCTCGGATAGCGGCTCAAGCGTCTGGGCATCGAACAGGCGGATGCCGCCGGGCGCGTAGTTCTGCGCGGCCACCACGCGGCCATCCTGCGAGATCGCGCCGCCGATGCTGTTACCCGCCTGCAGCACGCGGTGGGTGATGCGGGCGCCGAGCAGGTCCACGCGCGTCAGGCCGCCGTCGCGGCCGAAGACATAGGCGTAGCGCGCATCGCGCGAGAACACCACGCTGGCGTGGGACAAATCGCCCAGTCCTTCCACCGTTGCCAGCCGGGTCATGCCGGTGGTCTCGACAATCTGCAGCCGCCCGGCGGCGCGCTCCACCACCACGCCCAGGTCGCCGGTGCCGCGCACGGCGCTGGCACAACCGGCCACCAGCGCGGCGGCAAGGGTGGCGCACAAGGCCGCGGCCAGGCCACGGATCAGTTGCCTTGCGGCGAGGTGGCCGGCGGCTTGCCGGCCTGCAGTCGATCGATCAGCCATTGGGCTTCATCCTGCGTCATGAAGGGTTGCCAGGGCGGCATCGCGGTGCCGGGCCGGCCGTACACCACGGTAGCGACCAGGCCCTCGGGCGGCTTGCCGGACAGTGCCTCGCGCGTCAGCGGCGGGCCCAGCCCGCCGCGCAGCGTCATGCCATGGCAGGCGCCGCAGTCATCGCGCAGCAAGTGCGCAAACTGCGCCTGCCGGGCAGGGGTGGGCTGGGCCGCCGCGCCGGGCGCTGCGCCCAGCAAGGCCGCTGCCAGCCCCGCCAGTGCAGCGCGCCGCCAGGCGATGTGATTACGCATGGTGGCGCCGGCTCAGTACACGTCGTGCTGCGTGTTGTAGGCGTTGAACTTGCCGGTCGGGGTGACCAGGCGCTTGTCCTTGATCACGGTCTTGAGCGTGCGGGTCTTGTCGTCGACCACCACCAGCGCGGACTCGCCGTCCTTGGTGCCCCAGACCGAGAACCAGACCTCGTCGCCGGCCTTGTTGTACTCGGCCTGCACCACGCGCCTGGCGCCCGCGCCCTTCAGGTCGGCCCAGTCGGCGATCGGCAGCACCTTGTAGCCGGCTTCCAGGTTGCGCGTGTCGAACACCGCCACCGACCGGTTGAGCTTGGCGTCAGGGTTCAGCGGCGTGTCGACCCACAGGTTGGACGACTTCGGGTGGGTCTTGATGAAGAGCGAGCCGCCGCCCTGGCCCTTGATGGTCTGCACCACCTTCCACGCCTGCGCCGGGTGTCCGGCCGGGTCGGTGCCGATCAGGCTGATGGTCTCGTCGCCAAGGTGGCTGGTGGTCCAGACCGGGCCGAACTTCGGATGCGTGAAGTTGGCGCCGCGCCCCGGATGCGGGGTCTTGCCCACGTTGATCAGGGCGGTCAGCTTGTTCTCCTTGGTGTCGACCACGGCGATCTTGTCGGACGCATTGGCGGCCACCAGGAAGTAGCGGCCGGTGGCGTCGAAGCCGCCGTCATGCAGGAACTTGGCCGAATCGATGGTGGTGGTCTTCAGGTTGGACAGGTCCGAGTAGTTGACCATCAGGATCTTGCCGGTCTCCTTGGCGTTGATCACGAACTCCGGATGGAAATGGCTGGCGACGATGGCCGCCACGCGCGGCTCGGGGTGGTATTCGTTGTCCACGGTCATGCCGCGCGTGGAGACCACCTTGAGCGGCTTGAGCGTGTCCCCTTCCATGATCACGTACTGCGGCGGCCAGTAGGAGCCGGCCACGGCGTACTTATCTTCATAGCCCTTGTACTTGGAGGTCTCGACCGAGCGCGCCTCCATGCCGACCTTCACTTCCGCGACGATATCGGGCTTGGGCAGCCACAGGTCGATCAGGTCCAGCCGCGCGTCGCGGCCGATCACGTACAGGTAGCGCCCGGACGCCGACATGCGCGAGATATGCACCGCGTAGCCGGTCTTGACGATATTGATGATCTGCTTGCTGTCGCCGTCGATCAGCGCCACCTCGCCGGCATCGCGCAGCGTGACCGAGAAGAGGTTGTCCAGGTTGTACTGGTTCATCTTCCTGGTCGGACGCTGGGCCACCGGCAGGATGTCCTTGCGGCTCTTCTCGATATCGGCCAGCGAGTACTCGGGCGGGGTCGGCGGGTCGAGCTGGATATAGCGCGCCATCAGGTCGACTTCCGGGTCGGAGAGATCGCCCGAGGTGCCCCAGTTCGGCATGCCGGCGGGGCTGCCGTACTTGATGAAGATCTTCAGGTACTCGGTGCCGCGCGCGCGGGTGATGTCCGGCGTCAGCGCCTTGCCGGTCGCGCCCTTGCGCAGTACGCCGTGGCAGCCGGCGCAGCGTTCGAAGTAGATCTGCCGGGCGTGGTCGAACTCAGCGGCAGTGAGGGTGGGGATGGCGGCTTTCTGTTCCGCCTTCGGTTCTGCCTTGGTGGCTGCATGTGGCAGCCCGAGCCAGAGTGAGAGCGGCAATGCCGCGATTGCCGGGTACAGCCAGTTTTTTGCTTTCATGGGTGCCGTGGATCAGCGGTGAGGAAAGCGGTTTCGTGGTGCCCATGCCTGCGTGGCGGGCACCTGTCGTCATGTGGAAATCATGCGGACACACTGACGACATGGAATTGACTGGCATCAAACGGCGGAGTGGTGCGGGAACGAAGTGTGGGGTGGTTGATCCTTGTCGTTTGCTATGGTGCAAGCGCTCCGTGGAGGCGGCGCGCATGCAAGGCATGCTTCAGGTCGCGTCCAAGCGGTCGCGCGTGCGCCTGGCCACGTTCGTTGTCCACGGGAACGCGGTCCGGTACTGCTGGATGAACTGCTCGATCTCGCCGCGCTGCCGCAGCGACAGGCCGATCATGTCCAGCCCTTCGATAAACATGCGGCGGTGCCGTGCCGACAGGTCGAAGGCGTAGTCGCCGGACGGAGTGTGCACGCGCATCGCCTCGACATCGATGCTGATGGTGTTGCCCGCGTTCGCATCGACATCGTTCATCAATTGCTCGATCACCTCGCGCGGCAGCATCACCAGCAGCAGCCGGTTGTTCATCGCGTTCGAATAGAAGATCTCGCCGAAGCTCGGTGCAATCACGGCGCGGATGCCGAATTGCTGCAGACCCCAGACGGCGTGCTCGCGGCTGGAGCCGCAGCCGAAATTGGCGCCGCTCACCAGGATGCTGGTGCCGGCGTACTCGGGCCGGTTCAGCACGAAGCCAGGGCGCGGTGCGCCGCTGGCATCGAAGCGGTGGTCGTAGAGAATGCCCTCGGCCAGCCCGGACTTGTCGATCCCGCGCAGGAACTGCTTGGGGATGATCTGGTCGGTATCGAGGTTCTCGAAGCGGATGGCGGCGCCTTTGCCGGCGATGCAGGTGTTTTCAGGCATGGGTGATCTCCAGCTTGCGGACGTCGGTGATGACGCCGGTGACCGCTGCCGCGGCGGCCATGGCCGGGCTCATCAGGTGGGTGATGGCACCGCGTCCCTGCCGGCCCTCGAAATTGCGGTTGGTGGTGGAAGCACAGCGCACGCCGTCGGCGAGCACGTCGTCGTTCATGGCCAGGCACATCGAGCAGCCCGGTTGCCGCCATTCAAAGCCGGCGGCGGTGAGGATCTCGGCCAGGCCCTCGCGCTCGGCCTGGGCCTTGACCGCGCCCGACCCGGGCACCACCATGGCCCGGACCCCTGCAGCGACCTTGCGGCCGCGCACCACGCTGGCCACCGCGCGCAAGTCCTCGATGCGGCCGTTGGTGCAGGAGCCGATGAAGACGTGCTGGATCGGCGTGCCTGCCAGCGCGGCGCCCGGTTGCAGGTGCGTGTACGCCAGCGCGCGCTCGACCGAGCGCTGCTCGGCCTCGTCGATCTGGTCTTCCGGGAACGGGATCTGCCCGGAAACCGGCAGCACCTGGTCCGGGCTGGTGCCCCAGGTGACATAGGGCTCGATCTCGCTTGCGTCGAACACGAAGTCCATGTCGAACACGGCGTCCGCATCGCTTTGGAGCGTTGCCCAGTAGCTGAGCGCGGCGTCGCGCTGCGGACCTTCGATATCCACGGCGCGGCGCAGCACATAGTCGGTGGCGACCGCATCCGGCGCGATCAGCGCGCCGCGCGCCGCGGCTTCCACGGTCATGTTGCACAGTGTGAAGCGGGCCTCGACGCTCAGGTCGCGGATCGCCGATCCGCAGTACTCCACGACATAGCCGCGCGCACCTTGCGCGCCGATTGCGCCGATGATCCTGAGGATCAGGTCCTTGGCGGTCGTGCCGGCGGGAAGCTTGCCGTCCACGCGGATGCGCATGGTCCTGGCCATCCGGTAGACCAGCGTCTGGGTGGCCAGCACATGCTCGACCTCGGACGTGCCGATGCCGAAGCCCAGCGCGCCGAGCGCGCCGTAGGTGGTGGTATGGCTGTCGCCGCAGATCACCACCATGCCCGGCCGGATCATGCCGTGCTCGGGCGCGATCACGTGCTCGATGCCCTGCAGCGTGTCGTTGGTGTCGAACAGCGGGATCGCATGCCGCTCGCAGTTGGCACGCAGGTTGGTGGCCTGCAGCGCCGAGGCCGGGTCCGCGATCACGCGGATCGCGGTGGGGTGCGTCGGGATGATATGGCTGACCACCGAGACGTTCTGTCCGGGCACCAGCACGCCGCGATCCTGTTCATGCAGCCCGGCGAAGGCCTGCGGGCTGGTGTACTCGTTCATCAGGTGCAGGTCGCAGTACAACAGCACGTTGTCGTCGTCGATCCTGGCCACCGTATGGGAGTCGACCAGCTTCTGGTATAGCGTCTTGGAGGTCATGGCAACTGCCTTGTCTGTCGTTATTCCGCGGTGATGCCGCGCTGCTTGATCAGGTTGGCCCACACGGGCATCTCCTTTTCCAGGCGCTGGCGCGCGGCCTCGGGCGTGGTCGGGGTGGGCTCGAAGCCTTCCTTGAGCATGCGGTCACGGGTTGCCTGCGCGGCCAGCGCGGTGTTCAGCGCCGCGTTCAGCTTGTCGATCACGGGCCTGGGCGTGCCGGCCGGGGCAAACACCATGAACCAGGTCTCGAAGGCATAGCCGGGCAGGCCCGCCTCGGCCGCGGTCGGCACATTCGGCAACTGCGGCGAGCGCTTGGTGCCGGTGACGGCGAGCGCCTTGAGCTTGCCGCCCTGCACATGCTGCTGCGCGGCCGAGATCACCGGGAAGCTCATGTCGACCTGGCCCGCAATGGTGTCGACCAGGGCCGGGCCGCCGCCCCGGTACGGCACGTGGACGATGGAGACGTTGGCCACCGACTTGAACAGCTCGGCCGACATATGGAAGGTGCTGCCGTTGCCCGCGGACCCGTAGGTCAGCTTGCCCGGCGTGGCCTTGGCCGCCGCGATCAGTTCCTGCAGGTTCTTGGCGGGCACGTTGTTGTTGACCACCAGCACATGCTGCGAACTGGCGACCATGCCGATGGGGGCCAGGTCTTTCAGCGTGTCATACGGCATGCGCGGGAACAGGCCCGGGTTGATGGCCAGGGACACGGTCTGCAGGCCGATGGTGTAGCCGTCGGCGGCGGCCTTGGCCACGGCATCGACGCCGATATTGCCGCCGGCGCCGGCACGGTTCTCGACCACGATGGTGCCGCCCAGGCTCTTCGACCAGGCATCCGAGACCAGGCGGGCGGCGATGTCGGCGCTGCCGCCCGGGGCGTACGGGACGATCAGGCGCACCGGGCGCTGGGGATAGGACTGGGCCGCGGCCGTGCCGATCGACGCGGCACACAGCAGCAAGGCAGTGAGGTGGGCAACTTTCATGGGCGTCTCCTGTGGGTATGACTCGTTATGGAAACCATCGTATCATTCACCCAGAAGAACATAATTCAAACTCAGTTACTTCTTTGTTTCCTTTAATTCATTAATGGACAACCTCTCCGACGTCGCGTTTTTTGCGTGCATCAACAAGCACGGCAGCCTGGCCGGCGCCGCGCAGGAGCTTGGCGTGACGCCGCCCGCGGTCAGCAAGCGGCTGGCGGGGCTGGAGGCACGGCTGCGCGTCCGGTTGCTGCACCGGACTACGCGCCGCATCAGCCTGACGCCGGAAGGGGAAAGCTATCTGGTGGAAGGGGCGCGGATTCTTGCGGAGATGGAGGCGCTGGAGCGCTCGATCACAGGCACCGGCAGCACCCCGCACGGCTTGCTGAAGATCGGCGCAACGCTCGGCTTCGGACGGCGGCATATCGCGCCGGCGCTGTCGGGGTTCTCGCGCCGTTTTCCGAATATCGAGGTCCAGCTCTACCTGACCGACCGGCCCCTGAACCTGGTCGAGCAGGGCCTGGACGCCATGATCCACTTTGGCGAGATGCCGGACGTGCGGCTGACGGCGCGCCTGCTGGCCAACAACCGCCGCCTGCTCTGTGCCGCGCCGTCCTACCTGGAAGCGCGGGGCGAGCCGTCAAGCCCGCGCGAGCTGGCGCGGCACAACTGCATCTTCATCCGCGAAGCCGACGAGACTTTCGGCACCTGGCACCTGCGCCATGGCGCGCAGCAGGAGACCGTCAAGGTCCGCGGCACCATGAGCACCAATGACGGGGAATCGGCGCTGGCCTGGGCGCTGGATGGCCAGGGCCTGATCGTGCGCTCCGAGTGGGATGTTGCGGAGCACCTGCGCAGCGGCGCCCTGCGCCGGGTGCTGCCCCAATGGCAGTTCGCGCCCGCGGATATCCATTTGGTGTTCCCGGCGCGCAACCATCGTCCGGACAAGGTGCGGGCGCTGGTGGACTTCCTGCTGGAGCACTTTGCCGGCCACCGTGCCTCCGGCGCGGGCAGCGCGGACAGCTGCTGGTAGCCATTTGGCGGCGATCATGCGCGGTATGGGGGCCGCGCCACCCGATATTGGGGGGCGATTCCGGCGCCACTAGCGTCCATCATGGCTGTCAATACCAGAAGCCCGATGGAAATGCGCATGGAAACAGCCCCCACGCCCCAACCCGGACGCACGCTGCGTCACACCCGCCAGATCGAATGCCGCGGCTATCTGCGCGACGATGGCCTTTACGATATCGAGGCCGAAATGCGCGACATTTCCGCCGATGCCACGGAAATGCCCTTTGCCCGCGTGCCAGCCGGTGGTTCTATCCACCATATGCGCCTGTGCATGACGATCGACGCGGACCTGGTGATCCAGGACTTCGAGGCCCGTACCGAGACCGGGCCGACACCGTTCTGCACGGAGATCAATGCCGCCTATCGCCAGTTGCGCGGGGTGCGCATTGGCAGCGGCTTCCGCCAGGAGGCCCGGGCGCGCCTGGGTGGCGCGAAAGGCTGCACGCACCTGACGGAACTGCTGTCGCCGCTGGCGACCACTGCGATGCAGACGGTGATGTCGGTGCAGCGCGACCAATCGCCGTGGCATGCCAAGCTGGCGGGAGACGCGCCGTTACCCAGGCCCTGGATACTGGACACCTGCCACGCCTACCGCATCGACGGCGAAGGGGCCAAGGTCATCTGGCCGCTGCATCGCCGCGCAGGCGGCTGAGCGCGCCAGCCGCGGGCATCGCCGCGGCCGCATCCTTCATGGCGAGGATAAAGCCGCCGACCTGCGCGATGTCGTCCAGCGCCATGCAGGGCAGCACCGTGTCCATGCGCGCATCGGTGGCCAGCGCGATGATCGAAGGATCGCCCGGATAGTAGGGCGCGCGCCCGTGCGCCGGCCGGTAGACCTCGATGCGCGGAATCGCCTCGCGCCGGAAGCCTTCCACCAGCGTGATATCGGCCGGCCGCAGGCGCGCCACCTGCTCGGCCAGCGTCGGCTCGGCCTCGTCGGCCAGTTCGCGCACGATGGCAAAGCGATAGGGCGATGCCACCATCACCTCGGCCGCGCCAGCGGCGCGAAAGCGCGCACTGTCCTTGCCCGGCGGCTCCAGTTCCAGCGGATGATGGCTGTGCTTGATCACGTTGACGGTCAGGCCCTGTGCGCGGAACCACGGCAGCAGCGCCGTGATCAGCGTGGTCTTGCCGCTGCCGGAGGTGCCGGTGATGCCTAGGATAAAGGGATGCATGGTGTCAGGGTTCGCAGGATTCGCGGAGTTCAGTTTGGGCGGGCAGCGGGCACACCAGCGGCAGGAAGCTGTCGGCACGCTGCGAATAGGCCAGCAGCGCGCCGGCCTGCAGGTCGAAATACCAGCCGTGCAGCGTCAGCCTGCCGGCCTCCAGCGCGCGCCGCACGAACGGGAAGGTCTGCAGGTTGCGCAGCGACACCAGGATCGCCGCCTGCTCGCAGGCGCGCTGGCGCTCGGCGGCGCTGGCCGCGGCCAGGCTTTCCTCTACCTGCCTGCGCGCCGGTGCCGCGATGCGCACCCAGGCGCCGATGTAGTCGGGGTCTTCGCTTTCGTCGGGCGGCTGGTCGCCGGCGTCGGCCGGCTGCGCCAGCAAGGCGCGGATGCCGCCGCAGCCGCCATGGCCCATCACGATGATGCGGGCCACGCGCAGCTGCTGCACGGCAAACTGGATCGCTGCGGAAACGCCGTGCAGGCTGCCTTCATGGCGGCCGGTGCACGGTGGCACCAGGTTGCCGATGTTGCGCACGGTAAAGAGTTCGCCCGGATCACAGCCCAGCAGCAGACCAGGATCGACGCGTGAATCGCTGCAGCCGATCAGCAGCGTGGGCGGGCGCTGGCCGGTGCGCAGCGTGTCGAACAGCCCGGGCTCGTCGTCGAAATAGCGTTGCTGGAAGCGTTCGAAACCTTTGAGCAGTTGTTCGATGTGATGCATGTCGGCATCCAGGGGCTACTGCACCAGCGGGCTGTCGGCGCCTTCCAGCTCGATGCCTTCGATGCGCGCGCGGCCGATCAGCAGGCTGGCGTACTGCTTCCAGGCACGGTCGCGCGCGGCGCTGGCCAGGGCGCGGGCAATGTCGCCGCGCACCGCATCGAAGGGCAGGCGCGTGCCGGGGCAGCGTTCCAGGATGCGCACGATATGCAGGCCATAACGGGTTTCAAGCAACTGCGGCAGCACGCCGTCCTGCTGCGCGGCGAACAGCGCGCGCTCGAATTCCGGCGCGGTCTCGCCGCGGAACACGCGGCCAAGCCGACCGCCGTTGGCGCCGCTCGGGCAATTGGACAGCGCGCGGGCGTGCTCGGGGAAGGTGGAAGGATCGCCCCGCACCAGCGCCAGCGTCTGCGCGGCGATCTCGCGCAGCGCGTCCAGCGGCACGCGCGGCGTGACCTGGAACAGGATATGGTCGGCCTCGACCCAAACGCCCTCGCGGAAGCGCTCCGGGCGGCTGTCGTAGTGGCGGCGGCAGCTGGCTTCGTCGGGCTCGGGCGTGCCGGCTTCATGTGCCAGCAGCGCCTGCGCCAGCGCGTCGTCATCCAGGCCTTCGGCCGCCAGGCCGATGCGGTCGGCTTCGGCGCGCACCAGCTGGCGCAGGATGGCCGAGATGGTGGCCAGCCGCGCCGGGTTGGCCGCATCGTGATGGTGGTCCAGCTCGCGTTCGATATCGGCGTCGCGCAGTTCCACGCCGTTGACGGTGACAGGCATGCTGTTCTCCTTGTCGGGTTGCGGCGCTCAGCGGCTACGCACCAGTTGCCAGGCGCGGCCGAGGTAGCCGACCGAGGCAAAGCCGCTCCACACATGCACCAGCCGCGTGAACGGGAAGATCGCGAACAGCGTGATGCCCATGAACAGGTGCGCCTTGAACAGCAGCGGCGCATCCGCGACATAGCTGGCGGCGTCGCCGCGCAGCGTGACGATGTGCTGCGCCCAGGTCATCAGCTGCACCATCATGTGGCCGTCCATGTGGCTGGCGGATTCGAAAATGGTGGACAGGCCCAGCAGCAGCGTCACCAGCAGCCACAGCAGCAGCACCTTGTCGCCGGTGCGGGTGACCGCCGACACGCGGGCGTTGGTCAGGCGGCGGTGCAGCAGGATCAGCAGCCCGGCCAGGCACATGGTGCCCATCACGCCGCCGGCGGCCATCGCCACGGCCTGCTTGAAGCCGTGCGAGACGCCCAGCGCATCCCACACCGCCACCGGCGTCAGCAGGCCCACCAGGTGCCCGAAGAACAGGCCCAGGATGCCGACGTGGAACAGGATGTTGCCGGTGCGCAGGTTGCCGCGGTACAGCACCTGCGAGCTGTCGGTCTTCCAGGTGTATTGCTCGCGCTCGAAGCGCGCCAGGCTGCCGAACAGGAAGATGGCGGCAGCGATGTACGGGTAGACGCCGAAGAGGAATTGGTGGATCGTTGCCATGGTGTGTTAGCCCATTGTCTGGTGTTCGGTTTGCATTGCCATGCCCTGTCAGCAGGCAGCCGGCACTGGCGCCTTGGCACGCGGATCGCGCGGATAGAACTTCACCGCCTGCGGCCCCGTCTGCGGCGCCAGCAGCGGTTCCACGCCGTCGGCTCCCGGCCCGAAGGTTTCCAGCGCCTCGTCCATGTCTCGGACCGGCGGTTCCTGCTGCGGTTGCGGCTGCACGTCGGTCAGCGTGCGCAGCACCGCGAACACGCCGGCGTAAGGGCTCTGGTTGCGCGCCAGGCGCTCGCCGATGGCGGCCAGCACGTGGATGGCCTCGCCCAGCAACTGCTCGGCGCGCGCTTCCCTGCCGTCGGCCACCAGCGCGCCGAGGAACTCCAGGAACAGCGGCACGTAGTCGGGCAGCTCGGACGCCGCGGGTTCAAAGCCTTCGCGCCGGTACTCGTCGATCAGGTCGACCATGGCCTGGCCGCGGTCGCGGCTTTCGCCGTGCACATGCTCGAACAGGTGCAGCGAGTGCGCCGGGTTGCGGTCGAAGGTGGCGACGTAGTTCTCCTGCAGCGCGATCAGCGACTCGCTGCGCAGCAGGCCGGTCACGGGGGCCAGCCGCTCGCGCGCCTGCGGCCATTCGGCCAGCGCGGCGTCGATCTCGGGCAGGGCGTCCAGCAGATCCTGCTCGGGATAGCCGAGCAGGGCGCTGAGGATGGGATAGAGGGGCATGGTCTTCTCCGGGCGGTTCGTGGATGCGGGCTCAGCTCATCACGGCGTTCTTGCGCGACTTGGGCATGTCGACAAAGTGGACGCTGCCCTGCGGCTTCTTGCCGAACAGCGCGCCGTCCGAAGTACCGCCCGAGCAGCCGTTGCCAAAGGTGAAGCCGCAACTTGCCTTGTCGTTGAAGCTGTCCTCGACCATTTCCTTGTGCGAGGACGGGATCACGAAGCGGTCCTCGTAGTTGGCGATGGCCATGGTCTGGTACATGTCTTCGACCTGCGCGGGCGTAAGGCCCACCTGCTCCAGCACGCCCAGGTCCTGCACACCGTCCACCACCTGCGAGCGCTTGTACGCGCGCATCGCCAGCATGCGGTCCAGCGCCGACAGCACCGGCATCACGTCGCCCGCGGTCAGCAGGTTGGCCAGGTACTTGACCGGGATGCGCAGGCTCTTTACGTCCGGGATCACGCCGTTCAGGCCCATGTGGCCGGCTTCGGCCGCCGACTGGATCGGCGACAGCGGCGGGATGTACCAGACCATCGGCAGGGTTCGGTACTCCGGGTGCAGCGGGAATGCAATCTTCCACTCGCACGCCATCTTGTAGACCGGCGACTTGCGCGCGGCATCCAGCCAGCTTTGCGGAATGCCCTGGCGCAGCGCCTCGGCCTGTACCGCGGGATCGTGCGGGTCGAGGAAGACGTCGAGCTGCGACTGGTACAGGTCGCGCTCATCGGCCACCGCGGCGGCCTGCTCGATGCGGTCGGCGTCGTACAGCATCACGCCGAGGTAGCGGATGCGGCCGACGCAGGTTTCGGAGCAGACCGTGGGCTGGCCGGCTTCAATGCGCGGATAGCAGAACAGGCATTTCTCGGCCTTGCCGCTCTGCCAGTTGAAGTAGATCTTCTTGTACGGGCAGCCCGAGATGCACATGCGCCAGCCGCGGCACTTGTCCTGGTCGACCAGCACGATGCCGTCGTCCTCGCGCTTGTAGATCGAGCCCGACGGACACGAGGCCACGCAGGCCGGGTTCAGGCAGTGCTCGCACAGGCGCGGCAGGTACATCATGAAGGTGTTCTCGAAGGTCGAGTACATCTCCTTCTGCACGTCGTCGAAGAGCTTGTCGCGGCCGCGCGAGCTGAACTCGCCGCCGAGGTCGTCTTCCCAGTTCGGGCCCCACTCGATCTTTTCCATCTTGCGGCCGGTCAGCACGGACACGGGGCGCGCGGTGGGCGGGGTCTGGACCAGCGGCGCCTTCTGCAGGTGCTCGTAGTCGTAGGTGAAGGGCTCGTAGTACTCGTCGATCTGCGGCAGGTTGGGGTTGGCGAACAGGTTCGCCAGGATCTTCAGCTTGCCGCCCTGGCGCGGTTCCAGCGTGCCGTCGGTGTTGCGCTTCCAGCCGCCTTGCCACTTGTCCTGGTTCTCCCATTCCTTGGGGTAGCCGATGCCGGGCTTGGTCTCGACGTTGTTGAACCAGGCGTACTCGACGCCGTCGCGGCTGGTCCAGACGTTCTTGCAGGTCACGGAGCAGGTATGGCAGCCGATGCACTTGTCGAGGTTCAGCACCATGGCTACCTGGGCACGGATCTTCATTGCGTTGCTCCTTCCTTGTTCGATTCCACGAGCGGCCCTTCCAGCCAGTCGACCTTCTTCATCTTGCGCAGGATCACGAACTCGTCGCGGTTGCTGCCCACGGTGCCGTAGTAGTTGAAGCCGTAGGCCAGCTGCGCGTAGCCGCCGATCATGTGGGTGGGCTTGGTCACGGCGCGCGTGACCGAGTTATGGATGCCGCCGCGCATGCCGCTGGTCTCGGCGCCGGGCACGTTCACGATCTTTTCCTGGGCGTGGTACATCAGGCACATGCCCTTGGGCACGCGCTGCGACACCACCACGCGGGCGGTCAGCGTGCCGTTGACGTTGAACACCTCGACCCAGTCGTTGTCGCGGATGCCGTTGGCCTTGGCCTCGGTCTCCGAGATCCACACGTGCGGGCCGCCGCGCGACAGCGTCAGCATGCGCAGGTTGTCCGAGTAGGTGGAGTGGATGCCCCACTTCTGGTGCGGCGTGATCCAGTTCAGCACCAGTTCCGGGTTGCCGTTGGGCTTCTTGCCCAGCATCGGCGCCACGGTCTTGGTGTCGATGGCCGGCTTGTACACGCACGCGCCTTCGCCGAAGTCCAGCATCCAGCGGTGGTCCTGCCAGAACTGCTGGCGGCCGGTCAGCGTGCGCCAGGGGATCAGCTCATGCACGTTGGTGTAGCCGGCGTTGTAGCTGACCTCATCCGATTCCAGTCCCGACCACGTCGGCGCGGAAATGATCTTGCGCGGCTGGGCCTGCACGTCGCGGAAGCGGATCTTGTCGTGCTCGCGGCCCTCGGCCAGGTGGGTGTGGTCGCGGCCGGTGATCTTCGACAGCGCTTCCCAGGCCTTGACGGCGACGTGGCCGTTGGTCTCGGGCGCGAAGGTCAGGATCATTTCGGCGGCATCTATCGCGGTTTCCAGCTTCGGCCGGCCCTGGCTCACGCCCGGCTCCTGCACGGTATGGCTGAGCTGGCCGATCTCCTTCACTTCATGCTGGGTGTTCCAGTTGATGCCCTTGCCGCCGTTGCCGAGCTTGTCCAGCAGCGGCCCGATCGAGGTGAACTTCTTGTAGATGTCCGCATAGTTGCGCTCCACCACGGTCATCGACGGCGCGGTCTTGCCGGGGATCAGGTCGCACTCGCCGGCCTTCCAGTCCTTCGGTTCGAACGGCTGGCCGAGCTCGCCCGGGGTGTCGTGCAGCAGCGGCGTGCACACCAGGTCCTTGCGCGTGCCGAGGTAGGGGCCGGCGATTTCGCTGAACTTCTTTGCGATGGCCTTGTAGATCTCCCAGTCGGTCTTGCTCTCCCACAGCGGCTGCACGGCTTCGGACAGCGGGTGGATGAACGGGTGCATGTCGGACGTGTTGAGGTCGTCCTTCTCGTACCAGGTGGCTGTCGGCAGCACGATGTCGCCATACAGGCAGGTGGTGCTCATGCGGAAGTCCAGCACCGTCAGCAGGTCCAGCTTGCCTTCGGCCGCCGGGCGCACGTTGACTTCGCTCGGCGTGATCGCATCGTTCTCGTCGCCGAATACGGCGTTCTGCGTGCCGAGCAGATACTTCAGGAAGTACTCATGGCCCTTGCCCGAGCTGCCCAGGATGTTGGAGCGCCACACGAACATATTGCGCGGGAAGTTGGCCGGGTTGTCGGGATCGTCGCAGGCGAACTGCAGCTTGCCAGACTTCAGTTGCTCGACCGTGTAGGCGACCGGATCCTGCCCGTTGCGCTCGGCGGCATCGACCACGTCGAGCGGATTGGTGCCGAGCTGCGGTGCCGACGGCAGCCAGCCCATGCGTTCGGAGCGCGCGTTCAGGTCCAGCAGCGAGAGGCCGTCATAGCGCTTGCGGTCGGCGGTGGGCGAGAGGATCTCGTCGACGCCAAGCTTCTCGTGGCGCCACTGGCTGGTGTGGTTGTAGAAGAACGAGGTGCCATTCATCTGGCGCGGCGGGCGCGACCAGTCCAGGCCGAAGGCGAGCGGGGCCCAGCCGAACTGCGGGCGCAGCTTTTCCTGGCCGACATAGTGGGCCCAGCCGCCGCCGCTCTTGCCGATGCAGCCGCACATCATCAGCAGGTTGATGATGCCGCGGTAGATCATGTCGTTGTGGTACCAGTGGTTGAGCGCGGCACCGACGATCACCATGCTCTTGCCTTGCGTGCGGTCGGCGTTGTCGGCGAACTCGCGCGCCACCTGGGTCACCAGGCGCGCCGGCACGGAGGTGTGCTTTTCCTGCCAGGCGGGGGTGTAGGGCACATCGTCTTCATACGACGCGGCCACGTTCGGGCCGCCCAGGCCCTGGTCGACACCGTAGTTGGCCATCTGCAGGTCATACACGGTGGCGACCAGCGCGGTGCTGCCATCGGCCAGCGTCAGCCGGCGGGCCGGCACGCGGCGGCGCAGCAGCTCGTCGTGTTCGCTGCCGAAGTAGGGGAAGCCGACTTCGACCACTTCGTCATGCTGGCTGACCAGCGACAGGCGCGGATCGATGGTGCGGCCGCTGCCGCCGTCCTTCATTTCCAGGTTCCAGCGGCCCACCTTCTCGCCGCCGTTGTGCGCGGCTTCGCCCCAGCGGAAGCCGATCGAGCCATTGGGGGCGACGATCTCACCGGTGGCGTCGTCAATCTGCAGGGTCTTCCACTCGGGATGGTTGGCTTCGCCGAGGTTATTGGCGAGGTGCGACGCGCGCAGGAAGTGGTCCGGCACCAGCGTGCCCTGGTTCTCACGCAGCAGCACCAGCATCGGCATGTCGGTGTACTGCTTCACGTAGTCGCGGAAGTAGGCGGACTTGCCGCTGGCGTGGAATTCCTTCAGCACCACGTGGCCCATGGCCATCGCCAGGGCGGCGTCGGTGCCTTGCTTCGGCGCCAGCCAAATGTCGCCGAACTTGACCATCTCGCCAAAGTCGGACGACACCGCCACGGTCTTGGTGCCCTTGTAGCGGACCTCGGTGTAGAAGTGTGCGTCAGGCGTTCGCGTCTGCGGTACGTTCGAGCCCCACACCATCAGGTAGGTGGAGTTGTACCAGTCGGCCGATTCGGGCACGTCGGTCTGCTCGCCCCACACTTGCGGGCTGGCCGGCGGCAGGTCGCAGTACCAGTCATAGAACGACAGGCAGGCGCCGCCCAGCAGGCTCAGGTAGCGTGCGCCGGCGGCATAGGACACCATCGACATGGCGGGAATCGGCGAGAAGCCGATCACGCGGTCCGGGCCGAACTTCTTCACGGTGAAGGCATTGGCCGCCGCGATCATCTCGGTCGCCGTGTTCCAGTCCGCACGCACGAAGCCGCCCAGGCCGCGCACGCTCTTGTAGCGCGCGGCCTTGACCGGGTCCTGGCTGATCGATTCCCACGCGGCGACGGGGTCCATGGTCTTGCGGGCCTCGCGCCACATTTCCATCAGGCGGCCGCGGATCATCGGGTACTTGACGCGTTGCGCGGAGTAGACGTACCAGCTGTACGAGGCACCGCGCGGGCAGCCGCGCGGCTCATGGTTGGGCAGGTCCGGGCGCGTGCGCGGATAGTCGGTCTGCTGGGTCTCCCACGTGATCAGGCCGTTCTTCACGTAGACCTTCCACGAGCAGGAGCCGGTGCAGTTCACGCCGTGGGTGGAGCGCACGATCTTGTCGTGCTGCCAGCGGCTGCGGTAGCCGTCTTCCCACTTGCGGTCTTCGTTCACCACCGCGCCGTGGCCGTCCGCATAGGTGGACTTGACGCGCGACATGAACTTCAGTCGATCCAGGAAATGACTCATTGCTTTGTTCTCCGCGAGTGCTTTGCTGCGGGCGCTCCGGTGGTTTCAGGCGCTTTGCAGGGACACCCTCAGCTTATGGGGGAGGCGGACGGCAGCCAATTCGCTGGTGGAACAGCCGCCGCATGGCGATCGGGCTAGGCGCCGGGCACGGGACTAGTTCGGAAGAACTAGCCCGGCCGGCGGCGCTGGTGACAGGGTCAGCAGGGCATGGGCGCGTTGCGGCGCGCGTAGTGCCACCACGTCACCAGCACGCAGCTGACGTAGAAGGCGATAAAGCAGTACAGCGCGGCGTCGGCGGCGCCGGTCAGCTCCAGCGAGGTGCCGAAGCTCTTGGGGATGAAGAAGCCGCCGTAGGCGCCGATCGCGCCGGAGAAGCCCAGTACCGCCGCGGATTCCTTGCCGGCCTCCTGCAGCGCTTGCCGCTGCGCGGCATCGCCCTTGCCTGCGGCAGCGCGCTGGCGCTCCGTCAGGAAGATCACGGGGATCATGCGGAAGGTCGAGCCATTGCCGATACCGGTCAGCGCGAACAACGCGATGAAGGCGGCCAGGAAGGATGTGAAGTTGCCGCCGGCGCCGTCATGCGGCAGCGCCGCCAGCACCGCGAACACTGCGGCGATCATGCCGACGAAGGTCCACAGCGTGACGCGCGCACCGCCGAGCTTGTCGGAGATCCAGCCACCTACCGGCCGCGTCAGCGCGCCCACCAGCGGCCCCAGGAAGGCATAGGCGGTCGGGTTCACGCCCGGGAACTGCGACTTGGTCAGCAGCGCCAGCCCCGCCGAGAAGCCGATGAATGAACCGAAGGTGCCCACGTACAGCCAGCACATCAGCCAGTTGTGCTTGCGCTTGAAGATCACGGCCTGCTCGGCAAACGATGCCTTGGCGTCGGCGATGTCATGCATGCCGAACCACGCCGCCAGCGCCGAGACGATGATGAACGGCACCCAGATGAAGCCGGCGTTCTGCAGCCACAGGTCGTGCGTGACGCCATTGGCCTGGTACTGCTGCGGCTCGGCGCCAAGCGCGCCGAAGATGGCCACCGACACCACCAGCGGCGTGACGAACTGCACCACCGACACCCCCAGGTTGCCGATGCCCGCATTCAGCCCGGTGGCCAGCCCCTTCTTCGCCTTGGGAAAGAAGAAGCTGATATTGGCCATCGACGAGCTGAAGTTGGCGCCGCCCAGCCCGCACAGCAGCGCCAGCACCAGCAGCGTCGGATAGCCGGTGGACGGGTCGCGCAGCGCGAAGCCCATGCCCAGCGCCGGGATCAGCAGCAGCGCGGTGGAGATCGCGGTGAAGCGGCGCCCGCCGAACACCGGCACCAGGAAGGAGTAGAAGATGCGCAGCGTGGCGCCAGACAGCGCCGGCAGCGCGGTCAGCCAGAACAGCTGGTTCTTGGTGAACTGGAAGCCGGCGCGGTCGAGGTTGACCGCGACCACGCTCCACAGCATCCAGACCACGAAGGCCAGCATCAGCGCCGGGATCGAGATCCACAGGTTGCGGTAGGCGATGCGTTCGCCCTGGGTTTGCCAGAAAGCCTTGTTCTCTGGCTCCCAGCGGGTGAGTACGGAAGAGGACATGATGGTGTGCCTTGGTTGCTATTGTGATGAAGGGCGTCAGGCGGCTTGTGCCAGGCCGACGGCGCTTTCCTTGCGCCGGCGCTCGGCGCGCTGGCTGTAGTGCATCCACACCAGGCTCACGCACACGGTGCCGTACATCAGCATGAAGCAGCTGCTGCGCACGCCGGTCAGGTCGGCCAGCACGCCGAACAGGATCGGCAGCACGAAGCCGCCGAGCCCGCCGGCCAGGCCCACCACGCCCGAGACCGCGCCGATGTTGTGCGTGAAGTCGTTGGAGATGAACTTGAACACCGAGGCCTTGCCGATGGCGAAGGCGATGCCCACCACGAACAGCAGGAGGGTGAACACCGTGGGCGTCAGCGCAATGCGGAACGCCTGCGGGCCGCTGGTGGTCTGGATGATGAAATCCGTCTGCGGATAGCTCAGCAGGAAGAAGCCGACCCAGCTCACCCACATCACCCACCAGGTGGTGCGGTGCGCGCCGTAGCGGTCGGAGATCCAGCCGCCGATGGCGCGCAGCACGCCGCCGGGCAGTGAGAAGCAGGCCGCCAGGAAGGCCGCGGTCTTGATGTCGAAGCCGTATTCGCCGATGTAGTACTTGGTCATCCACAGCGACAGGCCGACATAACCGCCGAACACCACCGAGTAGTACTGCGAGTAGCGCCACACGCGCGGGTCGCGCATCACGGCGAGCTGCTCGCGCCAGCCGACGCTGGACTTGACCAGGTGCGCCGGGTTGCTGCGCGAGCACACCCAGAACAGCAGCGCGGTGACCAGCATCGCCACCGAATACACGCGCGGCACCACGGTCCAGGTGCCGGCGGCCAGGATCATCGCCGGCGCGACGAACTTGGTCAGCGCCGCGCCCGAGTTGCCGGCGCCGAAGATACCCATCGCCAGCCCCTGGCGCGAGCGCGGGAACCAGCGTGCCACATATGGCGTGCCGACCGAGAACGAGCCGCCCGCCAGGCCGACGAACAAGCCCAGCACCAGCAGCTGCCACAGCGTGTGCGCATACGAGATCAGCCAGATCGGGATCACGGTGGCCAGCATCAGCACGAAGAAGACGATGCGCCCGCCGTAGCGGTCGGTCCAGATGCCAAGCGGCACCCGGATCAGCGAGCCGCTGAGGACGGGCGTGGCGGCCAGCAGGCCGAATTCAGTGTCGCTCAGGCCAAGCTCCTGCTTGAGCGGGATGCCGAGGACCGCGAACAGCATCCAGACGGCAAAGCAGATGGTGAAGGCGAAAGTGCTGGACGCCAGCGTCATTGCGGCGCCGGGCGCGATGGGCTCCGGCGCGCGTGGGTGGGTGGCCATGGCCATGCTCCTGTGTCAACTTTGGCGGGGGTGATGCCAGAGTAGGGGCGGCCACTGGTGCTGCCTATTCGCCGGCCGCACAGCGCACGCGGGTGCGCAGCCTGCCTTTGGAGGTAGTTCTACCGGCGGAGGTCGCCGGCGCGGCGGCGGTGCTATCGTGCAATCAGCGTGAATGGCATCCGTTTGCGCACCTGCGGCAAACCGTGCGCCGGATCAAGAAGCCGGCGCGCGCCGCATCACCTGATTCCCGTAGCCAGCCATGGACACCATCCCCATCCTCCCCGCGCGGCGCTCGCCGCCCCCCGGCAAGGCGCCTGCCGGGCCGCCGCCGCGCGGCTTTGCCTTGTTTGCGCTGGGTTTCCGGCCGTTCTACCTGGGCGGGGCGATGTTCGCCGCGCTGGCCATCGCGGCGTGGTCGGCGATGCTGGCGGGCGTGACCGCAGTCGGCCCGGCGCCGGTGATGCCGGCGATGTTCTGGCATGCGCACGAGATGGTGTTCGGCTTTGCCGCGGCCATCGTGGTGGGCTTCCTGTTCACCGCGGGGCGGGCCTGGACCGGCCAGCCGACGCCCACCGGCGCCGCGCTGGCTGCGCTGTTCCTGCTGTGGCTGGCCGGACGCGTGGGCATGTGGGGGGCACCGGGCACGGCGGCTTTCGTGATCGAAGGCGCGTTCCTGCCGCTGGCCGCGCTGGCCTTCACGCGCACGCTGGCCCGCGCCGGCAACCGCCGCAACTATCCGCTGGCCCTGGCGCTGTGGCTGCTGGCCGCGGCCGATATCGCCAGCCTGTGGCTGCAGGCGCGCGGCCATGAGGCCGGTGCGATGCTGGCCTGCCGCGCCGGCGTGGCGCTGGTCACGCTGTTCGTGGTGGTGATCGGCGGGCGCGTCATCCCGATGTTCACGACCAACGCGATCCCGGGGTTCCGCCTGCGCCAATACCGGCAGGTGGACCGCATGGTGGTGCCGGCCGCGGTGCTGGGACTGGCCGCGGGGCTGCTGCCCTTGCCCGGCTGGCTGGCGGCGGCACTGTCATTGCTGGCCGCGGCTGTGCTGGCCGTGCGCGTGGCTGGCTGGCGCAGCCATGCGGTGGGCAACCGGCCGATCCTGTGGGTGCTGCACCTGGCCTATGCGTGGCTGCCGGTGGCGCTGCTGCTGCAGGCGCTGGGTGCGCTGGGGTTGGTGATGGCGGGGCTGGCGACGCATGCGTTCACGGTGGGCGTGCTCGGCGTGGCGATCATCGCCATGATCACGCGCACCGCGCTGGGCCACACCGGCCGCATGCTGGTGGCCGGGCGCGCGGAAACCGCGGCGTACTGGCTGGTGGCTGCGGCAGCGATGTTGCGGGTGTTCGGGCCGATGGTCTGGCCGGGCGGCTACCTGCACTGGGTGTGGGGAGCCGGGGCGTGCTGGGTGGCCGGGTTCGGCCTCTATGCGCTGGCGTATGCGCCGCGGCTTGCGCGTCCGCGGGTGGACGGCAAGCCGGGCTGAGTGCGCGCGCCCGGCGAACAGCAAAGCCGGGCTGCGCCGCCATATCACTGGCCGCTGTTCGCGATCGCCTTCGGCCGGACCGCGTCAGCGGTGCCCTGGATGAACGCCTTGATCTTCTCGACATCCTCCGCACTCAGCTTGCCGGTGAAATCCGGCATGCCTCGCGCCATCGCGGGTCCCTTGAAAATGAACTTGTCCAGTTGCTCGATATAGGTGCTGTGCATATAGCCCAGGTTGGGGATACTGCCGCCGCGATCCACGCCCGGCACGCCGTGGCAGGCTGCGCAGCTGCTGACATAAAGGGCGGCGCCCGCCTTGACATTGGCCGGATCGTATTTCACGCCAGACAGCAGCTCGCCGGCCCGGGCCTGCACGAATGCCGGCATCGGCGCCTTGCCGCCCACCGCGAAGGTGTAGACCGTGCCGGGGCCGGCACGATCGACCGCGCGTCGCGATACCCCGTACGCACCGCCCCAGCCGACAGCGATCGACACATACTGCTTGCCGTCAACCATGTACGTGGCGGGCGCGGCAATCACGCCGGTGCCGGTCGGGGACTCCCACAGCTTGTCTCCGTTGCGCGCGTCAAATGCCATGAAGCGCCCGTCGGCGGTGCCCTGGAATACGAGGTTGCCCGCGGTGGTGAGGGTGCCGCCGTTCCACGGCGACACGTGTTCCTGCGTCCAGGCCGCCTTTTGCTGCACCGGATCCCAGGCAATCAGGCGCCCGAACGGCTTGTTCGCGGGCGACGGCGAACCGAGCAGCTTGCCGGTGTTCCAGCCCGTGTTGCCTTGTGGCGCGCCGGGCTTGTTGTCATTGAAGACCCAGCGCTTGTCGTCCATCAGGTTGGCGGGAACATTCTGCGCAGGCACATAGACCAGGCCCGTCTGTGGGTTGAACGACATCGACTGCCAGTTGTGGCCGCCGTACGGACCCGGAATGGCGTCGTAACGCTGGTCGGTCGCGCGCGCCTCGGCGACTTCGGCAGGGCGGCCGTCCTTGCCGTAGCCCGTCGTCCAGTTGACGTCGACATAGTTCTTCGCGGAGATGAACTGGCCGTTGGTGCGGTCGAGCACGAAAAAGAAGCCGTTCTTGGGGGCGTGGAGGATGACCTTGCGCGGGCGGCCATCGATCTTCAGGTCGGCCAGGATCATCGGCGAGGTGGAGGTGTAGTCCCAGTTGTCGCCCGGGGTTTCCTGGTAGTGCCAGACGTACTTGCCGGTATCCGGATCAAGCGCCACGATCGAGGCCAGGTAAAGGTTGTCTCCGCCGGCGGGGCTGCGCGTGCGGTGTGCCCAGGGCGAGCCGTTGCCGGTGCCGACGTACATCAGGTTCAGCTCCGGATCGAAGGTGAGCGTGTCCCACGCCGTGCCGCCACCGCCGGCTTCCCACCATTTGCCGGCGGGGTCCCAGGTTTTGGCGGCCTTTTCCATCGATTCATCTTCGAACGGCTTCGAAGGGTCGCCAGGCACGGTGAACCATCGCCACTTCTGCTCGCCGCTGGCGGCATCGTAGGCCGTGATATAGCCGCGCACGCCATACTCCGCGCCGCCGTTGCCGATGATGACCTTGCCTTTGAATACGCGTGGCGCGCCAGTGATCGTGTACGGGCGGCTGCGGTCGATGATGGTGTCCTTCTCCCACAGCTTGCGGCCGCTGGCGGCGTCGAGCGCGATCAGCCGTCCATCAAAGGCAGCCACGAATACCTTGCCCTGGTAGAGCGCCACACCACGGCTCACGACGTCGCAGCAGCCCTTGTAGCCGGTCGACTTGTCGACTTTCGGGTCGAAGGTCCACAGCCGTTTGCCGGTGCGGGTGTCGATCGCGTGCACCACGCTCCATGAGGCGCTGATGTACATGATGCCATCGACCACCAGCGGCGTGGCTTCGATGCCGCGCGTGGATTCGAGGTTGTAGGACCAGACCAGGCCGAGGTTCCTGACGTTCTGGGTATCGATCTGTCCGAGGCGGCTGAAGCGCGTCTCGGCGTAGTCAAGGCCGTAACTGGGCCAGTCACGCGTGGCTGCGGCGTTGGCCTGGATGTAGCTGCCATCGACCTTGCCTGTGGCGGCAGCGATGCGTGCTGGCGAGAGGTCGGCGGCATTGGCGGCGAAGGCCGCCAGGGCGAGTGCAGCGGCTGCGGCGCGCGCCATGGGGCGTCGCCCGCGCTGGGCGTGGGGCATGGGGGTCTCCTCGTACTTGTCGATTTGGTGTTCTCCCCCCAGTCTATCGGCGAACCTCGGCAGTCTTCCCCTCCAAAAGGAAGGGGATAGCTTCAGACTTGCGGGCGCAAAGGAGGTTGGTTCTAGGGCGTCTCCATCGCGAGGGGACGATTCGACGCTGGTCGCGCGACGGCTGGCCAATAACCGGCGGCTGCTGTGTGCCTCGCCGGACTACCTGCGCCGGCGCGGCACGCCGCGCGCCCCGCAGGACCTGGCGCGGCACGATTGCCTGGTGCTGGTGGGCAGCCAGGGCCGGCAGGATGTCTGGCGCCTGAGCGATGGCGCCGGCGGGGAGATTGCCGTGCGCGTGCGTGGCCGGATCGAGGCCAATACCGGCGAGCTGTTGTCCGATGCGGCGCTGGCGGGCTTTGGCATCGCCCTGCATTCCACCTGGCATGTCAGCGCCGACCAGCGCGCCGGGCGGCTGGTGCAGGTGCTGCCCGATTACCCGGTCGCCGACACCGGCATCTACGCCGTGATGCCGCAAGCGGCGGCTGGAGCCGCCGCGTGTGCGCGCCTTTGTCGATTTCCTGGCCGGGCGCTTCGGCGACAACCCGCCGTGGGAGCAACCCGACGGCGGGTGAGCCGGCCTGCCCTAGGCGGGCGGATGCGCCGCCGCGCGCCGGTAGTCGCCCGGGGTCATGCCGGTCCAGCGGCGGAAGGCGCGGAAGAACGAGTTGGCATCGTCAAAGCCGAGCCGGAACGCGATTTCTCCCAGCGACATCGCGCCCCCGGCCAGGTAGCCGCCAGCCAGCTCGCGGCGCGCCTCCTCGCACAGCGTGCGAAAACTCGTGCCCGCCGCCATCAGCCGGCGCTGCAGCGTGCGCTCGCTGATGTCCAGGTGGCGAGCCACCGCGGCCAGGCTGAGGGCGCGCTCGCCGGCCAGCGCCTGCAGGGCCGCGCGCACATCGTCCAGCGAAGCGGACGCCGGCCGCGCTTCGCGCATGGCGTGGCCCGCGCCCGGGCCGGCCGGTCCGCTGCGCACGCGGGCAGCCAGGCGCAAGGCCAGGTCGCGGCGGCCGAACACGATGGCGTCTTCCGGCTCGCCAAAGCGCACCGGGCAGTCGAATGCCTCGGTATAGCGCAGGTGCCAGTCCGGCTGGCCGATGCGCAGCGACACCCGCAGCGGATGCAGCGGCTTGCGCGTGAACTGGCGCCCGAAGGCCAGCAGCGAGCACAGCTCCATGTCGATGCGCGGGCGGGTGTCGGGCGCCTCGGGGTCGCTCGGGCGGATGCAGACCCAGGCTTCGTCGCCCTGGCGGCGCAGTTCGATGCGGTCGCCGGCGAGCAGCTTCTGGTAGCGCGCGATGCGCCGCAGCGCGGTGCCCAGCGACGGCCCGGCCATGGCCGGCAGGCCCGCCAGCCCGAGCAGGTCGGTCTGCATCCGGCTGCCCAGCCACAGGCCGATGGTTGGATCGCCGGTGGCACGGTAGACCGCGCAGAGCACGTGGCAGGCCTGTTGCGGGCCGGCCGCCGGCACGGTGGGCCTGAGGTCGCTGGGGTCGGAGTCGGTGTCGGATTCCGGGGCAGGCGCGAGTCCCGATACGTCGTAGCCGCCGTCACGCAGTGCGTGCAGCAGGTCACGAGGCAACGGCCCGGCCTGGATAGGCTCTTGTTGTGTCATTGTCATTATCTGGCTGGCAAGTTGGCGCAAGTGCGCCAGTGCAGCCCCCGGTAACAACGAGATTACGCGGTGCCGGTGCCCCCTTCAAGGGCATGCGGGGGGACGAAGTGTGGCCTGGGCAGCGCAACGGCGTGCTGGCGGCGGGCGGTGCCGCACCGTTGCCGGATTCCGGGGCGCCTGCAACCGGTTGCCTAAAATTTGGGCGCTCCGGTGGGTTGCCGCACAGACCGGGGCTTTCGGGGAGGGCAGGGGCAGGATATCCACAGATTCTGTGGATATCACACGCCGGTTTTCAACATGGGTTTGTGCGGCTGCCGCCAGGCGCCGGATGCGGGTATGCTGGGCGGTTTGAGAGCGTGGCGTCTTGCCTGGCCGCGCTGTCATCGTGTGGCATCCCTGCCGGATTTGCCGCCATCGTGCCGCCAACGCCCGCTGTTGGCCCAATTGCGACTCTACCTGCCTGCTGCCATGCGCCATGACCGGTCGTCCGCAGTCCTGCCTCGCCTTGCCTTGTTGCCGATACTTGCCGCCGCGCTGGCGCTGTCCGGCTGCGTGGCGCAATACCGGGTGCCTGCCGGCGCCCCGGCCGCCAGCGTGCGGCTGCTGACCAGCACCGACGACAACACTTCGTTCACCGTGGTTGATCCGGCCAAATGCCCGGTGCCCGCGCGGCCACTGGTGCTGGCGGGAACCGGCAGGCAGTTGTCTGCGATGGGACGGGACCGGAGCCTGGACATGGCCGGGCGCTCGCCCGAGCCGCCGGCGCGCACGCGCGAGCGGCTGGTGGAGGCGGGCCGGCGCATCTACGTGGCGGTGACGTCGGCCGCGGCGCCGCCGCTGCCTGAACTGCGTTGCGCGGCGGGCGTGTCATTCGTGCCGGCTGCCGGCGGCCAGTATGAGATCCGCTACCAGCGGGACGAAACCGCGAGCCAGTGCTCGGCGCAGGTATTGCGCATGCAGCCGCTGGCCGACGGCGGCGCGCGCCTGACGGCGGAGCCGACCCAGCAGGGCTTCAGGGCGCTGCGCAAGGACTATGTCTGCCAGGCGCAGTGACGCGCGCCCGGCAGACCGATGGCACCATCGATTGAAGCGGGCGTTTGAGGCAGGCGCCCGCTGGCCGCGCAGGCGGCTTACTGCTCGATCAGGAAACGCTCCGGGCGCTTGCCCAGCCACGCCGGCGCGCGGCCGCGGCCCGACCAGGTCTTGCCGGTCTTGGGGTCCATGTACTTGGGCGGCAACGCGGATGCAGGCTTCTTGGCGCTCGAACCGGCCGGGCGGCCACGCTTGCGGCGGGGCAGGATGTCTTCGGCGGTCAGGCCGTATTCAGTCATCAGATCCCGGATTTTGTCGATCACGCCGGCGACTTCCGTCGCACGCACTTCATTCAGCTTGGCTTCCAGCGCTTCCTTCTCAGCCAGGAGTTGCTTGTATGTCGCCATTTATATCCCCTTTCTGCAAATAGGCCGCTGCATGGTACTAGAAGTTGTGGTGTCGGTTCACCTAAAAAAATTTTACAAAAAATAACGGAGATTGCACGGACTGATTGTTTGCCGGCCTGAATTGACGGTTGCACAGCCCACGATGCAGTCAGCCTTGGGCTGTTCATAGCCCGTTTTGCCTGCATTTAAGGACAATCAAAATACGCACAACCGGGGGCTTTAGCGCCTAGACTGCTTGTCTGCGCCCAGCGCAGCCCCCTGACACGACTACCGGAGCCCCCGATGAGCCAGCAGATCTTTGTCAATTTGCCCGTCCGCGACCTGCAAAAGTCGATTGCCTTCTTTACGCAGTTGGGTTTTTCCTTCAATCCGCAATTTACCGACGACACTGCCACCTGCATGATCGTCAGCGACAACATTTTCGTGATGCTGCTGACGGAAGCCAAGTTCCGCAGCTTCTCGCCCAATGAAATCTGCGATGCACGGAAATCGACGGAGGTGCTGGTTTGCCTGTCGATGGAAACCCGCGCCCGCGTGGATGAAATGGTCAATGCCGCGGTCGCGGCGGGTGGCAATACCTACAAGCCGCCGATGGATTTGGGATTCATGTACGGGCATGGATTCCAGGATCCGGATGGCCATGTCTGGGAACTGATGTACATGGATATGGCCGCAATGCAGGCCGGGCAATGAAGGCGATTTAGCGAAACGCCATTCACCATCCGCGGGACCTTTCAAGCAAGCCACCAAAAAAAACAGCCCGGGAAAGCAGGAAGCCCGGGCTTGAAATCCACCTGGATCACGGTGGAGGAGACATCTGGTTGTCAGCGTCCCGGGCGTGGCGCCCGGGACGCGGCAGTTGGCTTCGGCAGGATCAGATGGCCCAGCCCCCGGCATAGAACGCAGCCAGCACGACCGCGATGGCCACCGTGCCGACATTGAGCTTGCGCCATTCGCCGGCCACCACGCGGCCCACCACCAGGGTGCAGAAGCCCAGCATGATGCCCGTCACGATATTGCAGGTCAGCACGATGAACACGGCGCAGACCAGGCCAGCCATCGCGTCGACCATGTCGTCCATGTGCAGGCGGCTCACGCTCGACAGCATCAGCAGGCCCACGTACATCAGCGCCGGCGCGGTGGCGTACGAGGGCACCAATCCGGCCAGCGGCGAGAAGAACATCACCGCCACGAACAGCAGGCCCACCACCACGGCGGTCAGGCCGGTCTTGGCACCGGCGGCCACGCCGACGGTCGACTCGATATAGGCCGCGGCCGGGGCGCCGCCAAACATCGCCGAGAAGATCGAGCTGACCGAATCCGCGGTCAGCGCGCGCCCGCCGTTATGGATATGGCCGGCTGCGTTGAGCTGGCCGGCTTGTCCGGCGACAGCGCGGATCGTGCCGGTGGCATCGAACACCGCGGTCATCACCAGCGCCAGCACGCTCGGCAGCACCGCGGCCGTCAGCGCGCCGCGCACGTCCATGGCGCCGATCAGCGATTCATGGCCGGGCGCGCTCAGCGACGGCAGCGCGAACACGCCGGTGAACTTCACCGCCGGGTCGAAGGCCAGGCCCAGGGCGGAAATCGCGACGATCACCAGCAGGATGCCGCCCGGCACCTTGCGGCGCTCCAGGCCGAAGATCGCGGCCAGGCCCAGCACCGACATCACCACCGGGAACGAGGTGATCTTGCCCAGCGACACCGGCAGGCCGGGATGGGCGTTCTTGACCACCAGGCCGACTTCATTCGAGGCGATCAGCAGCAGGAACAGGCCGATGCCGATACCGGTGCCGTGCGCCACGCCGGCGGGCAGGTTGCGCAGGATCCAGGAGCGCACGCCGGTGACGGAGATCGCGGTGAAGATCACGCCCATCAGGAACACGGCGCCGAGCGCGACCGCCGGCGACAGGCCCTGCCCCAGCACCAGCCCGAAGGCCATGAATGCGGTCAGCGAGATGGCGCAGCCGATGGCGATCGGCAGCTTGGCCCACAGGCCCATCAGCAGGGAGCCGAAGGCGGTGGTCAGGCACACCGCGACAAAGACCGCGCTGGTGTCAAAGCCGGCCTTGCCCAGCATGCCGGGCACGACAAAGACGGCGTAGACCATCGCCATGAAGGTGGTCACCCCGGCGACCACTTCCTTGCGCTGGGTGCTGCCGCGCGCCGTGATCTCGAAAAACGCGTCGAGCCGGCTCCGGACTTCGGGGACTTGGGGGCGTGCAGCATCGGCTTCCGTCGCGGGCGACGGATAGGGCTGTTCGATCATGATGAGCTGTCTCCTTGCGGGCGCTGCAACGTCCGTCGTACGGACTGTCGTCAGGCGTGTCTCACGTGGTTCTGGTCTGGGCTGGAGGCGGAAACCTGGCCAACCCGCTGTTATCGGTGTGCCGCTTGTCGGTGCCTTCTGTGGGCGCGATCCGGACAAGGCTGAAGGCTAGGTGACCACGCGCCATGCATCATCACCGGCAGACAATGCGCGGCATGTGCATCGAGGAATATCGAATATGACGATTAATCGACTTCGATTGGCGGATTGGCATCAGGTGGCGCTTCCGGCAGGTGGCCATTATCACGCACCCCATATACGGCCTATAGGTACAGACCCGGATGATTCAGGCGCAACTTCTCTATACTAGGGATAACCCTGAACTGCCTCCCGATCCGGGCCGAACCACGGCTGGATGTGCTTCGTGAGGCGCACCAACTTCCATCCCAACCGGAAAGGATATTCGCCATGCAAGTACTCGCCGACACCCTCTATCGCCAGCCCGCCCAAGCCAAGGCATCGAAGCCCGCCGCCCAGCCGGCACGCAATGTTGCCTACTACGCCCGCGTGGGCGGTGGCCAATCGCTGGCCGCGCGGGTGCGCGCCTACTTTGCCCAGGGCTGGACCCTGTACGCAGCCAATGCCCGCGAAGCCGCGCCGATCCGCCGGCTGTAAGCGGGCGCGCTGCCTCAGTACATGCCGGTGCGGGCCATGAACGCGTCCAGCGTCCAGCCGCGCCCGAGCAGCAGCATGCGCGTATGCAGGCCCTCACGCACGGGCGCGTCGACGGCCTGGCCCAGCCAGGTCAGCGTCTTGTGGCGCAAGTCCACATAGCCCATCGGGTGATCGGCGGCCAGCGCCTGCCATAGGGCGTTGGCGCCGGCCGACTGGCGCGCCCCGCTCAGCAGGCACAGCCCGCCGTCCAGCGCCCAGCGGTATAGCGCCCGAGCCAGGCCGCGGCGCTGGTAAGCGGGCGCAAACTTTGTGTGCGGCGCCCGTACCCATGGGTCGGCCCGGCGGCCGACCTCGATCAGCCGGTTGAAAACCGTATAACCGGCCAGCCGGCGCTGCATCACATCTTCCACATACACGTAGTACTCGCCGTCGGCCTCGCGATAGCGCAGGCGCAGGCCTGGCGCTCCTGCGGGCAGCGCCGGCATGGGATGCAGGCGGTCACCGGGTTGGCCGATGCGGTCGTGCACGGCACCCAGCTCGCGTTCGATATCGCCCGGCGCCAGCTCAACGTCGATGCGCAGTTCGAGCGCGTGCGGCATGGCCGGCGCCGGCAGGCGCAGGGCATGGAAATTCACCATGGCAAGACTCCACCGGGCTCAGGGATTGAGGATCAGGTAGAGGGCGGCAAGCGCCACCATGGCGCAGAAGGTATGACGGTAGAGCGGGGACATGTCTGGCTTTCTCCTGGCTGCATGATCAAGCGGGTGCCGGATGGCATCCGCGACATGGGCCGTGCGGGAAAGCTCAGGACTGGAGGGTGGCGCCCCGAGCTGCCCGCACGGCCAGGAAAAGCACGGCGCGGCGGACCTGGGCGTACGCGTGGAAGCGGTCGGCCAGGTCGATGGCAACGCCCGGGCGCTGCGCGGCGCGCACGCGCACGCCTGCCGCCGGCAGGGCCGGGCGGTTCAGGGTGGCGAAGCGGACAGTGCGAAGCATGGGTGTCGGGGCGCGAAAGCATCGGGGGAACATTGCTTATGCCACACTTCGCACATAACGTCCAGGCAAGTTGCCGGCTTCCGCTTTTAACTCCGTTCTACCTCGTAGTCTTTGTGGCTGTCGCTGACCCGCCGCCGACAGCTTTGGTCATCCTTCAATTGTGAACACTGTCTACATGTACTAGACTCGGAAGCATCGTTCGCCGGCCTTCTTGCAGGAGCCATGATGACGACTTCCCCCATTCCCGAAACCGATACCGGCCCCGTCAGGCTGCTGGTGGCCACCACCAAGGGCGCCTGGTTCCTGACCAGCGACGCCGCACGCCGTAGCTGGCAGATCGAGGGCCCGACGTTTCTCGGCCACACCATCCACCATATCGTGCAGGATCCGCGCGACCCGTCGCGCATGCTGGTGGCGGCGCGCACCGGCCACCTGGGCCCGACCGTGTTCCGCTCCAGCGACGGCGGCCGCAACTGGACCGAAGCGGCGCGCCCGCCCGCCTTCGACAAGGCCCCGGAGGGTGAGGCCGGCCGGGTCGTCGACCACGTGTTCTGGCTCACGCCCGGCCATGCCAGCGAGCCCGGCACCTGGTACGCCGGCACCTCGCCGCAGGGCCTGTTCCGCAGCGCCGACCATGGCGCGACCTGGGAGCCGGTATCCGGCTTCAACGACCACCCGAATCGGCGCACCTGGACCGGCGGCGAGCAGGACGGCACGCCCGACGGCCCCAAGATGCATTCCGTGCTGGTCGATCCGCGCGACGCGCGCCACCTGTATATCGGCATGTCCAGCGGCGGCGTGTTCGAGAGCACCGACGGCGGCGCGGACTGGAAGCCGCTGAACCGCGGCAGCCTCGCCACCTTCCTGCCCGATCCCAACCCCGAATACGGCCAGGACCCGCACTGCATGCTGCAGCATCCTGCCGACCCGGACATCCTGTACCAGCAGAACCACTGCGGCATCTATCGCATGGACCGCCGCGAAGGCGTGTGGAAGCGCATCGGCGAAGCCATGCCGGCGGAGGTTGGCGATATCGGTTTCCCGATCGTCGCCCACCGCCGTGATCCGCGCACGGTGTGGGTATTTCCGATGGACGGCAGCGACGTCTGGCCGCGCGTCAGCCCGGGCGGCCGCCCCGCGGCCTATGTCACCCGCGATGCTGGCGAGACCTGGCAGCGCCAGGACCGCGGCCTGCCCGCCGAACAAGGCTGGTTCACCGTCAAGCGGCAGGCCATGGCCACCGACGGCCACGCGCCGGTGGGCGTGTACTTCGGCACCACCGGTGGCGAGATCTGGGCCAGTGCCGATGAAGGCGAGGGCTGGCAATGCATCGCCCGCAATCTTCCGCAGGTCTACGCGGTCACCGTGGCGCGCCCTGCCTGAATGCCATCAGCCGATCGGAGAACTTCCATGCAGGTCCGTATCGCGACGCCGCTCTTCTCCTATACCGGACAGCGCGAATACGTCGAAGCCCGTGGCGCCAGCATTGCTGAACTGCTCGACGACCTCGACCGCCAGTTCCCCGGCATGCGCTTTCGCATCGTCGATGAGCAGGGCAAGCTGCGGCCGTATATCCGTGTCTTCGTCAACCGCACGCAGCTGATGCGGCTGGATGCGGCGCTGAAGGAAACCGACGAGGTGCATATCCTGCAGGCGCTGGCGGGCGGCTGAAGCCGATCGCCGGCGACGCGGCATCACGCGGCATCACGCAGCCGCATCACGTCGGGCATCGAGCGATGCGCCTCATGCCCATCGCTGAACGCAGGCCATGCCGCCGGCTTCGGCCTCTCAACTCCCAATGCCCGCCGCCGATATCCAGTCATGAACCCTGCCGTCCGCCATCCGCCGCGGCCGCAGGCAGATGACAACGACGGCGGCAAACACCACACGCACGGCACGGGAGCGCAGCATGAGCAGTTCCATGAGGGACATCGACGAACGGACCAACCTCACCAACAACAACCAGTTCGAGCTGCTGCTGTTCCGGCTTGGCGAGGCCGAGCACTCCGGCCAGACGGAGCTGTTCGGGATCAATGTCTTCAAGGTGCGCGAGATCCTGGTGATGCCGCACGTGACGACCGTGGTGGGGGCCGACCCGTCGATCCTGGGCATGGCGGATATCCGTGGCCAGGTGATCCCGGTGATCGACCTGCCCCGGCTGGTGGGCTGCAAGCCTCGCAGCGGCCTGGGCATCCTGCTGGTGACGGAATATGCGCGATCGACGCAGGGCTTTGCGGTGGAGGCGGTGGAGGAAATCGTGCGCCTGGAGTGGAACCAGGTGCATTCGGCCGAGGCCAGCGTGCGGACCGGCCACGTCACCAGCATCGCCAAGCTGGACGGGGACACCGCGGGGGGCACGGACCCGTCGCGGCTGGTGCAGGTGCTGGACGTGGAGCAGATCCTGCGCGATGTGCTGCCGACGCGGCAGCCGGACGTGGACCCGGGCACGGTCGGCCCGCAACTGAGCCTGCGCCCGGGCGCCAAGGTCATTGCCGCCGACGATTCGGCACTGGCGCGCGGCCTGATCGAACAGGGGCTGAAGGCGCTGGGCGCGCCGGTGGTGATGACCAAGTCCGGCAAGGAGGCGTGGGAGCTGCTTGACCGCATCGCCGCCGAGGCGGCCAGCCATGGCAAGTCGGTGCAGGACGAGGTGGCGCTGGTGCTGACCGACCTGGAGATGCCGGAGATGGACGGTTTCACCCTGACCCGCAAGATCAAGGCGGACAGCCGGCTGAAGTCGCTGCCGGTGGTGATCCACTCGTCACTGTCGGGAGAGGCCAGCGAGGAGCATGTGCGCAAGGTGGGCGCGGACGCCTATGTGGCGAAATTCGTGGCCAAGGAACTGGCTGACACCATCCGCGAGGTGCTGACGCGTTGAGCGCCTGGGCGGAAGAATCGCAACAGGCACAAAATTCAAACGCCCGCAACCATTCCCGTACCCCGGCGGGTTGCCTATAAAACGGGCACTCCAGTGAGTTCCAGCGCCGGCGCGCCCTTTGCGGTTGTCAAGAGGGGGGATATCCACTGAAGCTGTGGATAGTTCCTGTGGACAAGTCGGGCCTCCCGGCCGCTACTGCCCGGGAGGCCCGGCGGCGGCCGGCGTGACCTCCACGCCTGGCCGCACTCCCTGGTGCTGGCGCTCCTCGCTCCCCCTTACTTGGGCTGCTCCACCGTGCGCAGGTAGGGCTTCAGGGTCTTGAAGCCCTGCGGGTACTTCTTCTTCGCATCCTCGTCCGAGACCGAAGTTGGGATGATGACGTCCTCGCCCGGCTTCCAGTTCACCGGCGTGGCCACGGTGTGCTTGGCATTGAGTTGCAGGGAATCCAGCAGGCGCAGCACCTCGTCGAAATTGCGCCCGGCGCTCATCGGGTACACCAGCATGGCCTTGACCTTCTTGTCCGGGCCGATGATGAACACCGAGCGGATGGTGGCGTTGTCTACCGCCGTGCGCGGGCCGCTGCCGCTGGCCTCGGGGTGGATCATGTCGTAGAGCTTGGCCACGGTCAGGTCGGCATCGCCGATCATCGGGTAGTTGATCGCATGGCCTTGCGTTTCCTCGATGTCCTTGGCCCAGCGCTGGTGGTCGCCGACCGGGTCGATGCTCAGGCCGATGATCTTGGTGTTGCGCTTGTCGAACTCGGGCTTGAGCCCGGCCATATAGCCCAGTTCGGTGGTGCACACCGGCGTGAAGTCCTTGGGATGCGAGAACAGGATGGCCCAGTTGTCGCCGATCCACTCATGGAAGCTGATCTTGCCTTCCGTCGTGTCGGCGGTGAAGTCAGGGGCTTGCTCGCCCAGTCGAATCGCCATGGTTGCGCTCCTTGCAGTTGGCGTGGTGTGGAAACGCGCGTCGCCGCGCACTGTTGCCCGCTATCTCGCTATCTCGTTGTTCGCCCGACCGCCTAGCGGAAGACCAGCACCGGGATCGTGCTGTGGGTCAGGACCTTGTGGGTCTCGCTGCCGATCAGCAGCGCCTGCAGCCCGCGCTTGCCGTGCGACGACATCACGATCAGGTCGCAGTCGCGCTGCTGTGCGCACTGGATGATGGCCTGCCAGGGATGGTCGTCGGTGGCGGTGACGGTCTCGCAGGCCACGCCGGCCTGCGCGGCGGTGTGGCTGAGCGTGGCCAGGAAGGTATCCGCGTGGCGCGCGGCCTCTGCGGCAAAGGTGTCCTTGGTGTCCTGCAGGCTGGTCAGCCGGTAGGTCAGCACGTGGTACTCGGGAATCACATGCAGTCCGGTCACGCGGGCGCCGATGCGGCTGGCGAAGGCCATGGCGCGGGCCGCCATCGCGTCGGCGCGTGCGGAGCCGTCGGTAGGCACAAGGAGGTGCTTGAACATGATGGGCCTCCGATTGCAGAAGATTGCCGCGTCCGCCTGGGCCCATACCCCGTACGCCCGGGCGAGCCAATCCAGTATAGGAATTGAGTGGCATAAGCGACAGGGCAGACGTGGCGAATATCACGGCGCAAGCCGCAAGCCGGCGGACATTAACATCCTGTTATCATCCAATGCACCATCATCATCCTGCACGAACCCGAGGGATTGACGCATGATCGCGCTGCGCGAAGCTTGGCTGGCCGGACTGTTCCGACGCGGCAACTGGCTGCCGAACATCGTGTCGGGCGTGATCGTCGGGGTGGTGGCGCTGCCGCTGGCCATGGCGTTTGCGATCGCGTCGGGAGCCAAGCCGGAGCAGGGCCTGTACACGGCCATCGTCGCCGGGCTGGCGGTATCGCTGTTCGGCGGCAGCCGGCTGCAGATCGCGGGGCCCACCGGCGCGTTTATCGTGGTGCTGTCCGCCGTGACCGCGCGCCACGGCACCGACGGCCTGCAGATCGCCACCCTGATGGCGGGCCTGATCCTGCTGGCGATGGGGCTGACGCGGCTGGGCAGCGTGATCCGGTTCATCCCCGCGCCGGTGATCGTCGGCTTCACGGCTGGCATCGGCGTGATCGTCTTTGTCGGCCAGTGGCGCGATTTCTTTGGCCTGCCGCCGGTCACTGGCGAGCATTTCCACGAAAAACTCTGGCACCTGCTGCAGGCGCTGCCGCAATGGCACCCGGCCACCACCGCGCTGGCGCTGGTAGTGGGCGCGCCGCGCGTGCGCTGGCTGCGGCGCATCCCCGGGCCGCTGGTGGCGCTGCTGGTTGCCACCGCGGTGCAGGCGCTGTTCCGCTTCGACGGCGTCGCCACCATCGGCACCGCCTTTGGCGGCCTGCCGCGCGGGCTGCCCGTGCCCGCGCTGCCGGACATCACGCTGGCGCGCGTGCTGGAACTGGCCGGGCCGGCCTTCACCATCGCCATGCTGGGCGCGATCGAGTCATTGCTGTCCGCGGTGGTGGCCGACGGCATGGCGGGCACCCGGCACGATTCCAACCAGGAGCTGGTCGGCCAGGGCATTGCCAATATCCTGGCGCCGCTGTTCGGCGGGTTTGCCGCCACCGGCGCCATCGCCCGCACCGCCACCAATATCCGCAATGGCGGCAACAGCCCGCTGGCCGGCGTGGTGCATGCGCTCACGCTGGTGATGGTGCTGCTGTTCCTGGCGCCGCTCGCGGGCAGCGTGCCGCTGGAGACGCTGGCCGCGATCCTGTTCGTGGTGGCCTACAACATGAGCGAGGGGCGCCAGTTTGCGCGCATGGTCCGCCGCGCGCCGACGTGGCCATCCTGCTGATCACCTTCACCCTGACCGTGCTGACCGACCTGGTGGTGGCGGTCAATATCGGCGTGATCCTGGCCATGCTGCAGTTCCTGCGGCGCATGTCGGCGTCAGTGGAGGTGGCGCGCCAGGATGCCGTGGACGTAGCGCGCGAACTGGGCGACGCCGGCGCCGGCCTGGCCGCGCGGATGCCGCCGGGCGTGCTGGTCTATGTGATCGACGGCCCGTTCTTCTTCGGTGCCGTGGAAGCCTGCGAGCGCGCGCTGGTGCAGACCCATACCGAGCCGCGCGTGCTGCTGATCCGCCTGGGCCGCGTGCCCTTCATGGACATGACCGGCCTGCAGACGCTCGAGGCCGTGATCGTGACGCTGCAGAAACGCGGCGTGGCGGTGGTGCTGGCCGAAGCCAACGAGCGTGTCAGGGAAAAGCTGGCGCGCGCGGGCGTGCTGGCGGCGCTGGGGGAGGGCAACTACGTGGATTCGCTGGCGCAGGCGGTGCAGCGCTGCAGCGAGCTGGCAGGCGAAGGTGCAGGCGAGGGCAACGCCCCGCGCTGAGTTACTTCTTCTGCCGTGTGCTGCCCGCGGGCTTGGCCTTGGTGGCGTATTCCACGCCATGCTGGGCCAGGTATTCGCGGATCAGCTGGCGCACGACCTGCGACGGTGTCAGGTCCTGCGAGGCGCACAGGGTTTCAAAGGCCTTTTTCTTGACCGGATCGATCAGGATGGTAAGGCGGGCGGTCTTGGATTCCATGAGGGTGTCCGGCTGTCCCGGCCGGTGATGGCGGCGGCGATTGGATGGGCATTATATACAGGGCAAAACAGTGCCGAGGCCAGCGAGCCAGCACCTGCCTGGTCTCCCGTCTTCGCGTTTGATCCATGGCGCAGCTTCTTGGCTGCGACGTAGGCCCAGCCGCTTTGCCGCTCTCGCTACCCAGGAACTTGTCCTATCCCGCGCTCGCGTCCGAGCTGCCGAGCAGCGTACAGCCGCATTCGGTCATGTCACCCGCGCAGGCGGCCTCGCGGTCTCCCAGCATCAGGCCGGAGGTCGCGGTGATGATCTTATTGATGCCGTGCGGGCGTCCGTCGGGGTAATGCCCGGGGCAGTCCACGAGGTCGCCGAGTCGGGCCATCGGCTTGCCGTCGAGCAGGTCCTCCTCGGACCCGGTGATGACCACGCCCTTGTGGCTGGTCGCGTCGCCCTTCCTGATGAGTGTTCCTGACATTGGCGTGGCTCCTGCGTTACTGGGTCACCACCACTTCCACGCGCCGGTTCGCGGCACGTGCGGCGGGGGTCCGGTTATCGGTAATGGGCTCGCTGTCGCCCTTGCCGATGGCTTCGAGGCGGCCCTTGGCAACGCCATTGCCGGCGAGGTATTCGCTGACCATGGCGGCGCGCTCTTCCGACAACGCCTGGTTGGACGGGAACCGCGCGCTCTTGATCGGCTGGTTGTCGCTGTGGCCGATGACCTGCACCTTGCCCTCGACCTTGTTGATCTCGGACGCCACCTTGTCAAGCGCCGGCATTAGCTTCGCGTTGACTTCGGCCTGGCCCGCGCCGAACATGTCGTCGCCCCGGAACACCACGGTGCTGCGGCGGTCGTCGTCTTTGACCGCCACCACACCGCGCGCAATCTCGTCCTTGAGCAGTTCGGCCAGGCGCAGCGCCTTCGGTGCCGGTGGCGGCGTCAGATTGCCGATGGCGGCGATCTGCTGCGTCACGTCGTGCTCCTTGAACAGCAACTGGTATTTGTACCAGCCGGCCAGGCCGGCTAGAACCAGCGCAGCTAATACCCAGCTCATCCAGACGGGAATGCCGCGCAGGTGATGGAAGCGGCCAGGCGGGGCGGGCTCGCAATGCGGGGACAGTTCCTTGGGTACCGGCCCATAGTGCTTGTTGAGCGCATCGAGCAAACGGCCCCGGATCATGCGCAGTTGCTGTTCGCCGTCCGCCATGCCGCGATACCGCCCCTGAAAGCCTAATGACAAGACTAGGTAATAGACCTCGATGGGACCGATGTTCTCCGGCACCGATTCCACCAAGCGGCCAAGGATTTGGAACACCTTGGTGCCGCCCTGGCGGTCCTGATGGAAGGTCGAGGCGAGAGCACTGCTCGGCCATGCGCCGAGCGAATCCGCATTGCCACCGCCCCATTCTGTGTGGCTGACCGCCTCATCCAGCGCCGTGCACAGCGCGTAATGCGCGGCGGTGGTGTGCTTGCGGTCGATGTTCAGCCGGTCGCAAATCGCCTGGAAGTCCCGCAGTTCCTGTTCAAGCAGCGCACGCAGCCGCTCCACCTTGCCGCGCTCTTCCATCTTTGCCGGGATTTCAGCGAGCGCGCGCAATAACCGTCTGGCGGCTTCGTACAGTGGATTTCGCGCGCCAGCAATTTCCGCGACACGCGCTTCGATGGATTTGCCGGCAGGCAATGGCGCCTGGGAGGGTTCCTGCTTTTCCTGCCCCGCCACCGCCTGCCTGGCGGTGGAACCTTGCGCCGGCGGCTTCGGACTTGGTGCGGGGTCGTCCTTGTTGAGCCACGCTGTCATGCTTTACCTCGTTTGCTGTTGGCGATAAGGGTCGTAATGACTTGAGGCATGCCTTACCTCGTGCTTACACGCGATTTAGCGAGATGTCTGCTTCGAAGTCTCCCAAGTAGAAATCCAATTAATGCATAACAAGGTATTCCAAGATAAATAGGAAGGGCAAATAGAAATTCAAAGAACGGAGCGGATGGAACAAGATAATTTTCAGCTATATCCATCCCCAATTTCGGATCCAATATCCCGATTAATACTATTCTGAATATTGACCACGAAAGATATATTAATGCACCAATCAATGCTCCTAGAATGCTATATAAAATTGGTGGGCTCTTCCTCTCGGGCAGGATGGCAATCAGGATTCCTATGAATGCCCATATAAGCGTCAGCCATTCGGCGTAGGCCCGGATAACCATCCAGCGGTCGATACCTGCCCGGCATGCGGCATCGCCAGCAGCTTCTAGGCCAAGCGCCAGCGCAGCGCCGAACAGCACTCCAACAAGGCCGTAGCCAATGATTCTTTTCCAGTTCCGCACCGTTTTCGTGTAGTTCATACGTGGTTTTCAAGGTTGATGGATTGGATTCTGTGGAACGCGAACGGGCTGTTGTCAGGCCGCACGTTTTTGCGCACTGCCCGTCATGCCGAGGTACTGGATCCTTTTGTCGCCGCCGACAAAGAAGCTGCGAGCCCAGCCGTACCCGCCTAGCGCGTATTCATGGAAATTCGGTACGCGGAACCAAGCGCGGCTGTCGTGGATGTAGTTGTCAAACAGTTCGATGGCCGCCTTCTCGCGCAGAGAAAATTCGTCTACCGCTTTCGGGGCAGTGGTTGCAGTCAGATAGGAAATCATCTCCGGAGCCGGCTTGACCAGCACATCATCACTGGCGTAATAGGACCGGAGGGCGGCGGTGGAAACCAGCGCATCGGGGTCCACAAGCACAACGTTGGGTGAATCCGCTTTCGCGCGATCCGCGCGAGGCACCGCAAGATGTTCGCCAGACTTCTTGATCGTGCCGCCAACGGCGCCACCAATGGAACCGCCGGCTGCACCGACTATTCCACCGAGAGCGCCGGTAGCAGCTCCCTTACCAGCATCATCGAGGCTGAACAGGCGGATGACAGATTCTTTGCGCACGTTCAAACTGGCCTGCTGCTCCGGATGAAGGAAGCCCAACAGCAGTTGGAATTCTTCCGCTGCCTCCAGCAAATCGGTCCGGTCATTGGTGACGAGTTCGTCAGCGCCTTCCCCGGCGCGGCGTTCTGCAGGGTCTTTCCCGGCAGCTTCCGCCATGATGTCCCACTCGCGCTTGGCAATGGCCGCTTCATTCGCCGCGGCTTTGGCTCGGATGGCGGCCATTTCCTTCATGTCATCCATGATCTGAGGAATCGCCTGGCGCTGTCCGGAGTACGCTTGCAGCCGCGCAGCCTGCTTACATAGCTCGGCCTTCTCTTTGCGTAGCCGCAGAAGCTCGGGATCGTTCTGCTTGCGCCTTTCGGTTTCGAGGTCAAGCTGATGCGGCGTCAGTTTCGCCTCGCACTTCTCCGCCGCATAGCGATAGAACGGCTGATTGGTGATGTAGGTACCGGTGTGCCAGCGGGCGCGCAGGCTGCGCCATTGCAGGCTCTGGCGCAGACCGAATTCGAGCGCCTTCTCAACATTGTCTATGGCGGGCAGTTTGGCCCGCCACTCGTTGAAGGCTTCGGCGACAGCCGGATCAATGGTGAAATCCGTAAGCACAGGGGCAGGCATGCGGTCTTCTTCGCTCTTGGCATCCACGGTGTACAACGGCACGCCTACCTTCAGCGCTTCGATATACATCTCGTGCAGCGTAATCTTGCCCAGCCGGTGTCCCTCGCCCTTGACCGACTTGCCCTGGTCGCCCGGCGCATAGCTGCCGCCCACGTCCGAGTGCACGCCAGGATACGGCACTTCCAGCACTTTGCGTTTGAGCGTGGGGTAGCTGTCGCCTTGCCGGATGGAATCCAGCGGGAAGCTCATGCGCTGCTCATGCATCGAAAAGAAATGAACGCAATGGCGGACTTGCGGCGGAATGTCCAGGGCGCCGCCGCGCGCGGCCCAGAAGTGACCGTCAAATGTGCCAATGTCCACGGCGGCACGGAACGAGTCAGGCGGCCCGACCGACGCCACCGTATCAAACAGGCCCATGAAGTTGACTTCGTACTCGATCTTGTCGGCCAGCTTGCCATTTTTTGCCCAATCCTTGAGCAATTTGCTGACGAAGACGCGAGCACCCGCCGCGCCACGTGAGAAGCCAAAGACATTGATGTAAGCCTTCTTGACGAGCCGGTTGCGCTTGCACTGCTGGACCAGCGATTCATAAAGGCTGCCGAGGTGCTTTTCCTTGGTAGTGAGCAAGGAGGAACTGAGGCCCCAATCGAGCTTATCGCAAATCTTGGCGGCATCGTCATCCTTGATCAGGTCGTCACCATGTACGCCAGTCATTGCTTCATGTACACCATTTAGTACACGGGTATAGCCCCAGACGCAGCGCTTGGCAAAGCCGCTGGCGAAGGCCTTGCCGCTGCTGCTGTAGGTGTGCTCACCCAGTTCTGGGAACGGTGTGCCAACGCCTGCCATGTAGTAGCTGAAGATCCCCTTCAACGGGCGATGGGGGCAGGCATTGAACAGCCGCGCTACATTTGTATGCGTCTTGTAAGTCGAGTCTCGCCAGCTTCTTCTAGTCTTGGGGTCGTCGTTGTTGTTGGTGCCGTCGAAGAACAGATTAATGTGGATGGTCTGTTCACACGCCCCAAGCACATCATTGACCGTCGTCTTGCCGAATTCGTAGGCGCGCTTTCCTTCAGGAAGGCGGCCTGTGTCGGTTTCTGGCATGGTACTAGGCAAGCGGAAAACGCTCATCGATATCTCTCCTGGAGTTCCTTGGTTTGGGCGTCATCACGCACGCCTTGCGCGACAAATGGGTCATCGTCGGCTGGTCTGACATTGACATCGTTATGCCCATTTCTATTGCCATCCGCGACCATGACTTTCACTCGGTCACCCGGCAGGAAGATGGCCCAGAAGCCCGATGTGCTCGATCCATATTGAGGTACCGTGACAGTGGCCGTAAGCACTTCGAATTGGCTCCTGTCTTTGTAGTCGTAAGGTTTGCGGTCGCGCTCCCATTCAATATGCAGTTGCGTATCGGGCTTCCATGGTTGCGGTATCCCGATGCAGCATCGCTCGCCCGCTTCACCAGGTCCTTCCTTACCGGCGCGAATCATGTTGCCCCCGCCCCCCTCCATGCCACGCGGGCCGCTAACGCTGAAACTATGGATGTAGTCAGGGGAGTAATTCAGCCCGCGAACTCCGCCCGGATAGATTGTTTCCTTGCCGGTGCTACTACCCGCGCTTGCTGTCGGGGCAGAACGCGATTCCCCCGAGCATGCGGACATGGCGCCGACCGTGCCCAGTACCACCAGGGCGGTGAGCCATGAACGAGTGCGTTTGCGGCTCAAGCTCCTTGTTGTCATTGTTGGTCTCCCTTTGCAACGCTGGGCAAGCGGAATACGCTCATCGATATCTCTCCTGGAGTTCCTTGGTCTGAGCGTCGTCACGCACGCCTCGCGCGACAAATGGGTCATCGTCGGCTGGTTTGACATTGACATCGTTATGCCCGCTGGCATTGCCATCTGCGACTATGACTTTCACTCGATCTCCCGGCAGGAAAATGGCCCAAAAACCCGACGCGCTCGATCCATATTGAGGCACTGTGACCGTTGCACGCATCGCTTCCAAGCCGTTTTGGATGTCGCCGTCATAGGGGGACCGATCCAGCTCCCATTCGATTTCCAGCTTGGTATCGGGCTTCCATGGCTGGGGAATACCGATACAACACATTTCCGCACCACCTCCGCCGGGACCATCTTTTTGGGCTGGACTGACATTGGGGCCGCCGCCCTCCATGCCACGCGGGCCGCTAACGCTGAAACTATGGATGTAGTCAGGGGAGTAATTCAGCCCGCGAACTCCGCCCGCATAGATTGTTTCCTTGCCGGCGCTATTAGCCGCACTTGCCGACAGGCCAGAATGCGATTCACCCGAACAGGCGGACGTGGCGGCGATAGTGCCGAGCAACACCAGCACGGTGGTCCATGGCCGCGAGCGCTTCTGACTCGGACTAATTTTTGTCATTGTCAGTCTCCGTTTGGTGATTGGCCTGTCTGGCAAGTACGCGGTTCCACGCATAATCCGGAATGCGTTCCATGCAGGCGTCGAAGGTGCCGCCCGCGCGTGAGCGTTCTTCCAGCACCCGACGCACCTCGGGGTCCTGG
The DNA here is from genome assembly GCF_054072015.1 of Cupriavidus sp. CP313. Classification (NCBI taxonomy): domain Bacteria; kingdom Pseudomonadati; phylum Pseudomonadota; class Betaproteobacteria; order Burkholderiales; family Burkholderiaceae; genus Cupriavidus; species Cupriavidus sp. CP313. Next base: position 298,027 of record NZ_JBSVZB010000001.1, on the reverse strand, counting down.
TCGAAGTCCGCGCCATAGCGGTACGAGTATTGGCAGTAACCCACGCGGTCGGCGGGTTCGGTGAGCCGCCATGCCGCCACGCGCTTGTAACGTCCGATGAAATCCAGAAAGCGCGGCAGGTACGGGCCGTCGCCGGGCACAGTGCCGTCGTCAATCAGGCCCGCCAGCATTTCATCTGGCTCGCAGTGCGCGACAAAATAATCAACCTGCTGCTGACCGAGCGTGATGGCGACAGGCGAGGTCTGGACTTGCTGGCCGTTCAGCGGACCATCCACACGCTTCCACTCGGGCTCGTGACCGCGATACTTCCATTGCAGGATGGGGGCTATCAGTTTGCGTGTCGTGTCCTCGCCCCATAGGTTCATGACCGTGCGCAGGTTGCGCGGGTCGAAGTAGCGCACCATCGCGCTCAAGCCGTCGCCGAGGTCGGCGAACAGGAAATGGCGCAGGTGCGCGGCGAGCGCATCGATGCCGACCCGGCTCCAGAGCAGGGTCATGCAAGGCGCCTGCACGTCGAGTTCGTCGAGCTTGGCGAGCCAGGGCTCGTCGGCATCGGCAATCAGCGCCAGGAACAGCGAGGCGTCACCGGCGTCTTCCTCCGGCAGGCCGGCATAGACGTTGCGGTGCTCGGTGGCCTCGCGCATGAGGTTGCCGATAAGCAACGGGTGCTGCGCGCCATCGGCCAGCGCGTAGATGTACACGGGGTGTCGTTCCGCGGTCATTGGCACCCCTGTCAGCGCAGCAGCAGGCCGGTATTGCGCTTGGCCGCCTTCAGCAGGCATTCCAGGCAAACCTGCTTGGTGCTCAGTTCGGTCGGAATGCTGTTCGGCCCCGTCAGCAGCTTGCTGGCGGCGTGGACCGTGAACTTGCCGTTGGTGCCGTGCTCGATGTTGCCGTCCAGGCGCAGGTAGCTGCCGCCGCCCGCCAGCAGGAGCTTTTCCTTGGCCTGAATGACGATCTCGTTGGCGGTCATCGTGATCTTCAGCTTCGCCAGCAGGTTGATGTTGTTCTTCAGCGCTTGCAGGTCGATGTCGCCCATGTTGGCGACCAGCTTCATGCCCGCCTCGTATGCGAAGAGGCGCAGTGCCTTGCGCACGCTGGCAAAGAACCCGCCACCGGTGGTGATTGACAGGTGTTCCCCGGTGGTTAGCGCGGTGTCTCCGCCGCTAGCGATGTGGGTCGAGCCGGCAGCGGTGGAAACAATGCCGGCGGGGCTGGCTGACACCAGGTGGGGGGCGGTGAACTCTTTCAGGTCGCCGCCACCCTTGATCTGCTCGTTTTGCGTCTCCAGCTTCTTCGCGATGTCCGGCTGCTCGCCGTCCTGCGCCTGGGCTTCGGTGGCCTTCTCGCCCATGGTGGCGGCAATGTCTTGCGCCCTTTCCAGCAACTGAACGACATCACGCACGTTCATGGCGTTGCCTTCGGCGTTCAGGCGCGAGAAGGTGGTGATGAGCAGGCCAAGGGCGGCGCGCAGCGCACCATGTGCGTCAGTTCGCAATTCGTAGCCTTCGCCGCGCTTGTCCTTGCGCCCCTCCCAGTCGTTGACGCGGACGTTGTGGCCCAGCGCGAGCAGGCTGCTCTGATGGTCCGACGCGACTTGCACTTGCTGCTGGCCCTGCGTGTCGTCGTAGAGCGTCTGGTTGCGGCCTTCGCCGAACAGTTCCTTGCTCTGGTAGCCGGACAGGGCAAGTTGGTTCGGCAGGTCCCACGGCGGCAAATTGAGCTGGTTGTTGATCACACCGACGATGATGGGCCGGTCCGGGTCGCCGCCCACATAGGCCACAATGACCTCTTGCCCGATGCGTGGCAGGTGCGTGTTGCCGAAGCGGTCGCCCGAGGCAAAGTTGGACACGCGGATCCAGCAGGAACTGTTCTCATCGTTGTTGCCGTAGCGGTCCCAGGAAAACTCGCAGCGGACCCGGCCCCATTTGTCACACCAGATTTCCTGGTTGGCCGGCCCTGTGACCCGCGCAATGTGAGTGCCGCCGATGTAGGGCTTCTCGACCCATTCTGGCCGGAAGATTTCGCGGGTGGGCTGCGCCTCGAATTCGACCTCGCAGCGCCATTGCTGGCCGCTGCCGGCGAATTCGCCCACGTCCTCGATCAGCAGGCGCGTGTTGAAAATCAGGTACTCGCAGTTGGCTTTCTTGCGCAGGAAGCGCGAGAGCGTAAAGGTGTGGCCTGCCGCCATGGAGCGGACATTCCCCTTGCCGCGCACGCGGTGCCCGTGCTGCCGGATCGCTTCCATGCGAATGCGCGCCAGCATGTCGCCTTCCGCGCGGGCATCGCTGCCAGCCATGGGTTCGGCGTGGTCGCCCGGCCACGCGTACAGTTCATAGTTCGCGTGGCTGGTGTCGCGCGGGTCGTCGGCGGACACATTCAGGTCGGCGCGCGGCTGCTTGAAGTCGTGGTCGCCGTGCGCCCATTTGCCGGTAACCAGGCGGTCGTGCGCCTCGAACTGGTAGAGGTGTTCCTCGTCCACCCGGTCTGAGGACGGATACCAACTGATGGTGTGATACGCGGGGCTGGGGATGTTCTGGAAGGCCCCGTTGCCGTCAGTCAAGACCATTCGATGATGGCCGTTCGAATGTTCGAAGAAGAACGAAATTCCCCATTCTGCGAGCAGGCGCCGCACGAACTGGTAATCTGTCTCGCCGGGCTGCAACTGATATTCGCGCTTGGGGTACTGGATATCCAGCAGGCGGCGCTCGACCGGGAAGGTATAGTTGCTCAACACCGCTTCCACGATTTCCAGGACATTCATGTTCTGGTATCGCTTGAAGGTGCTGGTAAGCGTCGCCAGCCACAGCCAGGGGCGCAAGGTCAGGCGATAGAGGATGCGCTCATTCTCGTGGAATGGTCCTCGCACGTCGGTCACGAGGCCGGTAATCTCGCGCTTGCCTTGGCCGAAGCCGCCCGCCAAGCCAGTGCCGGAGCCATCTAGCTCGATGCTGATGGTCAACTCCTTGCCCTGCATGGCCTCCATGTCGAAGTCGCCTGCGGGGCCGTACAGGACGTTGCGGGAGTCGGGCGTCTTCAGTTCCAGGTCATACTCAAATAAGGAATTGATGCCTTCGATGCCGGACAGCCGGGAGAACACCAGCAGCGGCTGCCCCAGCAACTCCGGGAGGCCCTCACCGGACACGGTGACGGTACGAAATGAAGATGGCCGACGATTACCCATGCAAGCACGCTCCGCGAAAATGGATTGGTGGCTGCGGCAAGCAGCCAACGGGCTATTTTGCGAGGCAATCGCTGCGCCCGCATCAAGGAGGCATCAATACGTATGGGATGATATTGAAGGCGGTGTCCAGCGGTAAATCAGACGTTTCCTAAAAATGACTCGTATTGATTGAAGTCAGAATTAAGATAATCTGAATTAGCCTGAATCATTTTCATTGGCAGATTCGAGCGGACGAACGAATGCCGGCGCACGGGAAATACTCCGCGGCGCCGGGGCAAATCATGCGCTGCGGCGAGCCGTTGCATAAATCAGATTGAGAACAAAGCTCTCCCGAGCTGATGAAATCAGGCGATGTGGACGGATTGAGGGCGGGCCAGATAGTTGACCTGGAACGGTCGATAGATAAGAAGATTCATCTCGGAGATTGGCGTTCATCCCGTGCCGGCGATTCCACTACTAGCGGGGATGATTTCCGCCAACATACGCTAGCCGCGGGCGGCCAGCAGCAAACAACGGCGCCGGCATTTCCTTCCTATCGAGCGAATTTCCCACTCCTCTCCTTTCTCGCGGGAGAGGGGTGCGGCCACGACGGGCAGCGGCATTCTCAGAAACTATCGGCCGGGCCAGTGTGCCTGCTGTCGGCCAGATTTACACCGCCATCTCCAGATCCGCAATCACCGCCGCCAAAAACCGTGCCGCCTCCCCACCCGTCACCACCCGATGGTCAAAGGTCAGGCTCAGCGGCATCACCCGGTGCACCGCCGGCACGCCGCCGGCCGCGACCACTTCCTCGCGCACGCGTCCCGCACCCAGGATTGCCACGGTCGGCGGCACCACGATAGGCGCGGCATAGCGCCCCGCGATCATGCCGAAGTTGGACAGCGTGATGGTGTTGCCGCGCATCTCCTCCGGCGCGATGGTGCGCGCGCGGATATCGGCGCGCATGCGGTCCAGGCCGTGGCGCAGGTCTGCGGCATCGCGGTTGCCCACGTCGCGCAGCACCGGCACGAACAGGCCCTCGGGCAGGTCCGCGGCAATGCCGACGTCGATCTTCTTCAGCACGTGGCGGCGGGCGGTCTGGCCTTCGTACCAGGCATTGAGGCCGGGCTCGGCGCGGCAGCCGGCCACCAGGGCGCGCACCAGCCGGATGGTGACATCGGCGCCGGGCTGCCAGGCGTGGATGTCGGCGTCGTCCATCACGGTGGCGGCGGCCACTTCGGCTTGTGCACGCGCCATGTTCTGCGCCATCGCCCGGCGCACGCCGCGCAGCTCTTCCGGCGCGCCCAGCTCGGCCAGCGTGCTGGCTACCCGCTCCACGTCGGCGGCGGTGACCACGCCCTCGGGGCCCGAAGCCGTGGCCATTGCCAGGTCCACCCCCAGCCGGCGCGCCAGCGCGCGCACTGCCGGCGTGGCCTTGACGCGCGCGGCCATGCCCGCGGCGGGTGCCGCGGTGCCCGGAGGCGCGGCTTCATTGACCACGTGCGTGCCGACCTGGACCGAGCCCACCACGGTGCCGGCATCGGCATCCTCGCCCGCACCCTCGAAGCCGACCAGCGGCGCGCCCAGGTGGACGATGTCGCCGGGCTGCGCAAACAGCTTGCCGATGGTGCCGGCATACAGCGACGGGATTTCCACGATGGCCTTGGCCGTCTCCACTGACAGCAGCGGCTGGTCAGCGGCCACGGTGTCGCCGGTCTTGACGTGCCAGGTCACGATTTCGGCTTCCTGCAGGCCTTCGCCCAGGTCGGGCAGCTTGAAGACTCTCATCGGCACTCCTTGCCTATCGTCGGCAATTCCCGCGTTATGCCGCCATCGCCTTGCGCGCCGCGTCGACGATGCGGGCGACGCCAGGCAGGTAGGTGTATTCCAGCCGCGCCAGCGGCACCACGGTGTCGAAGCCGGTCACGCGCTGCACCGGCGCGGCCAGTGAGTAGAGGCCCGCGTCGGCCAGCTGCGCCGCGATCTCGGCGCCGAAGCCGGCGGTGCGCGGGGCCTCATGCACGATCACGCAGCGGCCCGTGCGCGTCACCGATTCCAGGATGGTCTGCATGTCCAGCGGCTTGAGCGTGGCCACGTCGATGACCGTGGCCGTCACGCCCTCGCCGGCCAGTGCGTCCGCGGCGGCGAGCGTCTCCTGCACCATCGCGCCCCAGCTCACCAGCGTGATATCGGTGCCTTCACGCAGCGTGAAGCAGGTGTCCAGCGGCAGCGCCGCGCCGTCGTCCGCCACTTCCTGGCGGAACAGGCGGTACAGCCGCGTGGGTTCGAGGAAGATGACTGGGTCCGGATCGGCGATGGCCGCCAGCAGCAGCCCGTACCCGCGCGCAGGCGATGAAGGCACCACCACGCGGATGCCTGGCATATGCGCGAACATCGCTTCCGGGCTTTCGGAATGATGCTCGGGCGCATGGATGCCGGCACCGCACGGCGAGCGCACTACCATCGGACACGACAAGCGCCCGCGCGTGCGGTGCCGCATGCGTCCGGCGTGGTTGATGATTTGATCGACCGCCGGGTAGATAAAGCCGGTGAACTGGATCTCGGCCACGGGCTTGAGCCCCATTGCCGCCATGCCGATGGCCGCGCCGACGATGCCGCCTTCGGCAAGCGGCGTATCCATGACGCGCGCCGCGCCAAAGCGCGCCTGCAGGCCCGCGGTGGCGCGGAACACGCCGCCATTGACGCCGATATCCTCGCCCAGCAACAGCACATCGGGATCGTGATCCAGCGCATGGGCCAGCGCCAGGTTGACTGCTTCGACCAGATTGATTTCCGCCATGGTTCGCTCGCTGTGGTCGCTACGTGGAGGCGCAGGGTTCGCTGCTTATCCGTGCGGCGCCGGGAAGCGCCGGGCAATCTCCAGCTGCGCCTGCAATTCGGCCGGCATGGCCGCGTACAGGCAGTCGAACATCGCGGCCGGATCCGGCGGCGGCATCGCCAGGTAAGTCTCCACGGCCTGCGCCACCTGCTGTGAGCAGGCCTTGACCAGCGCTTCCTCGCGCGCTGCGTCCCACGCGTGCAGCGCCAGCAGGTGCGTGCGCAGCCGCAGCAGCGGCTCTTCCTGCCAGTGCGCCTTGACGCTGGCCTCGTCGCGGTAGCGCGAGGCGTCGTCGGCGGTGGTGTGGTCGCCCAATCGGTACGTGATGGCCTCGATCAGCGCCGGGCCGCCGCCGGCGCGGGCGCGCGCGATGGCCTCGCCGACGCGGTGCCGCACTGCGACCACGTCGTTGCCGTCGACCTGCTCGCCGGGGATGCCGGCGGCAATGGCCTTCTGCGCCAGCGTCTGCGCCGCGGTCTGGCCGCTGCGCGGCATCGAGATTGCCCACTGGTTGTTGTTGATCACGATCACCAGCGGCGCGTGCCACGCGCCGGCCATGTTCATGCCCTCATAGAAATCGCCCTTGGAGGTGCCGCCATCGCCCAGCAGGCACACCGCCACGCGCGGCTCGCCGCGCAGCTGGAATGCATAGGCGGCGCCGGCCGCGTGGCAGACCTGGGTGCCGATCGGCACGCAGTTGGCAAAGTCATGCGGCGCCGCCGCAAAGCCGCTGCCGCGTTCGTCGCCGCCCCAGTACAGCAGGCTCTCGGTCATCGTGACGCCGCGCACAAACTGCGCCGCGTGGTCGCGGTACGAGGGCACCAGCACGTCTTCGGGCCGCATGGCAAAGGCCACGCCCACGCCGATGGCTTCCTGGCCGAGTGCCGAGGCAAAGGTGCCGATCTTGCCGGTGCGCTGCAGCGCAATCGCTTTCAGGTCGAACTGGCGCGTCAGCACCATCGCCTGGTACAGCGGCACCAGTGCGTCAGGATCGCTGGCGAATGGCGGAGGAGAAGAGGTGGGGGAGGAAGTGTCGCCCGGCGGGGCAAGGTAGCGGGTGTAGCCGATCTCAAAGCGCGCAACCGTGGACATGGCAGGTCTCTCGATGCGGTTGTCTCGACAGGATCCGCAGGGACGGCCGCGAGGATCTTCGCAGCTATCCGCAGCAATGATCGCGTTGTGATCCCTGCCGTGCTTTTTGGGCGCGGGGGACTTGAGCTTGAGTGTAGGGCATTTGCGCGGCGCGCGCGGCGCAAAATTGTCTTGCTGCGCACAATGCGCGCGACAGCGGCCCCAAATGCAAGAAAGCGCCTGACGGCGCTTTCTTGCTGGCGAGAGCGCGGTGGCTCAGCGTTGGTACGGCGGCTGGACGAAGCCCGCAAAGCGCTGCTGCGTCACGGCCTTGAACTCCGCCGACTCGTAGGCCTCGCGGATGTCCTTGACGAAGGGCTTGTTCAGGTCCGCCGTCTTCACCGCGACCAGGTTCATGTAGTAGTCAGGAATCTTCTCCAGCGCCAGCGCCGAGGTCAGCTTCAGGCCCGAGGCCAGCGCATAGTTGCCGTTGACGAAGGCGTAGTCCACGTCGTCGAGCGAGCGCGGCAGCTGGGCGGCTTCCAGCTGGATCAGCTTGAGCTTGTGCGGGTTGGCGTCGATGTCGCGCTCGCTGGCGCGGATCGGGTCGGTGCCCGGCTTGAGCGTGACCCAGCCGATCTGCTGCAGGATGGCGATGGCGCGCGCCAGGTTGGTGGGATCGTTCGGCAGCGACACGGTATTGCCGGGCTTCACCTCGGCCAGGCCCTTGTGCTTGCGGCTGTAGATGCCGATCGGCGCGGTCGGCACCTGGATCACGTCGGTCAGCGCCAGCTTGCGGTCGGCCGAGAACTTCTTCAGGTAGGCCACATGCTGGAACGCATTGGCATCGATGGCGCCGTCGGCCAGCGCCAGGTTAGGCTGCACGTAGTCGCTGAACTCAATGATGGTGACCTTGTAGCCGCGCTTTTCCAGCACCGGCTTCACGCCATAGCGGATCTGGTCGGCGTAGGGGCCGGCGGTGGCGCCGAAGCGGATTTCCTTCTTGTCCGGATCGGCCGCGCCCGCACCCTGCATCACGCCCAGTGCCAGCACCGCTGCCGCCAGCCGTGCGACGAAGCCGAATTTCCCGTATTGCATCTGATGCTCCCCGTTATGTTGTTGGAGGCCTGCAGCGTCTCGCCACAGCGTCGGCCCATTGTATGGAAAGGCAGGCAATAGGCGAACGAGTTATTACGCATGGTCATATGCCCCTGGTGAATATGGGCGCCGGCGCCTGGCTGCACTACGCTGAAGGACAGCGTCACCTGTTTGGAGGCGGCCATGCCCGAACAACTCACCCGGCATCCCGAAGTCACGATCCAGGTCTTGCGCAGCGCCGGGGCCAACTGCGGCGAGGGCGCCCCGCAGGCCATCCTCACGGCCTGCCCGCGCGAGCGCTTCTGCAAGCTGCCGGGCGGGGAGATCTGCGTGTATGGCCTGGACGGGGCGCCGGCGATGACGCAGTTCACGGCTGCCGACTGGCAGTCGCTCGCGCCCCTTGCGCGGGGCAGTGCAGATGTTGCCGCCGCGACGGGCTGGGACGGGACCACTGCCGCGGTGTTCATTGCCGGGCTTGCCGCCGGTGCGCTGGCGGCCGCGGCCCTGGCACGCTGGCGGCGCAGCCGTGGCCGGGGTTGAGGGGGTTGACGGGCCCGCGCTGGCACGGTGTTTGCGGCTTTCTCAGGTCATGACACCGATACAGTCCGCCTCCAATCGTTTCCGCCGGCCAGGGCACGGCGCAGAGCGCCGTCTGTCGTGTGGGTTCGGCGCGATCCCGTGCGCGCGCGAAAGCGCACTGCCGGAAACTTTTATCCTGTTTGAAGCCGAGGCAGGCCAGAAATTGCACGCCGGGCTGGCGGGCGCAGGCCTGCATTCCTGCACATTCCTGCCGCAGCCGGTCTGGCGGCGCGCGGCGACGAGGGGAGGCGCGCAATGATGGGCGCGACGACCTTCTCGGCCATCCGCCAGCATGCGCATTGGCCCGCGTGGCGCCGTGCCATCGGCATCCTGTTCATCGCCGCGGTGCTGGCGCTGATCGCGCGCAAGCTGGGCACCATCGACTGGAACGCGGTGCTGGCCGCGCTGCGCGGCTTCAACGCCCGCACGCTGGTGCCGGCGGCGGCCTTCGTTGCACTGAGCGGCTTGCTGTACAGCCAGTTCGACCGGCTTGGCTGCCACTATGCCGGACACCCGTTGCCGGCGCGGCGGGTGATGGCGATCTCTTATGTCAGCTACACGCTCAGCCTCAACCTTGGGGCCACGCTGGGCGGCGCGGGCGTGCGCTATCGCCTGTACACGCGCGCCGGGCTGACCCTGCCGCAGATCTGGAGCCTGTTCGTGGTGGTGGTGAGCAGCAACTGGCTCGGCTATGCCTTGCTGGCGGGGGGCATCCTGGCGGCGCAGCTGGTGGTGCTGCCGCCGGAGTGGGGCATTCCCGCGGTGCTGACACGGGTGCTGGGCGTGCTGATGCTGGCGGTGCCGGCTGCCTACCTGGCTGCCTGTGCCGCCTGGCACGGCCGGCACCGGACCGTGCGCGACCACGACATCTATGTGCCGTCGGTGGGTTTCGCGGCGCTGCAGTGCCTGTTGTCGGCGGCCCACTGGATGGCGATGGCGGCGATCCTATATTCGCTGCTGCATACGCATGCGGGGTACTTCACGGTGCTTGGGGTGTTGCTGGCCTCGGGGCTGGCGGGCGTGGTGGTACGGGTCCCGGGGGGCCTCGGCGTGATCGAGACCGTGTTCCTGACGATGCTGGGCGGGCAGGTGCCGCACGGGCTGCTGCTGGCGGCGCTGATTGTCTATCGCGCGTTGTATTACCTGATTCCGTTGATGATCGGGGCGATCAGCTACTTTGTGCTGGAGGCGCACGGCAAACGCGGTGGAGGGTAGGTTGTGGTCGAGAGATAGCTTTCGAGAATGCTGTCGCCCCTCGCATATGCACCCCTCTCCCGCAAGCAGGAGAGGGGTGCAATCCGGCAGGTCGCTCTGACGCCTGAGCCTGTACTCAGGCCGCCGCGAGCGCGCGGTCCAAATCCTCGATCAGATCATCGATATGCTCGATTCCGACTGACAGCCGCACCATGTCCTCACTGACGCCCGCTGCCTTCAATTCATCAGCATTGAGCTGGCGATGCGTGGTCGACGCCGGATGCGTGGCCAGCGACTTGGCATCGCCGATATTGACCAGCCGCGTGAACAGCTGCAGCGCATCCAGGAAGCGCGCGCCGCCTTCACGGCCGCCTTGCTTCAGGCCAAACGACAGGATGCCGGGACCGCGCCCGCCCAGGTACTTCTGCACCAGCGCGTGGTCGGCATGGTCGGGCAGGCCGGCAAAGTTGACCCAGTCCACCTTGGGATGCTGCTGCAGGTGGCGGGCGATCGCCAGCGCGTTCTCGGTGATGCGATCCAGCCGCAGCGCCAGGGTCTCGATGCCCTGCAGGATCAGGAAGGCATTGAACGGCGACAGCGCCGCGCCGGTATTGCGCAGCGGCACCACGCGCGCGCGGCCGATATAGGCGGCCGGGCCCAGCGCCTCGGTGTAGACCACGCCGTGGTAGGACACGTCGGGCTCGTTCAGGCGCTTGAAGCGCTCCTTGTGCTTGGCCCACGGGAACTTGCCGCTGTCGATGATGGCGCCGCCGACGCTGTTGCCGTGGCCGCCCAGGTACTTGGTCAGTGAATGCACGACGATGTCCGCGCCATGCTCGAACGGACGGCACAGGTAGGGCGACGGCACCGTGTTGTCGACGATCAGCGGCACGCCGTGGTTGTGCGCCACGCGCGCGATGGCTTCGATATCGACCACGTTGCCGAGCGGGTTGCCCACCGACTCCACGAAGATCGCCTTGGTGCGCGCGTCGATCAGGTCGCCGAAGCTGGCCGGGTTGCGGCCATCGGCAAAGCGGGTCTCGATGCCGGACTGCGGCAGCGTGTGCGCCAGCAGGTTGTAGGTGCCGCCATAGAGCTGGCTCGACGAGACGATGTTGTCGCCGGCCTCGGCAATGGTCTGGATGGCATAGGTGATCGCCGCCATGCCAGACGCCAGCGCCAGCGCGCCCACGCCGCCCTCGAGCGCGGCCAGGCGCTGCTCGAGCACGTCGTTGGTCGGGTTCGTAATGCGGCTGTAGATATTTCCCGCGACTTTCAGGTCGAACAGGTCGGCGCCGTGCTGGGCAGAGTCGAACGAGTATGCCACGGTCTGGTAGATTGGCACGGCCACCGCTCGCGTGGTGGGATCGGGCGAATAGCCGCCATGGACGGCCAGGGTTTCCAGTCTCATTAAACTTGCTCCGATATGCCCGGCCCTTGAGGACGGGGCGTGAAAAGAATGCTGTTGGCAGCAAGCAATCCCAAATTAGAATGACCGGCATGCTTCTGGTCTATCGCTACCGGGTAAAGTCGCTGAACGGCCTGCTCAATCAGCAGAGTCGCGCGGTGAACTACGTTTGGAACTTCTGCAATGACACGCAGAAGCACGCGCTCAAGTGGGGCAAGAAATGGCCCACGGGTTTCGATCTGAACGTGTTGACGACCGGCAGCAGCAAGGAACTCCGTATCCATTCCGGCACCGTCAACGCGGTTTGCGAGCAGTACGCCAAGTCGCGTAGCCAGCATCGCAGGCCCTATTTGCGCTATCGCGGCCGCAGGTCCCTCGGTTGGGTGCCCCTCAAGGGGCGAGATCTCAAACGTTCGGGTGAGGCATTCCGCTTTGCCGGCAATACGTTTCGCGTGTTCAACTGCAGGCCCCTCCCCGAGGGCAAGATCAAGGACGGCACGAATTTCTCCCGCGACGCGCGAGGCAACTGGTTCCTGAACATCGTGATTGAAGTTGCCGACACCCAGGCCCGGTCCCCGGCACGCGGCGTCGGCATCGATCTCGGCTTGAAGGATCTGGCCACACTCTCCACCGGCGAGAAGATCGAGAATCCGCGTCACCTTGGCCAACTCGAGCAAGCCCTTGCCAAAGCGCAGCGTGGGCGCAAGAAACGACAGGCGACGAACCTCCACGCGCGCATCGCCAATGCGCGGCGCGACTTCCTGCACAAGCTCTCGCATCGCATCGTGCGGGACTTTGACTACATTGCGGTGGGTAATGTGAACGCCGCCGGCCTCGCCAGGACCAGCATGGCGAAGTCCGTCCTCGATGCGGGCTGGTCGTCCTTCCGCACAATGCTCGCGTACAAGGCGATTGCGCATGGCGCGTGGTACGAGGAAGTCGACGAACGTTTCACCACCCAGGTCTGCTCTTCGTGCGACGCGATGCCGCCGGAGAGGCCGAAAGGTATCGCAGACCTCGGAATAAGGCAGTGGGTATGCAGTGAATGCGGTGCTGTACATGATCGCGATGTGAACGCTGCGCTAAATATTCTTGCCCGATCGGGACATCGATCGCCTGCAGAGGGAATCTCCTCCCATTAGGGAGGGGAGGATGTCAAGATCCGGCTGTGGATATAGCTGCCCGCTTTCAGGTCGAACAGGGCGCTGTGCCGGACGTAATCGATGTATAGGCTGTCGTTCAGTGGATCGCTAGGGCACGGCGAGCGTTTTGGGTCGATGGATTAGCTGCCTTGACAGCCTGGATTCCCAGTGTCAGACCTTCTCCCTGTTGTGCGCTGAACCGGCGCGTCGGCTCATTGGCCGTTGCCCTGCAGCGCGGTCGCTATGTTTGCGGATTTTCCCCAGCATGGGAAGGAAGACTATTGCATTTGGGTATGCGTGCGATCAGGCCGCTTGCCGTTGCGCGGCACCGGCGGACTGGTTGGCCGGCGCCGCGCCCTCGCTGCGCACGCCCGCCTTCACCGCCTTGCTGCGGCGGCCATCCACGCCGACCGGGATATCGCCGGCCACGGTGGCGCGGCGCACCACGCGGTGCGCGTCGCCATAGTCGTTGATGGCGTAGTGCTGGGTGGCGCGGTTGTCCCAGATGGCGACGTCGCCCGCGCGCCAGCGCCAGCGCACGGTGTTCTCCAGCCGGTGCACATGGCCCTGCAGCACGGCAATCAAGTGCGCCGAATCGGCCGACGAGTAGTCCAGCAGCTTCTTGACGAAGTGCCCCAGCACCAGCGTGCGTTCACCGGTTTCGGGGTGCACGCGCACCACCGGGTGCTCGGTCTCGTAGAGCGCCGAGGTGAATACCTCGCGGTAGCGCTTCAGCCCTTCGTCGCTGGGATTGACGCGCGTTGCCGCGTAGTCGTAGTCGTTGGTGTGCAGCGCCCACAGCTTGTCGGCCAGTTCGCGCAGCGGCTCGGGCAGGTCCTGGTACGCGGCGGCGGTATTGGCCCACACCGTGTCGCCGCCGGCGGCGGGAACGGTCACGGCGCGCAGCACCGAGACCGCGGGATAGGCCAGGTCGAAGGTCACGTCGGTATGCCAGGAGTTGGCGCGGCCGCCGTGCTGCGAGTCGAGCTCAAGCAGCTGCGTGCCGTCGCGCGAGGGCACGGTCGGGTGCGGCACGGTGTCGCCGAGCAGGCGCGCAAAGCCCTGCTGTGCGGCATCGTCCAGATGCACCTGGTCGCGGAAGAACAGCACCTTGTGCTTGAGCAAGGCTGCGCGGATGGCGGCGAAGGTGACGGGCGGCAGGTCGCCGTGCAGCGCGACGCCGCGGATCTCGGCGCCGATGCGGCCGGCTACCGGGTGGATGTCGAGCTGGACGGTCTGGTCTTGCGTGGCGTTGGCTTGGGTCATCACGAAGCTCCGGGGATGTAAGAGGGCTGGGTCAGGCGAGTTCAGGTTCGGGTGCCCGCTGCACGACAGGCTCCTGCCCGGCGAATTCGCGCAGCACGGCATCGCGCACCCACGCGAAGGGAAGTCCGGCGCGTTCGCGCGGATGCGGCAGGTCCACCGGCAGGATGCGGCGGATGCGGCCGGGCCGGGGTTCCATCACCACCACGCGGTCGCCCAGGAAGACCGCTTCCTCGACATCGTGGGTGACCAGGATCATGGTGATGCCCTCGGCCTGCCAGATGCGCTGCAGCTCCTGCTGCAGGTAGGCCCGCGTCATCGCATCGAGCGCACCGAAGGGCTCGTCGAGCAGCAGGATCTCGGGCCGCGTCACCAGTGCCCGCGCAATCGCCACGCGCTGCGACATGCCGCCAGAGAGCTGGTGCGGATGGGCCTGCTCGAAGCCGCGCAGGCCTACCAGCGCGATATGCTCGGCAACGTTGCGGTCTTTCTCCGCGTCGCTGCCCGGCATGTTGAGCAGCGCCAGCCGGATGTTCTGCTCGACTGTCAGCCACGGGAACAGGCGATGCTCCTGGAACACGATGCCGCGCTGCAGGCTGGTGCCCGATACGCGCTTGCCGTCCAGCAGGATCTCGCCGCGGTAGTCCTCTTCCAGGCCGACCACCAGGCGCAGCAGGGTGGACTTGCCGCAGCCGCTGGCGCCGACAATGCTGACGAACTCGCCCGGGGCGATGGTCAACGTGATGTCCTCGAGCACGGGCAGCGCCCGGCCCTCGACTTCGTACTGCTTGTGCAGGTGCGCGATGCTTAGCGTGCCGGCGTGTGGCATAGGGGTCTCCGATCAATAGGGGGTGGTGCGGCTCAGCCGGCGGCCACCGAGCGCCCGCGCCAGGCGAGCAGGTGGGATTCGATGCGGCTGGCAATCCAGTTCAGCGTGAAGCCGACCAGGCCGACCACGATCACGCCGAAGATCACCAGGTCCATCCAGAAGTTCTCGCGGCCGTCGGTCATGGTGTTGCCGATGCCCTTGCCGGATACCAGCAGGTACTCCGCGCCGAGCGTCGCCAGCCACGCATAGATCAGCCCCAGGTGGATGCCGGCGAAGATCGACGGGGCCGCCGACGGCAGCACCACGCGCCACAGCACCTGGCTGTGGTTGAATCGCAAGACACGCGCAACTTCGAGCAGGTCGGCCGGCACGGCGCGGATGCCTTCGAAGGTGTTCAGCACCACCGGGAAGAATGCGGCCAGCGACAGGAACACCACCTTGGCGGCATCGCCCAGCCCGAACCAGACCGAGATCAGCGGGATCCATGCAAACAGCGAGATCTGCTTGACGGTATGGAAGCTGGGGCCCACCAGGCGTTCGAACAGGCGCGACAGCCCAAGCGCCGTGCCGAACACCAGCCCGGCGCTGGCGCCGATGGCAAAGCCGGCCAGGTCGCGCCACAGGCTGGCGGCCAATGCTGTTGCCAGCGCGCCGCTTTGTACCTGACGCACCGCGGTGTCCCAGACGCTGGATACCGGTACCAGCAGCGGCGAAGTGGTCCAGCCAAAGCGCACGGCGGCCCACCACAGCGCGAGCAGCGTGAGCGGCAGCACCCAGCCGCGCAAGGCGCGGGGCAGGCGCATACGGGGGCGGATAGCAGAAGTGGTCATCGCGGCCCCGCCTCAGAAGCCCGGCTTGCGCCAGCGCAGCACCGCGCCTTCGGCCAGCGCCAGCGTCTTGTCCAGCGCAAAGCCCACCACGCCCACCACCACCACGGCGGCCAGCACCATGTCCAGCTGGAACAGCTGGCGCCCATAGACGATCATGTAGCCCAGCCCTTCGGACGAGGCCAGCAGCTCCACCACCACCAGCGCCAGCCACGCGTGCGTCAGGCCGTAGCGCACCCCGTTCCACACCGGCGCGGCCGCGGCGGGCAGCACCACGCGCGACAGCGTCTGCCAGCGCGTGAGCTGCAGCACCCGCGCCACTTCCAGGTAGCGGGTCGGCACGCTGCCGATGCCCTTGTACGTGTTCAGCGCCACCGGCACGAAGGCGGCCTTGGCGATCAGGATTACCTTGAGCGCCTCATCGATGCCGACCAGCAGCATCAGCAGCGGCAGCCAGCCCAGCACCGGCACCTGGCTTAACGCCTTGAAGGTCGGGTAGACGTAGTCGCGGAAGGTCGGCGACAGGCCCATGGCCGCGCCCAGCGCCAGCCCGCCGGCCAGGCCCACGGCAAAGCCGCCGGCCACGCGCAGCGCGCTGATCGCCAGGTTGGCCTGCAGCTCGCCGCTTTGCCACAGGTCGGCCAGCGTGCGCGCCACGTCCTCGGGTGCGGGCAGCACCTGCGGCGGAATCCATGCATTGCGGGCGGCCATATACCAGATCAGCAGCAACGCCAGCGGCACGGGCCAGGCCAGCAGCCAGCGCGTGGCATCCTGCCAGCGCAGTGGCTTGCGCGGAGTAGCCACGCGCGGCGCTGCTGCGGCGGGCAGTGAAAGCGAATCGGTGACGGACATGATGTCAGGCTCCCAGGATCTTGCCGTTGGGTTGGTAGACGGGCCAGTAGCTCTGCAGGCTCAGGTCGGTGAGCGCCGCCTTCAGGAAGCGCTGGTCGATCCACTGGTCCACGTCAAAGCGCGCACGGCTCAGCTTGAAGCGATAGGCCTGCTCGACCGCATCCTTGTAGCGGCTGACCAGGAAGGGATCGAAATTCGGGTTCAGCCGCACCCGCAAAGGCTCGCCGTCAAAGTCTTCCTTCCAGTGGTCATAAGGCGTACCCGCACGCGCCCAGGTGCGCAGCACTTCTTCGCGATGGCTTTCGTCCGAGGCCCACCGCGCCGCCTCGACCGCGGCCTTCACCAGGTGCTGCGTGGCCTCCGGATAGCGCCCGGCGAAATCGTCGCTCACCAGCACGTGGCTTTGCCGTGTGTAGATCGGCGACTGGTTCTTGCTGGAGTACAGGATGCGCACCGCGCCCTTGTCGCGCAGGCGCAGGATGTCCATGGCGCCGATGGCGGCGTCGATGTCGCGCGTGGACAGCGCCGCCAGGTAGCCGGCCGTGTCCAGGTTCAGCAGGCGCAGGTCCTTGTCCGACAGCCCGTTCGCTTCCAGCAGGCGCAGCGCGGGCAGATGCATGTTGGTGCCCTTGAACAGCGACACGCGCTTGCCGCGCAGGTCGCTGACCGTCTTCAGCGGCGAATCGGGCGGCACCCCCACGTAGATGTTGGCGCGCACGCCGGTGGCCAGCACCAGCCGCGTCTTCAGGCCGGCGGAGCGCGCCACGATGGACGGCAGGTCTCCTTGCAGCGCAAAGTCGAGCTGGCGGTTGGCCAGCGCCTCGTTGACGGCGGGGCCGGCGCCCTTGAAGAAGAACCACTCCACGCGCGTGCCGGTTGGCTTGAACGATTCCTCCAGCCAGCCGCGCGCATGGGCAATCGCCAGCGAACTGCCGGCAAAGCTGGGCGGCGTGCCGGTGGCGGGCTGGGCCACGCCGACGCGGATCACGTCGGGCCGCGCGGCCGGGCTGGCGCTGAACGCGGACAGCGGCGACAGTGAAGCCGCCATGCCCAGCCCAGACCAGGCCGCGCGGCGCAGCAGCTCGCGGCGGGTCAGCGTGTGTGCAGCGGTGGCATCGGGGCGCGGGGTCGTCATCGTGCAGACCTTCTTGAAGTGGAGGACGGCTCCACGATAAGCGGCGCTGCGCGCGGACCTGAACGAATGATTCCGGCTTTGGTTATCGGCCCCGCGCATATGGCGCGCAGCGCGGCGTTGGCATATCGGCATGCAATCTTCTTCGTTGGCCGAGTGCCTGCGCTGTCCTACAGTCTGCACATTTTGAATCCTGCCAGGCGGACCACGCCCTCACGATGAGCAATAACCTTCCTTCCGGCCGCCGGCGCTTCCTGCAGCGCGGGGCGGTGCTGGGTGCCGCCGCGGCTGGCGCCGCCACCGCAGCGCGCGCTGAACCCCTGACGGTTGCGCCGTGGACGCGCACGCCGGGCGAGCCCGTGCTGTGGCATCCCTATGGCCAGCCGTCTCCGTTCGAGAAAGACGTGGTGCGGCGCAGCCGCAGCGCGGCGCCGCTGCCCGGCGCCAATTCGTCGATGACGCCGCTGCAGGACCTGCGCGGCATCATCACGCCGACCGGGCTGGTGTTCGAGCGCCATCACGCCGGCATTCCGCTGATCGACCCGGCGCAGCACCGGCTGGCGGTGCATGGCCTGGTGGCGCGTCCGCGCATCTTCACCATGGACGACCTGGTGCGCCTGCCGTCGGTGTCGCGCATCCATTTCCTGGAGTGTTCGGGCAACACCGGGCGCGAGTGGAAGGCGCCCGGTGCGAAGTCCGTGCAGATTAGCCACGGCTTGCTATCTTGCTGTGAGTGGACCGGCGTGCCGTTGTCCGTGGTGCTGGACGAAGTTGGCGTGGCGCCGGATGCGGCCTGGGTGCTGGCCGAAGGCGCCGACGGCGCGGCCATGACGCGCAGCGTGCCGCTGGCCAAGGCGCTGGAAGACGCGCTGCTGGTCTATGCGCAGAACGGTGAGATGCTGCGGCCCGAGCATGGCTATCCGCTGCGGCTGTTCCTGCCGGGCTACGAAGGCAACATGAGTATCAAGTGGCTGCGGCGCCTGAAGCTGGGGCGCGCGCCGTTCATGTCGCGCGAAGAGACCGCCAAGTACACGGATTCATTGCCCGACGGCAGCGCGCGGCAGTTCACCTTCCTGATGGACGTGAAGTCCGTGATTACCTTTCCAGCGCCGGACCACAAGCTGCGTGAGCGCGGGTTCTATGAGATCTCGGGCCTGGCATGGTCGGGCCACGGCCGCATCCGCCGCGTCGAGGTGTCGGTCGATGGCGGCCGCAGCTGGCGCGAGGCGCAGTTGCAGGACCCGGTGCTCGACCGTGCGCTGGTGCGCTTCCGCCTGCCGTGGCGCTGGGATGGCGGGCCAGTGTCGCTGGAGAGCCGCGCCATCGACGAAGCCGGCAACGTCCAGCCCACGCCGGACCAGCTGGTGGCCGCGCGCGGCGTGGCTTCCACCTATCACTACAACGCGATCCAGCGCTGGCGCGTGGCCGCGGACGGGAGTATCGCCAATGCGCGCGCTTGAACGGATCAGTGGTACCGCCGCGGTGCTGGCGCTGGCTTGCGCTGCGCAAACGGTCCTTGCGCAGGCATACGGCATAGGCCGCCCCGTCAGCGAGCACGATCTTGCCGCATGGAATATCGACGTAACCCCGGACGCCGCCGGCCTGCCGCCGGGCAGTGGTACGGTTGCGCGGGGCCAGCAGGTCTATGCGCAGCACTGTGCCGCGTGTCACGGCGCCAATGGCGAAGGCAAGCCGGCCGATGCGCTGGTGGGCGGGCAGGGCACGCTGAAGGACGCCGCCAGGGGCAAGGACCCCGTCAAGACCATCGGCAGCTTCTGGCCCTACGCGACCACCGTATTCGACTTCATCAACCGCGCCATGCCCTACAACGCGCCGCAGAGCCTGGCGGCGGACGAGGTCTATGCGGTCACCGCGTGGCTGCTGCACAAGAACGGCATTTTGCCCGCCGATGCGGTGCTGGATGCGCGCACGTTGCCGCAAGTGAAGATGCCGAATCGCGATGGCTTTGTCGCCGACGCGCGTCCGGACACGGCCAACGTGCCGTGCCGCAGCGGCTGCCCCGGCAAGCCCTGATGGCCCGGGAGTACGGCGCTTGCCGTGGGCCAAATGTCGAGACATGGATATGCGATAAGCGGATAAGGGCCAGCAATATGATTCGTTGACCGTGCAATGGCCGGCTCTCTACAGTGCAAGCTTGTACGCGGCATCCCGGATGCCGCATCGGCTTCCCCCGTATGCCAGAGCTTGCCATGACGACCGCAACCGCCCACGCCAGTGTTTTGCGCCAGCAGAGCGCGCCACTTTCCACCGCATTTTCTGCAGACGCAGGCACCTTCGAGATCCGTCCGCTGGACGCGCCGCTGGGCGCGGAAGTGATAGGGCTCGACTTGTCGCAGCCGCTGTCCGACGCGGATTTTGCCCGCATCCATCGCGCCCACCTCGACTACCACGTGGTGGTGTTCCGCGACCAGCAGATCACGCCCGCGCAGCAGATCGATTTCAGCCGCCGCTTCGGCCCGTTGCAGATCCACGTGCTGCACCAGTTCCAGCTGCCGGGCCATGCGGAAGTGCTGGTGGTGTCCAACGTGGTCGAGAACGGCAAGCCGATCGGGCTGGGCGATGCCGGCCACTTCTGGCATTCGGACCTGTCGTACAAGGAAAAGCCCAGCCTCGGTTCGCTGCTGCATGCGCGCGAGCTGCCCGCCGAGGGAGGCGATACGCTGTTCGCCAACATGCACCTGGCCTGGGACACGCTGCCGGCTGCGCTGCAGCGCGCCGTCGATGGCCTGCAGGCCGAGCACACCTACCTGGCGCGCTACGCCGAGCTGCAGCAGCGCAGCCCGTGGCGGCCCAACCTGACGCCGGCGCAGATTGCGCAGGTCAGGCCGGTGCTGCAGCCGGTGGTGCGCACCCATCCGGAAACGGGGCGCAAGGCGCTCTTCGTCAGTGAGCACTTCACCACGCGCATCGCCGGCCTGCCCGAGGATGAAGGCCGCGAACTGCTGGAGCAGCTGTTCGCGCACAGCGTCAAGCCGGCACATATCTACCGCCACCAGTGGCAGCCACATGACCTGGTGTTCTGGGACAACCGCTCGCTGCTGCATCTTGCCGCGGGCTGTCCGCCGGAACTGCGGCGCGTGATGTACCGCACCACCATCGAAGGCGACGTGCCGCGCTGAAGGCGGCAGCGGTATCGCAAGTCATCCCAGGGCGTTCGCAGTGGCGAGCGCCAATCCAACGCATTCCCCGGAGTCTTGATCATGTTCTCTCGTTTTTCCCGCAAGCTTGGCCTGCTGGCGCTGAGCGCCGGCCTGGCATTCACCGGCACCGCACACGCCGAAGGCAAGCTGCGCATTGCCGAGCAGTTCGGCGTGGTCTACCTTGTGCTCAACGTGGCGCGCGACCAGCAGCTGATCGAAAAGCACGGCAAGCAGCAGGGCGTTGACATCAAGGTCGAATGGACCCAGCTGTCGGGCGGCGCGGCAGTCAATGACGCGCTGCTGTCCGGTGCCATCGATATCGCCGGCGCCGGCGTGGGCCCGCTGCTGACGCTGTGGGACCGCACTCACGGCAAGCAGAACGTGCGCGGCGTGGCGTCGCTGGGGAACTTCCCGTACTACCTGGTCAGCAACAACCCCAAGGTGAAGTCGATTGCCGACTTCACCGAGAAGGACCGCATCGCGCTGCCAGCCGTGGGCGTGTCGGTGCAGTCGCGCGTGCTGCAGCTCGCCGCCGCCAGGCAATGGGGCGACAAGGAGTACAACCGCCTCGACAAGTGGACCGTGGCGGTGCCGCACCCGGATGCCGCCGCGGCGATCATTTCCGGCGGCACCGAGATCACCGGCCACTTCGGCAATCCGCCGTTCCAGGAGCAGGAACTGGCCGGCAACCCCAACGCGCGCATCGTGCTGAATTCGTATGACGTGCTGGGCGGCCCCAGCTCCTCCACGGTGCTGTACGCCACCGAGAAGTTCCGCAACGACAACCCCAAGACCTATCGCGCCTTCGTCGATGCGCTGGCCGAGGCCGCGGCGTTTGCCACCGCCAATCCGGAAGCGGCCGCCGACATCTACCTGCGCCAGAGCAAGGCCAGGACCGACCGCGCGCTGCTGCTGCGCGTGCTGAAGAACCCGCAGGTGCAGTTCCGCGTGGCGCCGCAGAACACCTTTGCGCTGGCCTCGTTCATGCACCGCGTGGGCGCGATCCGCAACCAGCCGAAGTCCTGGCAGGACTATTTCTTCCAGGACCCGGTCACCGCGCAGGGGAGCTGAGCATGGCCATCCACAATCTGCGCGTGGTGTCGGAGCGCGCCACGCCCCTGCTGCAGGTGGACGGCGTGTCGCTGGAGTACCGCACGCCCGAGCGCATCGTGCGCGCCACCCATCGCGTCAGCTTCGACGTGCATGCCGGCGACCGCTTCGTGCTGCTGGGCCCGTCCGGCTGCGGCAAGTCCACGCTGCTGAAGGCGGTTGCCGGGTTCGTGCCGCCCAGCGAGGGCGAGATCCGGCTCGAAGGCCGGCGTGTGCTGCAGCCCGGCCCGGACCGCATCGTGGTGTTCCAGGAGTTCGACCAGCTGCCGCCGTGGAAAACGGTGGTGCAGAACGTGATGTTCCCGCTGCGGCAGGCGCGCAAGCTGTCGCGGGCGGAGGCCCGCGAGCTGGCGCTGGACAGCCTGCACAAGGTAGGGCTGGCCGATTTTGCCGATGCCTACCCGCATACGCTGTCGGGCGGCATGAAGCAGCGCGTGGCGATTGCGCGCGCACTGGCCATGCGCCCCAAGGTGCTGCTGATGGACGAGCCCTTTGCCGCGCTGGACGCGCTCACGCGCCGGCGCATGCAGGAAGAGCTGCTGGCGCTGTGGGACGACGCGGCCTTCACGCTGCTGTTCGTCACGCATTCGATCGAAGAGGCGCTGGTGGTGGGCAGCCGCATCCTGCTGCTGTCGCCCCACCCGGGCCGCGTGCGCGCGGAACTCAACAGCCACCAGTTCAGCCTGGCCAGCCAGGGCGGCGCTGAATTCCAGGCCGCCGCGCAACGCATCCATACCTTGCTGTTCGACGAGCCCGCCGCCGAGGCCGCGCCGCGTGCGCGCAGCGCGGCGGGCCGCTGAACCGGGACATCGCATCATGACGCAACCGACACTGACACTGGCCGACACGCTTCGGCCCGAATACGAACGCGAGCCTGAATCCTTCACCGAAGCCCCGCTTGCGCGCGCGCTGCCGTGGCACCAGCGCCTGTGGCAACACGGCTGGCTGCGCAAGGCGGTGATCCTGCTGGCGCTGGGGCTGATCTGGGAGCTGGTGGCGCGCGTACAGGACAACGACCTGCTGCTGCCGTCGTGCCTGGCCACGATGCGCGCCTTTTCCGAGGCGGTGGCCAGCGGCGAGCTGCCGGGCAAGGCGGCGATTTCGCTGTCGGTGCTGCTGCGCGGCTATGCGGCCGGCATCGTGCTGGCGTTCGTGCTGACCTCGCTGGCGGTGTCCACGCGCTTCGGGCGCGATGTGCTGGACACGCTGACGGCCATGTTCAACCCGCTGCCGGCGATCGCGCTATTGCCGCTGGCGCTGTTGTGGTTCGGGCTGGGCACCGGGAGCCTGGTCTTCGTGCTGGTCCATTCGGTGCTGTGGCCGCTGGCGCTGAACATGTACGCGGGCTTCCAGGCGGTGCCGCCGACGCTGCGCATGGCGGGCCGCAACTACGGCCTGCGCGGGCTGCGCTATGTCGCGCTGGTGCTGGTGCCGGCGGCGCTGCCAGCGATCCTGTCGGGCCTGAAGATCGGCTGGGCCTTTGCCTGGCGCACACTGATCGCGGCCGAGCTGGTGTTCGGCGCATCGTCGGGGCAGGGCGGGCTGGGCTGGTTCATCTTCCAGAACCGCAATGAGCTCTATACCGACCGCGTGTTCGCGGGCCTGGCCGCGGTGATCCTGATCGGACTGCTGGTGGAGGGGCTGGTGTTCACCACGCTGGAACGGCTGACCGTGCGCCGCTGGGGTATGCAGCACTAGCCTTGCCCGACGCCGGTATGAAGCGTAGGCTCGGCACCGGTAACCAACCGGAGCCCGCCGATGACCGCCGCCATCCACCACGCCGCCGCACAGGGATTCGCCAGCCAGGCCGATACCTACGCGCGCGGACGCCCCGAATATCCCGCTGAAATCGACACCTGGCTGCGCGGCACGCTGGGCGTGCGCGCGGGCCGCACCGTGCTGGACCTGGGCGCTGGCACCGGCAAGTTCACGCGCCGGCTGGTGGAGACCGGGGCGACGGTGATCGCGGTCGAACCGGTGGCGCAGATGCGCGCGCAGCTGGCCGCGGCGCTGCCGTCGGTGCAGGCGCTGGAAGGCAGCGCCGAAGCCATCCCGCTGCCCGATGCCAGTGTCGATGCCGTGGTCTGCGCACAGGCCTTCCACTGGTTTGCCAATGCGCGTGCGATGGCGGAAATCGGCCGCGTGCTGCGCCCCGGCGGCCGGCTCGGGCTGGTATGGAACGTGCGCGATGAAAGCATGGACTGGGTGGCGCAGCTGACGGCCATCATGACGCCGTACGAAGGCGACGCGCCGCGCTTCTACAAGGGCGACTGGAAGCGGGTCTTTCCCGCCGAGGGCTTCGGGCCGCTGGCGCTGCAGAGCCTGCCCTACACGCATGTGGGGGCGCCGCAGCAGGTGATCGTGGACCGGGTGATGTCGGTGAGCTTTATTGCCGCGCTGCCGGCGGCGGAGCAGGCCCGCGTGCGCGCACGGCTGCAGGCGGTCATTGACGGGCATCCCGCGCTGGCGGGCCGTGCCGAGGCGGCTTTCCCTTATCGCACCGAAGCCTATTGCTGCGAACGGCTGGCCTGACGCTACATCGTCGCCTGCCGCACCCAGAATGCGGCGCCGTGGCGCGCAATGGCGCCGGGCTCGGGTTCCCGGGCCGTCGCGGCAGGCTGACTGGCACGGATGCCGGCCTCGATCTGTTCCCAGATGGCCAGCATGGCGACGACCTTGGGCAGTGCGTTCACGCCCGTGGATGTCGGCAGCCAGTCCGGGCCGCAAGTGCGGAACAGCGGCTTGTCGAGCGCGGCCTCGAGGCGGCGGATATGGTAGTACAGCCTTTGCGGATGGATGCGCAGCGCTTGCGCGGCGCGGACGGCATTACGGTGCCGCATCACTGCGACATAGGCGCGCAACGACAGGAAGCTGACGCGCCGGTTGCTGGATGGGTAAGCCATGCCTGGGCCATGGCCGGGGCATGCTTGGCGCTTGACTGAAAGCACGGTGCCCGGCGGATCGAAAGTGAATCGATCTTAGCGGGACGCAGGCTGGCTGGAGAGTGCGGCTTTCCGAAATGACCCCGGGAAATTTCTGCAATGCGGGGTGGCGCGAACCGGGCTCAGTGCATCGGCAAATGGCCGATAGCGGTCAGCGCCTGCACCACTTCGGGCGACAGGCGGCGTTCCCTGCATGGCACGCCCGCGGTCTCCAGCGTGGTCCACAGGTCTGCGTCGCCGGTGACAATACGCTGCCGCAGGTGGGCCAGGTATGTGTACTCCGCGGAAGTCAGCGGGCGCGGGGCGCTACGCAGGTCATCCAGGATGGCGCCAAGCGAGAGGGCGGGAACGGTCATACCAGGGTCGGGAAAAGCACGGCGGTGAGACATTGCAGCGAGAGTACGGAAAGCAGCGCAGGGATTGCGCAAAGGTCAGCAACACATGATTTTATCCACCCCGTGCAGCGGCTGCTGAATCAAAAGCAGCTAACTTTCCCTCTAATTCCGCTTGCAAACCGGGGAGTGGCGAGTACGCGTACACAATGTGGCGCATGCGGTAGCCGAGGGGGCGGCGAAGGCGCTTGGGCGGCGGCCGGGGCGGCAGCAGGCGCCGGCCACGGTGTTGCAGAAAAACGCCAGCGCGCCGCGCGGTTACATGAATTCGTGCGGCGTCTGTTGCGCGAGGGCGCCGGACGTGTGCCGGTTCATTGACACGCAGCAGGGCGGATTGACAAGCCGGGATGCGTTCTATACGTTGGCGCATCGTTCCGTCATCCGGTCCAGCCAGGATCGCCGCCGTCCGCCATGCCACGCAAAGCCGCACAGGTTTCAGAAGCCGACAAGCACGCCGCCGCAGGCGGCGCCATCGCCGTGGACCGGGCGCTGTTCGTGCTGTCGGTGTTCCGTCTTGGCGATACCGCGCTGGGGCTGGCCGAGCTGGCGCAGCGCAGCGGCCTGTACAAGAGCACGCTGCTGCGCCTGCTGGCCTCGCTTGAGCACGCCGGGCTGGTGCGGCGCCAGTCCGACGGGCGCTATGGCCTGGGTCCCGAGGTGGCGCGGCTCAATGCCGTCTACGCGGCGTCGTTCTCATTGGAGGCAGTAGTGATGCCGGCGCTGCGCGAGCTGGTGCGCATCACGCGTGAAAGCGCGGCCTTCCATGTCGAGCAGGGCGAGCACCGGCTGTGCCTGTACCGCGTCGATTCGCCGCAGCCGGTGCGCGACCATGTCCGCGCCGGCGAACTGCTGCCGCGCGACCGGGGCGCCGGCGCGCGCGTGCTGCGTGCCTTTGCCGGCGAGCCCGGCCAGCTCTATGAGCGCATCCGGCACGAGGGCGTGGCGGCCCTGGTGGGCGACCGCAGCCCCGATCTTGCCGGGGTGTCGGCGCCGGTGTTCGGTCCCGGCGATGTGCTGTGCGGCGCGCTGACGCTGACCTGCCCGGCCTCGCGCTATCGCGAAGACTTCCGCGTCGATGTGCTGCATGCGGCGCGCGTGCTGACCCTGGCGCTGGGCGGCACCTTTCCGGACAGCATTGCGGACAACGCCACCCCGGGCTGAGCCGCCGGGCTTGCGTGTGCAGCCGGCCCGACCCGGCTTGTCGGGGGTGCCACGGCCCGGCGTGCGCGGGCTATCATGCGGCTGGCATTGAAAACAACGCACGTCACATGTTGTGAAAACAAGTGCGGGAGATGCCTGCATCGTGCCCCTGTGGCCTGATGCCCGCCGCTCGATATTGACGGTGCGGCAGACGGCATCCTTGAGGAAATCCCGTGCACCTGGACCAGCAGACCATTGCGGTGGTGATGATGGTGTTTTTCTGCAGCACGCTGATTATTGCGGTGGGGCTGGTGTTCGCGCTGCGCGCGAGCGAGGCGGGGCGGCTGTGGGCGTTCGGGCACGTGCTGGTCTCGGCCGCGGGCCTGGCGCTGGCCATCAGCGCGGCCAGCGGCACGGGCCAGCTGGGCACGCTGGGTGCGTTGGCGTTCGTGGCTGGCTGGCTGCTGATCTATCGCGGCGTGCGGGTCTATTACGGCGTGCCGGCCCATCCCGCGGCGCTGGCCGCCGCGGGCGTGATCGTGCTTGGCTTGATGGCGGCCACCAGCGGCATGCCCGACGGGCAGCAGGTGGTGCTGCGCATCGTCTACGGCTTGCTGGCGCTGGTGTCGATGGCCACCTTTGCCACGCTGGCGCGCGCCGGGCGCGGGCGCCGCAGCATCGGCGCGCCGCTGGTGCTGGTGGCCAGCCTGGTGCATCTGGCCACGCAGCTGGCCGGCTTCAGCCATGCCATGAACCTGCCCGTGGCGGGCGGCGCGCCGCTGACGCTGTTCTTTGCCGGCCCGGCCGGCTCGGCCTGGGTGCTGGCGCCGCTGATCGCCACGCTGCTGGGCCTGTTCGGCTTCACCATGATGGCGATGGAGCAGATCGTCGCGCACAACGAAAGCGGCGCGCGCGTGGATGCCCTGACCGGGCTGCTCAACCGCGGGGCGCTGGAGATGTCGGCACTGTCGCTGGTGGCGCGCTGGCAGCGCGACGGGCAGGCGCTGTCCTGCCTGGTGATAGACATCGATTATTTCAAGCAGGTCAACGATACCTTCGGCCACCACGCCGGCGACGCCGTGCTGCGCGAGGTCGCGCATGCGCTGGACAACTCGCGCCGCGCCTCGGACGTGGCCGGGCGCTACGGTGGCGAAGAGTTCTGCATCCTGTGCCCGCATACCGACGAGCAGCAGGCCTCGGCGCTGGCCAACCGGATCCTGCGCAAGGTGCGCGCGATTGAACTGCCCGCCGGGCACGGCCATGCCAGCGTCAGCATTGGCGTGGCGCAGCTGCGCGGCGGCCCGGGCAGCAAGGAAGCGCTGTGGCGCCTGTTGTTTGCCGATGCCGACCGCGCCCTCTACCACGCCAAGGAACATGGGCGCGACCGCTACGTGCTGGCCTCGTCCATGGCGGCGCCGGCGGCCGCGAGCGCATCACCCGCGCCGTTGCTGGAGCCAGAGCCCGACCTGGCCGGCTGACCCCGTTATGCCTGCCGGCCTGGCTCCGGCACGTCGCGCTGCGGCGCACCGTCATAGGTCCACAGGAACTGGCGCGGCATCGGGCCCTTGTTGCGCCCGCCCTCGCAGGTCTGCTCCCAGGCATGCGCCAGGATGCCGACCGAGCGCGACAGGCAGAACAGCCCCCGCGCCAGCGGTGCGGCAAAGCCCAGCTCGGCATAGATCACCGCGGTGGCGCCATCGATATTCATCGGGATGGGTTTGCCGCGGCCGGCACCCAGCGCCGCCTCGACCGCGCGCGCGATCCCCGCGTAGCGCCCGCTGACCACGCCGTTGGCCGCGGCCTGGTCGACCAGCGCCAGCAGCCGCGGCGCACGCGGGTCGACCGGGTGGAAACGGTGGCCAAAGCCGGCAATGAACTTGCCGTGCAGGTCGCGGTAGTGCTGCAGCGCGGCGGCGACGGCGTCGTCCATGGCGCTGCCCGCATCCAGCCGCTGCGCCACGTCCTGGTACAGCGCCACCGCCTGTTCGCCGGCGCCGCCATGCACGTCGCCCAGCACGTTGACGGCGGAAGCCATGGCGTTGTTCAGTCCCACGCCGCAGGTGGCCGCCATGCGTGCGATGGCAATGCTGGGCGCCTGCGGGCCGTGGTCGACCGCGGCCATCAGCGCCGCGTCCAGCAGCTCGCCCTGGCCGGGGCCGGGCAGCTCGCCGCGCAGCATCAGCCAGATCATCTGCGCAAACGAGACCCGGCCGATCAGTTGTTCGATCGGGTAGCCGCGGTAGCGGATCTCGCCCGGGCGCATGTCGATGATGCCGGTGCGCCACCAGTCCTGCGACAGGCGCTGGCCCGGGTCCATGGCGTCATGCTGGGGGTGGCCGGGGTGGCCGGGGTGGCGGTCGGTGTCGATGCCGCTCATATCGCGCGCTCCTCGCTCAGTTGGTCGATGTCCGCATCGCTGTAGCCCAGGCTGGCCAGCACCTGCCGCGTATGCTGGCCCAGCTCCGGCGGCGGCGTGTCCACGGCCGGGGCCTCGCGGTTGAGCTTGAAGCCGGTGCGCACCACGCGGATATCGCGGCCCACGCCGGGCGCATCGGCAAACTCGCCGATCATGCCGCGCTCGCGCACCTGCGGATGGGCCAGCGTCTGCGGCACGTCCAGCACCGGGCCGGCCGGCACGCCGGCCTCGGTCAGCAGCGGCCACCATTCGGTGGCCGGCTTCTTCGCCAGCTCTGCTTCCAGCGCTTGTGTCAGTTCCCCCCGGTTGGCCAGCCGCGCCTGGCGCTGCGCGAAGCGCGGATCGGCGGCCAGCTCGGGGCGGCCCAGCACGCGGCACACGGCTTCAAACTGTTCCTGCTTGTTGGCCGCGATATTGAGCAGCCCGTCCGCGGTGCGGAAAGTGCCCGAGGGGCTGGCGGTCATGTTCTCGTTGCCCATCGGCGCCGGCACCTTGCCGGCGATCAGGTGGTTGGACACCACCCAGCCCATGGTGGCCAGCGTGGCTTCCAGCATCGATACGTCGATGAAATAGCCTTCGGTGCGCTGGTGGTCCGCCAGCGCCGCCGACACCGCCAGCGCCGCGGTCAGC
Organism: Cupriavidus sp. CP313; assembly: GCF_054072015.1. NCBI lineage: Bacteria > Pseudomonadati > Pseudomonadota > Betaproteobacteria > Burkholderiales > Burkholderiaceae > Cupriavidus > Cupriavidus sp. CP313. Next base: position 268,839 of record NZ_JBSVZB010000001.1, on the reverse strand, counting down.
CCGCCGATGGTGTCCGAGACCGGATAGCCGACCCGCAACGGTGCGCTCTGCGCATCGCCGGTAATGCTCATCACGCCGGCCATGCCCTGGATGATCTGGTCATAGGCCGGCAGCCCGGCCAGCGGCCCGTCCTGGCCAAAACCGGAAATCGCGCAGTAGATCAGGCGCGGGTTGTCCTGCTTCAGGGTCTCGTAGCCCAGCCCGAGCCGGTCCATCACGCCGGGGCGGAAGTTCTCCACCACCACGTCGGCGCTTTGCACCAGCTTGCGGAACACCTCCTTGCCGCGCGCGTGCTTCAGGTTGAGGGTGACCGACTGCTTGCCGGGGTTCTGGGCCAGGAACGACACGCCCATCAGGCGCTGGTTCAGCCCGGCATCGGCGCCCAGCTGCCGGGCCAGGTCGCCGGTGCCGGGGGTTTCCACCTTGATGACTTCGGCGCCCAGGTGGGCAAGCTGGTGGCAGCAGAACGGCCCGGCCAGCACATTGGTGAGGTCGAGCACGCGGATATGGCGCAGGGGCTTTTGCATGGGGCTACGTCCGGCCGCGCATTCTTTGATGTTCCGTAGAACAGAATGACGGTCTTTAATATAGAACAGACGCAGCATAGGAGGGACATGCTGGCGTGTCAAGGCACGCGCATCCCCCGTCCGGACTTACAGGAACGTGAACACCTCTTCGCGCGTGAGCCGCGACTTCGGCAGCGCGGCATTGAAGTCCTGCGCGCTGCGATAGCCCAGGCTGACCAGCGCCACGCTGGTCAGTCCGCGCTCGCGCAGGCCCAGTTCGAGGTCGAGCGGGCCGGTATCGATGCCTTCCATCGGCGTGGCGTCCACGCCCAGCGCGGCCGCGGCCATCACCAGGCCGCCCAGCGCCAGGTAGACCTGGTGCGTCATCCAGTGCTGCAGGTCGCGCAGGTCGTAGCGGTGCACGTCGACAAAGCCGCGGCGGATCTTGTCCATGCCGACGCGGGCAGCATCATCGGCAAAACGCCCGTCGCGCTGCTCGGCCGCCAGGATGCCGGCCAGGTGGGCGGCATCCATTTCCGTGCGCACGCACAGCGCGATCACATGCGAGGCGTCCTGGATCTTCTGCGTGTTGTAGGGGTGGCGGTCGACGGTGGCGCGCGTCATCCGGGCCCGGCCTTCGGGCGTGGCGGCAACCACGAAGTGCCACGGCTGGGAATTGACCGAGGACGGGCTCTTGTGCAGCACGGCGAGCAGCTGGTCCACGGTGGCCTGGGGCAGGGTGCGGCCTGCCTCGAAGGCTTTTGTGGAATAGCGGGTGTCGACGATGTCAGAGAGATTCATGACCAGGCTCCAGGTGGATAGCGGGTGATGCAGGCAGCACCACGCCGAGGACGCCATGGTTCCAGTTGCCGTGCCATTGAAAAAGAGACATTTGGTTAGTACTGCCTTCAATGAATGTTTGAAAATAGCTTCCCGACAACACCGTCTGCCGGTCGGGCCTCCACGGTCCGCGCGACTGCCCTACAATGACGCCCCCGCCCGCGCCGGCCTTGCGCCGCGCGGGCCACTTTGTCTTGCAGGGAACGGAATCGATGATGTCAAACGCATGCGGCCTGGACTTCGGCACGTCCAACTCAACGGTCGGCTGGAGCCATCCGGAGCGGCCGGCGGCGCTGCTGCCGCTGGAGGACGGCAAGGTGACGCTGCCCTCGGTGATCTTCTTCCACGCGGAGGATCCGCTGGTCAGCTATGGCCGCGCCGCGCTGGGCGATTACCTGGCCGGCTATGAAGGCCGGCTGATGCGTTCGCTCAAGAGCCTGCTGGGCACCTCGATGATGGACGACAGCACCGAGGTGATGGGCCAGGCGATGCCGTTCCGCAAGCTGCTGGCGCACTTCATCAGCGAGCTGAAGACGCGTGCCGAGCAGGCTGCCGGCACGGAATTCTCGCGTGCGGTGCTGGGCCGCCCGGTGTTCTTTATCGACGAGGACCCGGCCGCCGACCAGCTGGCCGAAGACACCCTGGCCGAGATCGCGCGCGACGCGGGCTTCGGCGAGATCGCGTTCCAGTACGAGCCGATCGCCGCGGCCTTCGACTACGAGGCCCGGATCACGCGTGAGGAACTGGTGCTGGTGGCCGACATCGGCGGCGGCACCTCGGACTTCTCGCTGGTGCGCCTGTCGCCCGAGCGCGCCGCGCGCAGCGACCGGCGCGACGACATCCTGGCCAATGGCGGCGTGCATATCGGCGGCACCGACTTCGACCGTGCGCTCAGCCTGGCGCGCGCGATGCCGCTGCTGGGCCTGGGCAGCGCGCTGCGCAACGGCAAGGCGATGCCGTCCAGCCAGTATTTCGACCTGGCCAGCTGGCACACCATCAACCTGGTCTATACGCGCAAGGCGTGGTCGCTGGTGATGGACAACTACCGCGACGCCGCGGACACCGTGAAGCTCGACCGCCTGGTGCGGCTGATCCGCGAGCGCGCCGGCCACTGGCTGGCCATCCAGATGGAAGCCGCCAAGATCGAGCTGTCCGATGCCGGCAGCACCGACGTGGACCTGCACCGGCTGGAGCAGGGGCTGACGCTGAGCATCACGCGCGACGAGTTCGATGCGTCGATCGACAAGCTGGTGGTGAAGACCGAACAGACCGTGCAGAAGCTGCTGGTGGATGCCGGCGTGGATGGCGCCGCGGTCGATACCATCTTCTTCACCGGCGGCTCCAGCAGCGTGCCGCTGCTGCGGCAGCGGCTGGCGGCGCTGTTGCCGGAAGCGCGTTGCGTGGAAGGGGACCGGTTCGGCAGCATTGGCAGCGGGCTGGCGCTGGATGCGGTGAGGAAGTTTGGCGGCTGACGCCGTCAGCGGATCCCTTCAGCCGGCCAGCGTCCGCACATCGCGCAAGCCGTATTCATCCCCCAGCGCCAGCCGGGCCGCCCGCAGCGCGCCGCGAGCGGCCGCCGCATCGCCCGCCAGCCGCAATAGCGCCGGCAGTTCCCACGGCGCGCGCAAGAGCGCGCCCAGCACCGCGCCCACATCCGTCCTGCCGCCGTCCCCCATGCCCGCCGCCGCGGCAGCCGGGACCGCGCGACTGGCCGGGTCGAGCACCACGCGGCAAGCCGCGAACGGCAGCCGGCAAGCCGCCGCCATGCGCGCGGCGAGGTGCGATTCCATGTCGACGCAGAGCGCCCCCGTGGCCCGGTGCAGCATCTGCTTGGCGGCAACCGAAAGCACCGGCTGGTCCGCGCCGGCAAGTATCCCGACCCTGGCATGCGGCAGCGCCGCGTGCATCGCCCGGGTCCAAATCATGTCGGTGTCGTAGCGTTCGCCTGCCGCGCAGACCGAGTCCGCCAGCACGAGATCGCCCGGCGCCAGCGCGGGATCCAGCCCGCCCGCCACGCCAAAGCTGAGGATGCCCATGCAGTGCCGGCTCGCCATCGCGGAAACGCCTTGTTCCAGCGCATTGCCGCGCAGGCCGTGCACCACGCGGCAATGCGGGCCGGCGGCGATGCGCGCCTCGAAAGCCATGCCGGTGACGACCAGCACGAACGGTGACGTCATAGCCCCCACGACACCTGGTGCGCGCCGCCGCGCTGCAGGTTGCGGTAGCGCGCCAGTGCCCACAGCGGAAAGTAGCGCGCATAGCCGTGATAGCGCAGGTAGAACACGCGCGGAAAGCCCACGGCGGTGAAGCACGGCTCATGCCACAGGCCGCCGGATTGCTGCGTGCGCAGCAGGTAGTCGATGCCGCGTGCCACCGCAGGATGCTGCGCGGCGCCGGCTGCCATCAGCGCCAGCAGCGCCCACGCGGTCTGCGAGGCCACGCTCGGCGCGGGCTCGTAGCCGCGGTAGTCGAGCCGGTAGCTGCTGCCGTCCTCGCCCCAGCCGCCGTCGGCGTTCTGGATCTGTGCAAGCCAGGCCACGGCGCGGCGCATCTCGGGGGCTTCCGGGGCCAGGCCCGCGGCGTTCAGCGCGCACAGCGCGCTCCAGGTGCCGTAGATATAGTTGGTGCCCCAGCGGCCGAACCAGCTGCCGTCGGGCATCTGCTCGGCCAGCAGGTAGCGCAGGGCGCGCGCGGCCGGTTCGCTCTTGCCCGGCGTGGCGCCGATCTGGCACAGCATCGACAGGCAGCGCGCGGACACGTCCGCGGTGGGCGGGTCCAGCAGCGCGCCATGGTCGGCAAAGGGGATGTTGTTCAGGTAGAGATGCGTGTTCTCGGGCTCGAACGCGCCCCAGCCGCCGTCGCCGCTTTGCATGCCGACGATCCACTCGGCGGCGCGCGCCACGGCTTCGTCATAGCGGCCCGGCACATCGTGCGCGCGCATGTAGCGGTCCATCGCGGCGGCCACCACGGCGGTGTCGTCCACGTCCGGGTAATAGGCATTGGCGTACTGGAAGGCCCAGCCGCCGGGGCGCACCCGCGGGCGGCGCACGGCCCAGTCGCCGCGCACGTCCAGCACCTGCAGCGGCCTGAGCCAGTCCAGGCCGCGCCCGGCCGCGGCCGTTGCGCGCGCCTCGCCGGTTTCCAGCAGCGCGTGCGCGGCCAGCGCGGTATCCCACACCGGCGACAGGCAGGGCTGGCAATAGGCTTCGTCGCCGTGCTCGACCAGCAGCCGCTCGACGGATTGCCGCGCCACCGCGCGCGCCGGGTCGTCGGGCGGCACGCCCAGCACGTCGAACATCATCACGCTGTTGGCCATTGCCGGGAAGATCGCGCCCAGGCCGTCCTCGCCGTTGAGCCGCTCACGCACGAAGGCCTGCGCCGCGGCAATGGCGCGCCGGCGCAGCGTGCGCGGGAACAGCGGCTCGGCAACGCGCAGCAGCGCGTCCAGGCCGCGGAACACGGTGTACCAGCCGGCGTGCTGGTGCGTCGCGCGCGGCGCCAGCCCCACCGTATGGCAGTTGCCGACGAACAGCTCATTGATGCCGACCCCGCGCGGGTTGCGCGCCTGCGGGCGCAGGCTGTTCAGCACCAGCAGCGGCACGATCACCGTGCGCGCCCAGTACGAGACCTTGGACAGGTGGAACGGAAACCACTGCGGCAGCAGCATGATCTCGACCGGCATCATCGGCACTGCCGACCACGGCATCACGCCGTACAGGGCCAGCAGAGTGCGCGTGAATACATTGCTGGCCTCGGCGCCGCCCAGCGCGTGGACGGCCCGGCGCGCGCGCTGCATATGCTCGGCCTGGGGGTCGTCGCCGGCCATCTTCAGCGCGAAATAGGCCTTCACGCTGGCGCTGACGTCGGAGCGGCCTTCATGGAACAGTGGCCAGCCGCCATCGGGATTCTGGATGCGGCGCAGGTAGCGGGCCAGGCGGGCTTCAAGCTCCAGGTCCGGGGCTTCGCCGAGGTAGTGCACCATCAGCACGTATTCGGCGGGAATGGTGGCGTCGGCTTCCAGTTCGTAGACCCAGTGGCCGTCGGGGCGCTGCTGGTGCAGCAGCGCGTCGATCGCGCGGCCGATGCCGTGGTCAAGTGCCTGCGCGGCGCCGCGCGGCGAGGGGCTGTCCCCCGCGCTGGCCGGCGCGATCCGTGGCACTGCCGTGGCAAAGGCGGTCTCGTTCATCGACATGCAGACTCCTTGTGCCGGCGCACGGCGCGGCCGCGCCCGGCATGCATCGGGTGCAGCGCTCAGCCAATGGCGTGGCGCAGCACGATCCAGAGCAATTGGGCGCGCGGCAGGCGCACGCGCTGGCGCGGCGCGCGCCAGCCCTGCGTGCGCAGCCGCGCCAGGATGCGGTGGTAGACCTCGGCCATGATGCGCGGCGAGCGCACCTGCCGGGACGGGCAGCGCGCCATGATGGCGTAGGCCCGGTCGTAGTGCGCCTGGGCCTCGCGCGCCACGGCCGCGCAGGCCTGGCCGACGGCGGGGTGGGCCACCACGGCCTGGGGCGTGTCCGCCCCGATGCCGGCCGCGGCCAGCGCCTCTGCCGGCAGGTAGAGCCGGCCGATGGCAGCGTCTTCGTCGATATCGCGCAGGATATTGGTCAGCTGCAGCGCGCGGCCCAGGTGGTGCGCAAGCGCGATGCCGCACGCTTCTTCCAGGCCGAACACGCGCACCGCCAGCCGGCCGACAGCGCTGGCGACGCGATCGCAATACAGGTCAAGGGTGGCCGCGTCGGGGGCGCGGATGTCCTGCACTACGTCCATGGTCATGCCGTCGATCACGGCGAGGAAATCCTGCTGCTGCAGGTGGAAGGCCCGGATCTGCGCGCTCAGCGGCTGCAGGGCGCGAGGCGGATTGCCGGTGTAGCAGGCGGCGATGTCGTGGCGCCAGGCATCGAGGGCGGCAAGACGCTCGGCGTGCGGTGCGTTGCCGTCGGCGATGTCGTCGACCGCGCGGCAGAACGCATAGATCTCGAACATGGCCTGGCGCTGCGCTGGCGGCAGGATGCGCAGCGCGGCATGGAAGGAACTGCCGGCCGAGGCCGCCGGGCCCGCCTGGCTGCCATGGTCGGCGGCGACAGGGGCGTCTTGCGCTGCGATTTGAGTACCGGCCACGTAACTCCTCGACACGCTGCATACCGTCCCGCACTGGCCGCGCAGCATCCGTGCGCGCCCACTGGCGGGAGGGTGGTTGTGGGTCGGCCGATTATAGCAATTTCACCCGTTGCAAGACCGCCGCATCCGCGGCCCCGGTGCCGGCGCGCCAATAAAAAAAGCCCCGCGCCGAAGCTGCGGGGCTTTCCTTCCGGCCGGTCCGCTGGACCGGCCCGGACTCCACCGGTATCAGAGGGCCTGAATCTTGGTGGCTTGCTCGCCCTTCTGGCCCATGGCCTTGACGTAGCGTACCTTCTGGCCTTCCTTCAACGACTTGAAGCCATTGCCTTCAATTGCGGAGAAGTGCGCGAACAGATCATTGCCGCCTTCATCCGGCGTGATGAAGCCGAAGCCCTTGGCGTCGTTGAACCACTTAACGGTACCGGTTTCCATATCTATCTCAACCTTGAATTTCAAAATGAGCGAAAACGCTCGTTATACACCGTGTGCAACGCACCCAGCGGATCCTTTTTATGTTCCCCGCCAGCGCATTCCATATGACTTCGATATGTCGCTGTCGTGACAACCGAAAACGTCACGGAACGACAACACCAAAAGACACACCGCATGGGCGCTGCACAAGTGGGAATCATTCTGCCGAATTTTCCCGGCGTGTCAATCAGGCTAAGCGCCTAATCATGATGAGAGGTTCCGATAGGAGATATTAGCGTTTTCTACTTCGGCTTCAGTTCAGTGAATTCCCTGATTTTCTATTGGCGCGTTTGGTTGTGCGTGCACCGTCAGCGAGCGCGATGCCACGCCCCCGTGCATAATGCCTGCCGTCCGGTGCATGGGCGTGCCATCTTTCTTACAAATTCTTACGGCGCGCAATGCCTACCGCGTTCGGGGGAAGCCGGCGCGGCCCGGATATATCATTATGCTGAGAATAAAGGCCAGGCCGGTGGCCGCGCTCGCGTCGTGCACCGACATACATGAGCGCCCCCACTGTATGCGGGCCCATACATAAAAGATCGGAACGGGGAATCCATCATGGCGTTTCAAACCTAGCTGTCCGGCATCGTGGTTGCGGACAGCCTCACCGCCCGTCACGCACGGGGCCTGGACTGTTCTCCGTTGTTTGCAATTGAGCTGAGGCACGCCTCCGGTACGCCCGTACCGCGAGCGGGCCGGCGCGCGCCTTGCGGCATGGCGGCGCGCGTTAACGCGCGAGCCGGCTCAATGTCTCAGTGATGGGACAATTGTTGACAATGTGATCCATGCGTCTGTCCTAGCATTCGTTTGCCGGATACCATCGGATTTTTCCGATTCTGATATCCACAGTCAGACACAAGGCGGCGACGACCGCCTCAGGAAATGTTGCGCGTGAGGCACTTGCCGGCGTGCGCAGACAAGAGGAAGCAAGCCTGTGAAGCAGCTGGAGGAAGCACAAGGGAGCCGGGGCGGCCGCATGCCGTTCCGATCGGGGTGGGTAGGGATGCGCATGGCGCAGCGGGTGCAAGGCATCGCGCTGGCGCTGTCGCTGGCCTTTGGGGCGGCGACGGCTGCGGCCGCGCCGGCGCCCGCGGCGCAGACGCCATCCATGCCGTCGATCGCCTTGCACTACGGCGCCAAGCCGCCGGTTGACGCCCTGCAGGCCTTCGACATCGCCGTGGTCGAGCCCGACAGCGGCTTCGACCCGCGCCAGGCGGCGACGCCGGCCACCGCCTGGTTTGCCTATGTCAGCGTGGGCGAGGTGCTGGACAGCCGCCCCTACTTCAAGGACATCCCCAAGGCCTGGTTCGTCGGGCGCAATGACGCCTGGAACGCCCCGGTCATCGACCAGGCAGCCGACGGCTGGCCTGCCTTCTATGTCGACAAGGTGATCGCGCCGCTGTGGGAGCGCGGCTTCCGCGGCTTCTTCCTCGATACCCTCGATTCCTACCAGCTTGCCGCCAGGACCGACGCCGAGCGTGCGCGGCAGGAAGCCGGGCTGGTGCGCGTGATCCGCGCCGTCAAGGCGCGCTACCCCGAGGCGCGCCTGGTCTTCAACCGCGGCTTCGAGATCCTGCCGCAGGTGCATGACCTGGCCTATGCCGTCGCCTTCGAGTCGCTGTTCCGCGGCTGGAACCAGGCCCAGGGCCGCTATGTCGACGTGCCGCAGGCGGACCGCGACTGGCTGCTGGCGCAGGCGCGCACTATCCGCGAGCAATACCGGCTGCCGGTGATCTCCATCGACTATTGCCCGCCGGCGGACCGCCGCTGCGCACGCGAAACCGCGCAGCGCATCCGCGCGCTGGGCATCACGCCCTATGTGGCCGATCCCGGGCTGCAGACGGTTGGCATCGGCAAGGTCGAGGTGCTGCCCCGGCGCGTGCTGGTGGTGCAGGAGCGCCGCCCCGGGGTGTCGATCGATGATTCCGAGGGTGTGCGCTTTGTCTCGATGCCGCTCAACTACCTTGGCTATCGCGTGGATTTCGCCGAGACCAGCGATGACTTGCCCGAGATCGGGCCGGACCGCTACGCCGGCGTGGTGGTGTACCTGTCAGGCAATGTCACGGCGCAGCCGGGACGCTTCTATACCTGGGTGCAGGCGCGCATGGCGCAGGGCATGCCGGTGGTGTTCCTCAACGACTTCGGCACCAATGTGAGCGGCGCGGTGGCGCGCAGCTTCGGGCTGAAGACCGTCAAGGGCCGCGTGTCGGGCCCGGTCGAGGTGCTGGCCAAGGACCGGATGATGGGCTTCGAGATGCCGGTGGCCCCCGACCGCACCCAGGCCGAAGCGATCCAGGTGCCGGACGGCGATGGCTACCGTTCGCTGCTGCGCCTGCGCTCGGGCACGCTGACCTATGACGCCGCCGCGATCACGCCGTGGGGCGGCTATGTGCTGGGGCCGTACGCGGTGCGCCAGAGCGGCAACGGCAATGGCCAGAGCCGCTGGGTGGTGCAGCCGCTGGACTTCCTGCGCGAGGCGCTGCGCCTGCCCGCCATGCCCGTGCCCGATGTCACCACCGAGAACGGCCGGCGCTTGCTGACCATCCATATCGACGGAGATGGCTTTGCCTCGCGCGCCGAGATTCCCGGTGGCGGCTTCTCCGGCGAGGTGCTGTTCCGCGAGATCTTCGACCGCTACCGGCTGCCGATGACGATGTCGGTGATCCAGGGCGAAGTCAGCAAGGACGGCATGTACCCCAGGCTCAGCGCCGAGCTTGAGCCGATCGCGCGCAAGATCTTCGCGCAGCCCTATGTCGAGGTGGCCAGCCATACCTTCTCGCATCCGTTCGAATGGTCGCGCACGGTGCCGGCACAGCCAGGGCAGGCAGCGCAATCCAGCGGGGCCGCCGTGGTCGAGGGCGACGAGGCCTTCCACCTGAGCATCCCCGGCTACAGCATGGACCTGAACCGCGAGATCGGCGGCTCCATCGACTACATCAACCGCACGCTGGCGCCGGCCGGCAAGCCGGTCAGCATGCTGCTGTGGTCGGGCGACTGCCAGCCGCCGGCCGAGGCGCTGCGGCTGACCGACAAGGCGCGCGTGCTCAACATGAACGGCGGCGATACGCTGATCACGCGCAGCAACCCGAGCTGGACCGCGATTGCGCCGCTGGGCATCAACAAGCCCGGCGGTACCTTCCAGGTGTTTGCGCCCAACCAGAACGAGAACGTCTACACCAATCTCTGGCACGGCCCGTTCTACGGCTTCGAGCGCGTGATCGAGACCTACGAGCTGACCGACAAGCCTTATCGCTTCAAGCCGGTCAATATCTACTACCACAGCTATTCGGGCACCAAGGCCGCGTCGCTGAAGGCGCTGCGCAAGGTCTATGACTATGTGCTGGCGCAGCCGTTGCTGCCGCTGCACTCGACCGACTACGTGCGCAAGGTGCTCGACTGGCAGGACATGGCCGTGGCGCGGGACGTCGGCGATGGCCGCCAAGGCAGCACCGGTGCCGAATGGATCGTGCGCGGCGACGGCAACCTGCGCAACCTGCGCTGGAGCGGCGCGGGCATGCCCGACGTGGGCGCGGCGCACGGCGTGACCGGCACCTCGCCGGCGCCGGGCGGCGGCGTCTACCTGCACCTGGATGGCGGCGATGCGCGCTTTGCCGTGCGCGACACAGTCACTGCTCCGGCCGCGCCGCAGCTGGCCGAAGCCAACGGCATCGTGCGCGACTGGTCGCAGCGCGACGGCGTCACGCGCTTCGCCTTCAGCGGCTACTTCAAGCCATTCTTCCGTCTTGCCAACGCCGGCAGTTGCCGTGTGAGCGTCGATGGCAAGCCCGTACAGGCCGTCCGCGAGCGCAACACGCTGCGCGTGGATACCGCACCCGTCACTGATCCGAACCATGCCAGGCAACAAGTCGAAGTCCGCTGCGCCGGTTGAGCGCGAGCGGCTGCTGCCGCCGGCGCTGGTGCTGACTTTCACCGCGATGGTGGGGATCGGCCTGGCGCTGATGTTCCCGCGCGAGACCCTGCGCGAACGCCTGCTGGGCCAGGGCCGCACTATCGACGGGCTGACCATGGCCTACCTGGAAGCCTGGTGGAAGGTCACGCCCGACGACCCTGGTTTCATGGGCGTGCTGGCCGAACAATACGCGCGCACCGGCCGGCTGGAAGAGGCGCAGGCCATGCTGGCGCGCATGCAGGCCGTGCAGGGCACCGACCTGTCGGGCCAGATCCTGCGCACGCGCATCGAGATCGCGCAGCAGCGCGCCTGGGCCGCGCTGCCGGATACGCCTGAGCGCGAGCAGAACCTGGTGCAGCTGCGCAGCCTGCTGGACCAGGCTGCCGGGCGCAGCTGGGGGCTGGCCGACCTGCAGACGCTGGCCACGCAGTCCAGCCAGGCGGGCGCCCAGGACGCCATGCGCAAGTTCTATGCGGCGCTGGCCAGCCAGGACCGCAACAACGCGGCCTTCTGGAACCGCCAGCTGGCCGACATGGCGATCGCGGGCGGCGATTATCGCGACGCCGCCAACGCCTTGTTCGCGCAGCAGGCGGCCGCCACCACGCTGGCCGAGCGGCGCGCGCTGTTCCTGAAGGCGGTGCAGACGCTGCAGTCAGGCAACCTGCTGGACGAAGCGCTGGCGCAGGCCGAGCGCCACGGCGGCAAGCTGCTGGACGATCCGGAGGTGCTGCGCTACCTGACAAAGCTGGCGCTGGCGGCCAACAGGCCGGAGCAGGCCAGCCGCTATGTCGAGCGGCTGCTGAAGGTCTCGGCGCGCACGCGCGACGCCGGCCCGGCGGCGCTGGCCGCACGCCAGGCCGAGGTGCGGCGCATCGCCGCCAGCCAGCCCTGGGCCGAGCGCGGCTTTGTCTTCCTCGACGGGCCGCGCGGCCTGGCATTGCGTGAAGCGCTGGCCGCTTCCGGCCAGCTGGGTACGCGCAAGATTGCGGCGCAAGGTGCTGCGCCCGCGCAAGCACCGGCGGAGCCAGCCGACAAGCCGTTCAACGCCGACGACTACGACCTCGCCTATCGCGTGTTCCTGTCGGCCGGCAAGCTCGATCAGGCGCAGCGCGTGGCCGAGACCGCGGTGCGCCGGCTGCCGGGCGAGGCGATCTGGCGCGAACGGCTGGCCCAGGTGGCCGAATGGAACCGCCAGCCCGCCGTGGCCCTGAAGAGCTGGCTCGACTATGCCCGCGCCACCAACGACGAGCGCGCGTGGGATGCGGTCATGCGGCTCGCCCCGGGCCTGTCCGACGACCGCGCCTACCTGGCCGCGCTGCGCCACCGCGCGGGCGGCTCGGACCTGAAGACGGTGGATGAGGTGGTGGCCGCCTATGAACGCCTGGGCGAGCCGGAAGAGGCCATGCGCTTCCTCGAAGGCCTGAGTCATGGCCCCAGGGCGCGCGACATCATGGAACGCCACGCCGCGCTGGCCGAGCGCGCTGGCAAGGACGAGCGCGCGTTCCAGGTCTATACGCAGCTGCAGCAGCGCTTCGGCCCGCGCCCCGCCTATGCGCTCAAGCTGGCCAACCTGCTCTATGTGCGCGGCAAGCTCGCGCAGGCGCTGGACGCAATGCTGCCGGCGCGTGCCACGGCGGGCAAGGCCGACATCCTCTACTGGCGCACTTTTACCGAACTGGCGCGGCTGAACCAGCGCGACGACCTGCTCAAGGACGGCTATCGCGAGCTGATGCTGGCGGCGGCGCAGACACAGGACGAGCACTGCCTGCAGATGCCGGCCGGCCCGGCGCGCAACGACTGCCTGGACGAGGTCCGCGACACGCAGGAGGCGGATTTCTCCAACCTGATCGCCTACTACGACAAGACGCCGATCGACGCCGGCCGCATCGCCGAGGCCGACTGGCGCCGCAGTGGCAAGCCGCAATCGCTGGAACTGGCGCTGTACTACTACACGCGTGCCCATGCCTACCCGCGTATCGGGCGCCTGCTGCAGGATATGACGCCCGAGCAACGCCGGGCGGCAGCGCAGTCGAGCCGCTTCCTGATGCGGCGCGCGGAGTACTACCGCGTGACCGGCCAGCGCGACCTGGCCCTGGCCGATCTGCGCCGCGCCGCGGGGCGGCCGGACGCCGACAGCGAAACGCTGGCGGCGCTGCTGTGGACGCTGGTCGACCAGGGCAGCGATACCGAGGTGCGCGCGGTGATGCGCCGCGTGAAGGACGACGCGGAAGACAACCCCGACCTGTGGGGCGCCTTTGCCGCAGGCCATATGCGCTTCCAGGACGGGCGCGCGGCCATGCACTACCTGCGCAAGCTCAATGATGGCAAGAGCGCCGATCCGCTCTGGCTCAGCCTGATGGCCGATGCCTATGAAGCCATCGGCCAGACCGACATGGCCTGGCGCGTGCGCCGCCAGGCCTGGATCGACCTGCACCACGGCTGGTCCCAGGGCGGGGTACGCTATGCCCGGCTGCGGCCCGACAACACCGACGGCGACGAGGAGTACGAGAACGAATCCGGCGCGCCTTCGCGCGCGGACCTGCGTCGGCAGACCGTGGCGCTGGGGCAGATCTTTGCCTCGGGCGATGTCTCGCGCGGGCTGGTGATCCAGATGCTGCGCGCGGACCGCGCTTCCACGGCGGCGCGCGAACTGGTGCCGCCCATGGCGGGCGCGCCGTCGCAGCTGGGCGAGGTGGCTGGGCTGCCGCCGCTGCATGAGGCAGCAATTGCGCCCGCGCCCGCGGAGCTCGTGCGCAATGCGGCCCGCCGCGATGCCGCGCTGTCCGCTGCCGGGCGCGATGCCGCGCTGGCATGGGCGATGTCCGCGGAATCCAACGAACTGGAGCGAGCCTGGCTGGCCCGCCAGTACGTCAACCGGCTGCAGCGCCCGGCGTATGCCGAGGTGGCGATCGCGCTGGACCGGCAGGACATGAACAGCCTTGACCGTATCCTGGAGCGCCAGGCCGGCCGCGTGCCGGTGGCCAACCAGATCGAGGCCAACCAGCGCCTGGACCGCATCAGCGCCGCGCAGACGCTGGCCTTCGAGACCCAGGAGCGGGCCCGCTCCGACGACACGCTGCAGGAAACCCTGCAGGAGACGCTGCTCTACAACGCCCAGGCGATCGAGCCGCGCGTGAGCTTCATGCACCAGAAGCCGCTGGAATATACCGAAGGCAGCCTCGCGGGCGGCGTGCGCCTGTGGGACGGGTATGACCTGAACCTGCGCGGCACCTGGCGCGACCAGCGCAGCACCGATCCGCAGCAACTGGTGAACGTGCCGTCGTCCGACCGGCGTGCCGACCTGTCGCTGGGTTATCGCGACAACAGCAAGCGCTGGCGTGCCACGGCAGGCTACCGCGAGGGGCTGGACACGATGGCGACCGCGCGCTTCTTCGGCGAGTGGAACCAGCAAGGCCGGCTGCAGTTCAGCACGCTGGCCGGGCTGAACCAGCCGGCCGATGAATCGGCGCCGCTGCGCGTGGGCGGGGCCAAGGACGTTGTGGGGCTGGGCGCAACCTACCGCTTCAGCCTGCGCGAGTTCGTCGGCGCGCGCATCGAGTACAGCAGTTTCCGCGGACAGGACCGCAGCGCGCTGGGGCATGGCATGGTCTATGACGTCGAGGCCGGCTACAAGATCCGCACCTCGTATCCGGACTACACCGTGCGCGTGGTCGGCACGCATGCCAACTACAGCGCCAACGGCGGCAGCCTGACGCCGCGCATGGCATCGCTGGTGCCGGTCGACGACGAAGCCACGCCGGCGTTCTACATGCCGCAGGGCTTTACGCAGGCCGGCGTGCTGTTCGGCTTCGGCACTGAGTTGCTGGATGAGTACACACGCAAGTGGCGGCCGTTCGGTGAAGTGGGGCTGCTGCGCGACACGCGCGCACGGCAGAACTTCCGCGTGCAGGGCGGGGTGGCCGGATCGGTGTTCGGCAACGACCACCTGGCGCTGTATATCTCGCATGAGACCGCGGCGCGCAATGGTGGCACGCCGCTGACGGAACTGGGAATGCGCTATCGCTGGCTGTACTGAGCCGGTGGCAGCGGATGGCAGGGATCGGGTAACAACAGGACATGGAAAAGGGGATGAAGATGAACAAGCAAACCACGGCAGTGACGGGCAAGACGGTGGCCAGGCGGCTGGCGGCATGGTGCGGCGCGCTGGGCGCGGCACTGTGGCTGGCGGGTTGCGCGGTGACGGATGTCGGCCGCGCGCCGGCGCTGGCACGCGGCGAGACCATCGCGGTGCTGCCGATCGTGAACTACACCGAGACGCCGCAGGCCGGCCTGCGCGCCGAGGCCATTGCCGAGAGCCTGCTGAAGACCGGCGGCGTGGCCAGCCTGAAGCGCTATCCGGCCAGCCTCAACCCGGAAACGCTGTTCGAGCCGGCCGAGCGCGAAGCCGTGGGCAAGGCGCTGGAATGGGCGCGTGCCGAGAAGGCCCGCTACGCGCTGACCGGCGCGGTGCAGGAATGGCGCTACAAGGTGGGCGTGGACGGCGAGCCCGCGGTCGGCATCTCGCTGCAGCTGCTGGACGTGGCCAGCGGTGAAGTGGTGTGGTCGGCCACCGGCAGCGACAGCGGCTGGAGCCGCGCGTCGCTGTCGGGCACCGCGCAGAAGCTGCTGCGCCGCCTGCTGGCGCCGCTGATGCAGGGCTGAGGCGGCGGCAAGCCATCAGGAAGAGGCTGCACACCGATGCAGCGATGGAATGGTTGAAGCAAGGGGATGAGCGTGGCCAATACGGCTGACAAGACATATCGCGCGCGGCAAGGACAGGGCATCGGCCTGGGTGGGCGCTATGCGCGCCTGCTGGCGCCGGCGGTCAGCGGGCGCGCGGCCGTGGTGGAACTGGTGGTGGCCATGCTGGCGGCAATGGGGCTGGCGTGGCTGGTGCTGCCGCAGAATCCACTGCTGCTCGGCATGGGCTTTCCGTGGGCCTGGCTGCTGCCGGTGATCCTGGCGCTGCGCTATGGCACGCTGATCGGTGTGGGCAGCGTGCTGATGCTGCTGGGCGGCTGGTACTTCTACCAGCAGACCGGCGTGATGGCAGGGCCCTTCCCGCGCCTGTTCTTCCTCGGCGGGCTGCTGCTGGTGCTGGTGGCCGGGCAGTTCGGCGATATCTGGGGCACGCGCCTGGCGCGCGCCCGCGCCGTGAACCGCTACCTGGACGAACGCCTGGCGGCACTGACCAAGAACCACTACCTGCTGCGCATCTCGCATGCGCGGCTGGAGAACGACCTGCTGGCGCGGCCCACCACGCTGCGCGACACGCTGTCGCAGCTGCGCAGCGTGGCGCTGGACGAGGCGGCACGCACCGGCCAGGTGCTGGCCGGCGCGCAGCCGATGCTGCAGGTGGTGGCGCAGGCCTGCCAGCTTGAGGCGGCCGCGCTTTATGCCTGCGATGGCGAGCACGTGGACGGTGCCCCGGTCGCCAGCGTCGGCCCGGAATTCACGCTCGATACCACCGACCCGCTGGTGCGCCACTGCCTGGACACGCGCCAGCTCGCGCACCTGCGCGCCGACGGCCTGCAGCATGGCGCGCAGACGCGCTACGTGGCGGTGGCGCCGGTGCTGGCCGGCTCCGACCACCTGATCGGCCTGCTGGTGGTTGAGCGCATGCCGTTCCTGTCGCTGACCTATGAGAACCTGCAGATGCTGATGGTGCTGCTGGGCTACTACGCCGACGGCGTGGAGCACGCCGGCGCCACCCGCACCATCCAGGCGGCGCTGCCGGCCTGCCCGTACCCGTTCGCGCTGGACTATGCGCGGCTGTCGCGGCTGCGGCGCGAGACCGGCATCGAAAGCTCGGTGGTGGCGCTGGTGTTCGACGCGGATCCGGAGCGCGATGCGCTGTTCGAGCAGGTGGTGCGCAGCCGGCGCGCGCTGGATGTGGCGTGGCCGGTGGTCAACGCCCATCACCGCGCCATGCTGACGCTGATGCCGCTGTCCGATGCGCAGGCGGTGGCGGCCTACCTGGTGCGCATCGAAGACATGCTGCGTGCGCAGTTCGGCACCGACTTCACCAGTGCGGGCATCGGCGTCTATACGCTGGCGGTGCCCGGCGCCGGCTCGGAAGACGCGCTGGTCAAGCTGCTGCGCCGGGCCCAGGTGGATGGCGCGATCGCGCCCGCCACGCTGCCGGCCGGGGAAGCGCCCCATGTTTAAGCTCGGCGCCAGCGGGCTCGCCGCCCAGATCGCCGCGCTGGCGCTGCTGGCGCGCGCCGGCAACAGCACCGCGCTGCTGCTGGCCTTCTTCGGCATGCAGGCGGTGGCTGCCGCGCTGACGGCGCTGCTGGTGTGGCGCCTGCTGCCGCGGCGCTTTCGCGTGCCGTTCGGGTGGAGCTATGGCTTTCTCGCGCTGTTCTGCTTCTTCGTGCCGCTGGGCGGCGCGCTGGTGTGCCTGGGCAGCTACCTGTTTTCGAAGCTGTTCCCGCGGCGCGTGGACACCAGCGGCATCGGCACCGTGGGCTTGCCTGAGTTCGTCACGCACCTGATGTCGCGCGTCACGCACGGCGGCGGCGCGCGCCTGCGTGCGCAGCTGGGCAATGCGCGTGCGCCCCTGCCCGAGCGCATGACCGCGCTGGTGGCGATGCAGTCGATGCCGGCGCGCACCGCCAGCCCGGTGCTGCGCGAACTGCTGGCCGACAGCGTCGACGACGTGCGGCTGCTGGCCTATGGCATGCTGGACGGCGCCGAGAAGCAGCTGACCCAGCAGATCCTGGCCGAGCTGCCGCGGCTGGAGAGCGCCAACAGCGCCAGCGAGCGCGCCGAGATCAGCAAGCGGCTGGCCGACCTGTACTGGGAACTGATCTACCAGAACCTGGTGCAGGGCGACGTCTACCGCTACACCGCCAGCCAGGTCGAGCGCTACGCCAGCGCGGCACTGGCGCACGACGACAGCAATGCCTCGCTGTGGTACATGCGCGGGCGCCTGGCACTGGCGCGCAATGCCCCGCGCGAGGCGCGCGAATGGCTGCAGCGCGCCGAATCCCTCGGCTTCGCGCGCGAGCGCGTGCTGCCGCACCTGGCCGAAGCCGCCTACCTGGAACGCGACTACGCCGCGGTGCGCCAGCTGATGGCATCGTTTGACAGCCCCTCGCCGCTCCCGCTGGTGCGGCCCCTGCTGCGGTACTGGCAATCATGAGCGAGATCCTGGTAAAAGGGACGTCGGTCGACGTCATGTTGCTGCTCGAAGGCACCTTCCCGTATGTGAGCGGGGGCGTGTCGAGCTGGGTCAACCAGATGATCCGCGCGTTCCCGGACCTGCGCTTCGGTATCGTCTTTATCGGCAGCCGGCGCGAGGACTATGGCGACATGGCCTACCAGCTGCCGCCCAACGTGGTGCACCTGGAAACGCACTACCTGTACGATTTCCCGCCGCCGCCGCTGGTACAAGGCACCACTGGCGATGCCAAGGCGTTCGACGCCTCGGACCGCCTGCACGAGCTGCTGCGCGACCCGGGCCGCGAGGCCGAGGCCGGCGCCATGATCCGCGAGCTGATGCCGGCGCTGCGCGAGGGCGGGGCGCTGGGCGAGGACGCCTTCCTGTACAGCCGCCGCGCCTGGCAGACCATCACCGAGCAATACCGGCGCTTCTGCACGGACCCGTCGTTCACGGACTATTTCTGGACCGTGCGCATCATGCACAAGCCGCTGTGGCAGTTGGTGCGCATTGCCGACAACCTGATCCCGGCGCGTGTCTACCACACGGTTTCCACCGGCTATGCGGGCTTTCTCGGGGCGCTGCTGCGCCACCGCAACCAGCGCCCGCTGCTGGTGTCGGAGCACGGCATCTACACCAAGGAACGCAAGATCGACCTGTTCCAGAGCCAGTGGATCCGCGACAACCGCAATGTGTTCGAGCGCGACATCGCCCAGATCAGCTACTTCCGCGAACTGTGGGTGCGCTTCTTTGAAACCATTGGCCGGGTCTGCTACGACGCCGGCGACGACATCGTCGCGCTGTATGAGGGCAACCGCCGCCGCCAGGTGCAGGACGGCGCCCCTGAGGTGCGCACGCGCAGCATCCCCAACGGCATCGACCTGCCGCGCCTGGCGCCGCTGCGCGCCCGCCGCAAGCCGGGCGTGCCGCCGGTGCTGTGCCTGATCGGCCGGGTGGTGCCGATCAAGGACGTCAAGACCTTTATCCGCGCGATGCTGACAGTGGTGCGCGAGTACCCGGATGCCGAAGGCTGGATCGCCGGCCCGGAGGACGAGGATCCCGACTACGCGCGCGAATGCCGCAGCCTGGCCGAAAGCCTGGGCCTGGGCCAGAAGGTGAAGTTCCTGGGCTTCCAGCGCATCGATGCGCTGCTGCCGCAGGTGGGCGTGCTGGTGCTGAGCTCGATCAGCGAGGCGCTGCCGCTGGTGGTGCTGGAAGGCTTTGCCGCCGGCGTGCCGTGCGTGACCACCGACGTGGGCTCGTGCCGCGAGCTGCTGTTCGGCCTGCCCGGCGAGGACGCCGCGCTGGGTTCGGCCGGCGAGGTGGTGCGCATTGCCGACCCCGCGGCACTGGCCGCGGCGGCGCTCGGGCTGCTGCAGGACCCGGCGCGCTGGCAGGCGGCGCAGGCCGCCGGCGTGGCGCGCGTGGAGCGCTACTACACCCAGGACCGCATGGTGGGCAGCTACCGCGAACTGTATCAACGGCTGATGGCGCAACCGGACGGCGCCGGGCATGGCGGACATGAGCGGCAGGGCGGCGGCAATCCCGCGCGCTGCCCGGTCCACGGAGGAGCCTGAGCATGGCTGGCATTGGATTCGAGCTGCGCAAGATGCTGCGGCGGGACAACCTGTCGGGCATGCTGAGCGCCTACGCGTATGCCGGCATCATCAGCTCCGGGCCGTGGATCCTGTCGATCGTCGGCATCCTGCTGATCGGCATGCTGAGCCTGCCCTTCGTGGTGCCGGGCTCGCTGATCACGCAGTTCCAGGTGTCGGTGACCTACCTGATCGCCGGCAGCCTGATCCTGACCGGGCCGATGCAGCTGGCGTTCACGCGCTTCACCTCGGACCGGCTGTTCGAGAAGCGCGACCACCTGATCCTGAGCAACTACCACGCGGTGGCGCTGCTGGCGACGGTGCTGTCTGGCGGCATCGGCGTGGCGTGCGCGGTGTTCAGCTTCGGCGAGCAGTCGGTGCTGTACCGGCTGCTGATGGTGGCGGGCTTCGTGGTGCTGAGCAATATCTGGATTGCCGCGATCTTCCTGTCGAGCATGAAGCAGTACAAGGCCATCGTGTGGACCTTCCTGCTGGGCTACGCGATCTCGGTCGGGGCCGCGCTGGCGCTGCGCGGCCACGGGCTGGAAGGGCTGCTGGGCGGTTTCGCCGCCGGCCAGCTGTGCCTGCTGACCGGCATGGTGACGCTGATCTACCGCAACTACACCAGCCGCCAGTTCATGTCGTTCGAGGTGTTCCAGCGCCGCTATGCCTACCCCAGCCTGGTGGCGATCGGCCTGCTGTACAACCTGGGCATCTGGATCGACAAGTTCATGTTCTGGTACGCGCCCTCCACCGGGCAGCAGGTGATCGGGCCGCTGCATGCGTCGATCATCTACGACATCCCGGTGTTCCTGGCCTACCTGGCGATCATCCCCGGCATGGCGGTGTTCCTGGTGCGCATCGAGACCGATTTCGTCGAGTACTACGACGCGTTCTACAACGCGGTGCGCGGCGGCAGCTCGCTCGAGCATATCGAGGACATGCGCAACACCATGGTCCAGACCATCCGGCTGGGTTTGTACGAGATCGTCAAGGTGCAGGCCATCGCCGCGCTGCTGCTGTTCGCGGTGGGCGTGTGGGTGCTGCGGCTGCTGGGCATTTCCGAGCTGTACCTGCCGCTGCTGTACGTGGACGTGATCGGCGCCAGCCTGCAGGTGGTGCTGCTGGGGGTGCTCAACATCTACTTCTACCTGGACCGCCGCCGCGAGGTGCTGCTGCTGACCGCGACCTTCGTGGTGCTGAACTTCGCGCTGACGCTGCTGACGCTGCACCTGGGGCCGGCCTGGTATGGCTACGGCTTTGCGGTGTCGCTGCTGGTGGTGGTGGCGCTGGCGCTATACCTGCTGGACCGCAAGCTGGACCGGCTGGAGTACGAGACCTACATGCTGCAATAGGCCCTGCCGCAAGCGCCGCGCCCGGCTCCCCGGACGCGGCGATTGCGCCAAGGATGATGCAGTTCGAAACACGATCGCGGAGGGATCGGCGCAGTTGCTGCCGCCACCCCTCGTCGGGGCATCTCGACGAAAGGGCCCGCGATTGGGTAACATGGCGGCAGCCGGCGGGCTTCGGCCTGGCCCGTCGGATCAGATCGACGGCCGCGCCCCCCTGGGGGTGAATATGAGGAATGACTTGCCGGCCGAGCCGTCGACATGCCGTGGCAGAGACCGCAGTTGCAGTCGGAAGCTGGCAGAAGGATGTAGAGGTATGCGTATTGCCTCCGTGGAGGATGATCCGGATCAGGCCGAACTGATCCGGCAGATATTGGGCGAAGCCGGCTTCGAGTGCGAGTCCTTCGCCAACGGTGCGGACTTGCTGCGCGCGCTGCGCGAGCGCGCCTATGACCTGTTGCTGGTCGACTGGCAGCTGCCGGGCACCAGCGGCTATGAGCTGGTCAGCTGGGTGCGGCAGAAGTCCGGCAATATGCCGCCGATCCTGTTCGTCACCAGCCGCACCGCCGAATCCGATATTGTCGACGGCCTGACGGTGGGCGCCGACGACTACATGCTCAAGCCCATCCGCGCCGGCGAGCTGATCGCCCGCGTGCGCTCGCTGCTGCGCCGCGCCTACCCCGAGGCGGCGCAGGAAGTGGAGCTGATCCGGCGCGGCAACTACACCGTCGATACCCACGCGCGCACCATCACCGTCGGCGGCGAGCCGGCGCTGCTGTCGCCGCGCGAATATGAGCTGGCCCTGTTCCTGTTCCGCAATACCGGGCGCCTGCTGGCGCGCGAGGTGATGGAGCAGGGCGTCTGGGGCCGCGCCATGGGGGCGGGCTCGCGCACGCTGGATACGCATATCTCGCGGCTGCGCCTGAAGCTGGCGCTGCGCCCCGAGAACGGCGTGCGGCTGACCTCCGTGTATTCACACGGCTATCGCTTTGAAGAGGCCTCCGCGGCTGACACGGAGGCGGATGAGGCTGGGGCGGATGCGTAAGCGGATTGGATGTGCCGCGCTGGCCCTGCTGGCCGGCGTGGCGGTTCCGGCGCATGCCGGGCCAGCGGGCGCGGAAGGCGCCGATTTTATCTACCTGGTGGAGCCGGGCGATACGCTGATCGGCCTGGCCTCGCGCTACATGGCGTCCGAGGAAGGCTGGCGCACGCTGCAGCGCCTGAACAGCGTGGCCGATCCATACCGGCTGGTGCCCGGCTCGCGCCTGCGCATCCCGCTCAGCCAGATTCCCGGACAGGCCGCCTCGGCGCGCGTGGTCTATGTGGCCGGCGAGGTCCGCGCCAATGGCCGGCCGCTGCAGGCCGGCATGACGCTGGACGAAGCCGCGCGCATCGAGACCCCCGCGGGCGGCTCGGTCACGCTGGAGCTGCCGGACCGCAGCCGCGTCACGGTGCCGCCGGCCACCACGCTCTCGGTCAGCCGGCTGCGCACGTTCGCGCGCAGCGGCCTGACCGACACCGTGATCCGCATCGACAAGGGTGCCGCCGATACGCGCGTGGCGCCCACGGGCGGCGGCGTCGGGCGCTTCGAGCTGCATACGCCGATGATGGTGACCGGCGTGCGCGGCACCCGCTACCGGGTCTCGGCCGACACGGCAGGAAGCCGCAGCGAGGTGCTGGAAGGGCGCGTCGGTGTCAGTGCGGCGCGGGGCGCCCGCGCCCGGCCGGCATCGGACCGCGCCATGACCGCGGCGGCGGCGGTCGGTGCCGGCTATGGCATCGGCGTGTCGGCCGGCGGCAAGCTGTCGCAGCCGGTGGCGCTGCTGCCGGCGCCGGCCCTGCTGCCCCCGGCCGATACCGTGCTGGGCCCGTCCTTCGAGGCCGCCTGGCAGCCGGTGCCGGGCGCTACCGGCTACCGCGTGCTGGTGGCGCGCGATGCGGCGCTGAGCGAACTGGCCTGGACCGGCACCGCCAGTGGCGCCAATGCCACGACCGCGCGCGTAGACGGCCTGCCCGAGGGCACGCTGTACCTGAGCGTCAGCGCCATCGACAAGCACCAGCTGACCGGGCACGGCGCCCAGGCGCCGGTGGCGGTGCGGCTGAACCCGCCGGCGCCGTTCACGCAGCAGCCTGCTGCCGATGCGGTGCGCTATGCCGACACAGTCGCCTTCGAATGGGCCACCGTGCCGAGCGCGGCGCGCTACGAACTGGCGCTGGCCGCCGATCCCGCCTTTACGCGGGATGCCGCGGTGCAGGCGGCCTCCGAGCCCGCCGCTACGCAAGCGCTGGTGCCGGGCCGCTGGTGGTGGCGCGTGCGCAGCGTCGATGCGGCGGGCCGGCCGGGCCCATGGTCGGATGCGGTCGCCTTCAGTGTCGAGCCCAAGCCGCCCGTGCCCACCCTGCAGGACGACGGCGGCGCGCTGCATATCGGCTGGCCCGAGGGCAGTGGTGCCGGCGCGGGCTACCGGGTCCAGGTGTCGGCCGATGCAGGCTTTGCCACGCTGCTGGCCGACGAGCACACCACCACCAACGCCATTGACCTGCCGCGCCCCGCGCCCGGCGTCTATTTCATTCGCGTGGCACGTGCGGCGCCGGGCGTGACGCCGGACCCGGCCGCGTACTCCGCACCGCAGCGCATCGAAGTCTTTGCCTTCCTGCGCGACGCGCAGGGCGGTGCAATCGGGTCGGGCGACCGGCCGGCCGGTGGTGGCCGCGTCCGGCTCAACTGACGCGCCAGGCCCGGCACCGGCCGCGCCCGCGCGGGCAGGCGGGCGGGCTTTCGGGCGGCGCACGCTGATCGAATGGTGCCTGCTGGTTGTGGCCGTGCTGGCCCTGGTGGTGCTGGCCGCGCGCCAGGGCTGGGCCGAGCGCGCCGACCTGGCCGCCTACGACATCGCCATCAGCGCCCAGCACCATCCGGCCCGCGACGACATCGTCATCGTCGGCATCGATGACGCCAGCATCACCGCCATCGGCCGCTGGCCGTGGCGTCGCGCGGTGCTGGCGCAACTGGTCGAGCGCATCGCCGCCGGCCGGCCGCGCGTGATCGGCGTGGACGTGATCCTGTCCGAGCGCGACACCCGCTATCCGCAAGACGACGCCGTGCTGGCCCGCAGCCTGGCCCAGGCCGGCAACGTGGTGCTGCCGGTGGTGGCCGAATCCGGCCCCGCCGGCATGCTGGTGCGCTACCCGCTGGCCGGGCTGGGCGCCGCGGTGGGCCATATCAACATGGTGGTCGATACCGATGGCGTGGCGCGCCAGGTTTACCTGCGCGAAGGGCCCCATCCGGTGGCCGCCGCGGGCGTGCCGCACCTGGCCGCGGTGATGGCGGCGTTCGGGCGCGCCGGCGAGCCGCCCGGCATCGCGCGCCAGGAGCCGGCCCGGATCACCGAAGCCAACGGCTGGGAGCGCAGCGGCCGCCTGCGCATCCCGTATGCCGGCCCGCCCGGCACCTTTGCCCGCGTGTCGGCGCGCGACGTGCTGGACGGCCGCGCCAACCCCGCCATCTTTGCCGGCAAGGCCGTGCTGATCGGCGCGCTGGCCACCGGCATGGGCGACGTGCTGCCGACGCCGGTGTCGCGCGATGGTCGCGGCATGAGCGGGGTGGAGATCCTGGCCAATACCGTGCAGGCGCTGACCGACGGCGACGCCATCGTGGCGGTGCCGCGCGCCTGGCAGGTCGGTGGCACGCTGCTGGCGGTGCTGCTGGCCGCACTGGCCGCGCTGCGCCTGCCGCCGCGCGGCGCGCTGGTGGCCACCGGGCTGCTACTGGCTGGCCTGCTGGGCGGCTCGCTGTTGCTGCTGGCGCTGGCACGGCTGTGGATTGCCCCCGCTGCCGCGGCGCTGGGCTGCGTGCTGTTCTACCCGCTGTGGAGCTGGCTGCGCCAGGAGGCGGCCCTGCGCTTCCTTACCGACGAGCTGGCGCGGCTGGAGCGCGAGCCTGGCCTGATTGCCGCGCCGCGCCATACCGGCGCCACGCTCGACAGCCGCATGCGCGCCGTCTACGGCATGAGCGCGCAACTGCGCGGCACGCGCCGCTTCCTGTCCGATGGCCTGGAAAGCCTGCCCGATGCCACCGCGATCTGCGACCTGGATGGCGGCGTGATGCTGGCCAACCGGCGCTGCGTGGCGCTGGCGCCCGCGGTGCTGGACGGCGAGCCCGCGCGCGCGCCGGGCGAGGCCGGGCCGCCGCGGCCGACCATCCACGCGCTGATCGAGGCGCTCTTTCCCGCGCCGGCACCGGCCCTGGCGTACTGGCAGTCGCTGCACGACCGCCACGCCGGCGCCCGCATCGCCCCGGTCCCGGTCCCCGACGGCGGCATTGAAGTGGCCGGGCGCGGCGACCGCCGCTACCTGCTGCACGGCGCGCCGCTGCATGCCGAGGCCGGCGCGGTGGCCGGCCTGATCGTCAGCGTGATCGACATCACGGCGATCCGCATTGCCGAGCGCCAGCGCGAGCAGATGCTGCGCTTCCTGTCGCACGACATGCGCTCGCCGCAGGCGTCGATCCTGGCCTTGATCGAGCTGCATGAGCGCCGCGCGCGGCGCGATGGCGCAGCCGCCGGCGATGTCGCCACGGACAGCGGCGTGCTGGCCCGCATCGCCGCCCATGCACGCCGCACGATGACGCTGGCCGACGACTTCATCAGCGTCGCGCGCGCGGAGTCGAAGACCCTGGCGTTCATGGAAGTGGAATTGGGTGGCCTGGTGCTGGATGCGACGGACCAGCTCTGGGCGCTGGCCAAGGCCCGCGACGTGACGCTGCAGATCGACCTGCCGGACGAGCCCGTGGTGCTGCAGGGCGAACCGGCGCTGCTGGCGCGCGCCATTGCCAACCTGGTCAGCAACGCGATCAAGTTCAGCCCGCCTGGCGGGACCGTGACGGTCTCGCTAACGCGTGAGCCGGGCAGCTTTGTCGTTGCCGTGCAGGACCACGGGCCGGGGATTGCCGAGGCCGACCAGGCACGATTGTTCGAACCGTTCGCACGCTTGCATGAGGGGCAGCAGGGCGCGCCGGAAGGCGCGGGTCTGGGGTTGGTGCTGGTGCGGGCCGTGGCCGAGCGGCATGGCGGCAGGGCCAGCGTGCGGAGTGCGGCTGGGGCGGGGGCGGTGTTCCGCATCGAATTGCCTGTGGCCTGAGCGAACTGCCGCAAGCCACGTTACGGCCGCCGACACAATTGTTGGCAGTCGCCACAGGCGGATTTGCGTAGCATCGGATCGCCGCTGGAGCCGCATCCGGTGGTCTTCGCGCCCACGCCAGCTCCCCCAATGGCCGTAACTGGCGTGGGCGGCTTTTTTTGGCGCCCCTAAACTCAGTATCCACCTTGCCCTGGCACCCAGGCGGTGCCGGCAAGCGGCACCTGTGTCATCGCTGCCGCCTCAACGGTCAGCGCAACGAGGTCTTCGGGCTCCAGGTTATGCAGGTGCGACTTGCCGCAGGCACGCGCGATGATCTGTGCCTCCATCGTCATGACCGACAAGTAGTTTGCCAGGCGCCGCCCGGCCTGTACCGGATCCAGGCGAGCAGCCAGTTCCGGATCCTGTGTCGTAATGCCTGCGGGATCCTTGCCTTCATGCCAGTCGTCGTAAGCCCCCGGAACGGTCCCGAGCTTGTGATACTCGCTGGCATGGCGCGGATCGTTGTCTCCCAGGGCGACCAATGCAGCCGTGCCGATGGCAACAGCATCTGCCCCAAGAGCGAGGGCCTTGGCGACGTCTGCGCCGTTGCGAATGCCGCCCGAGACAATCAGCTGGACCTTGCGATGCATGCCCAGGTCCTGAAGCGCCTTCACCGCGGGCCGGATGGCCGCAAGGATGGGGATGCCCACATGTTCGATGAACACCTCCTGCGTCGCGGCCGTGCCACCCTGCATGCCATCGAGCACCACCACATCGGCGCCAGCTTTTACGGCCAGGGCCACGTCATAGTAGGGGCGGGTGGCGCCAACCTTGACGTAGATGGGCTTTTCCCAGTCGGTAATTTCCCGCAGTTCAAGGATCTTGATCTCGAGGTCGTCGGGGCCGGTCCAGTCCGGATGCCGGCACGCCGAGCGTTGATCGATGCCTTCGGGAAGGCATCGCATCTTCGCCACGCGCGGGCTGATCTTCTGTCCCAGCAGCATGCCGCCGCCGCCGGGTTTCGCGCCCTGTCCGATGACCACTTCGATGGCGTCAGCCTTGCGCAGGTCATCGGGGTTCATGCCGTAGCGTGAGGGCAGGTACTGGTACACCAGCGTCTGCGACTGGCCGCGCTCCTCCGGAGTCATGCCACCGTCGCCCGTCGTCGTGCTCGTGCCGGCGATGGTGGCACCGCGTCCGAGTGCTTCCTTGGCCTGGGCGGACAGCGCGCCGAAGCTCATGCCGGCAATGGTGACCGGCGTCTTCAGGTGAATCGGCTTCCTGGCGTAGCGCGTTCCGAGTACGACGTCGGTTCCGCACTTCTCCCGATAGCCTTCCAGCGGATAGCGGCTGACCGAGGCACCCAGGAACAGCAGGTCATCGAAATGCGGCAGCTTGCGCTTGGTGCCGCCGCCGCGGATATCGTAGATGCCGGTGGCCGCGGCGCGACGGATTTCGGCCAGGGTGGCCGGGTCGAACGTCGCGGAATAGCGCGGGGGAGTCTGGGTGGAGCTCAATGCCAGCTCCTGCAGTTGGGTCGGGGCATTCACTTCAGTAGGCTCCTGCGTTATCGACATGGAAGTTGTAGAGCGTGCGGGCCGAGCCATAGAGCTTGAACGACGACGGGTCGACATCCACATGGCCGGCGCGGTGGAGCAGGTCGGCCAGCACCTCGCGTTCGCGCGGGCCCATGGCCTTCTCCTCGCAATCGGCGCCCAGGCTCTTCACGTTGCCGCGCACGTAAATTGCGGCTTCGTAGAGCGAGTCGCCCAGCGCTTCGCCGGCGTCGCCGAGCACCACCAGGTTGCCTGCTTGTGCCATGAACGCCGAGAAGCTGCCGACGGAACCGCCGACGACGATATCGGCGCCCTTCAGGGAAATCGCGCAACGCAGGCCGGCATCTCCGTCGATCACCAGCAGCCCGCCGTGGGCGGTGGCACCTGCGGCGTTGGAAGCGAAGCCCTTGACGTGGACCTTGCCGCTCATCATGTTTTCGGCGACGCCCGTGCCGGCGCTGCCGTGGATCGTCACGGTGGCCCCTTGATTCATTCCAGCGGCGTAGTAGCCGGCATGGCCTTCGATGACCACGTCGACAGGCGCGTTCAATCCGGCGGCGATCGCGTGCGCGCCGTTCGGGTTGTCGATCTGCACGCGCAAGCCGCCTTGCGCAGGCACGTTCTTGTGCAGGTACTGGTTGACTTCGCGCAGCGGTGTGACCGCGAGGTCAAACTTCACGCTTTCCATACGTACATCTCCTCGGGTGCGGGTTCGAAAACATGGGCGTGCCTGACGCCGGGAAGGTGGGCCAGCGAGCGGAATTCCGACGCGATGGCGACGTAGTCGTCGGTTTCGGCCACCACGGCGGGCTTGCAGGCAAAGGGGTCGCGGATCAGTGCCAGTTCCGTGGGCGTTCCCATCAGGAAGGTGTAGAAACCATCCAGGACATCAAAGCCTGCCTGCAGCGCCTGCTCGAGCGTGTCGCCTTCGCGCAGCCGCCATTCCAGGAAACGCGTGGCCGCCTCGGTGTCGTTGTCGGTGTCGAAGTGGATGCCGTGGGGCGCCAGCATGCGCCGGATGCCGTTGGGGTTCGACAGGGAGCCGTTATGCACCAGGCAGAAGTCCTCGCCGGCGGTGAACGGGTGTGCGCGATCTGGCGTGACGGCAGACTCGGTGGCCATGCGGGTATGGCCGACGAGGTGGCTGCCCTGAAGGTCGGCGAACCGGTAACGGGCTGCCACTTCGGCCGGGGTGCCGATGTCCTTGTAGAGGTCGATACTGCGACCAGTGGAGAACACATGCAGTTTCGGGTCGTTCGCGGCGATCCAGTCCCTGACACGCTTGGGCTCGCCCCGGAAGGTCACGATGCCATGGTTTCCCTTTGCCTGCACCGTTGCGCTCACATCGAGTGCCGCATTCAATGCGTCGGCCAGGCGATTCCAGTCATAGCGCTCGCCGTCATCGGTGTATCCGGCATAGACGCTGATCTTCCGGTGGCGCTCTTCCACCGGCGCGGAGAACACCGCCAATCCCGCTGAATCCGGGCCGCGCTCGGTCATCCCGATCAGCATGGGTACCATCAGCTCGCCAAGCTTTTCCCGCAGCGAAGGTGTCTTGACTAACAATCCAACTATTCCGCACATAGCGTGATTCCCTTCTTAAAAGAATTCCAGGTACTGCTTCACTTCCCAGTCCGAGACATGCCGTTGATATTCGAACCACTCCATGCGCTTGAGCTTCAGGAACTCTTGCGCAACGGGTCCCAGTGCCTCGGTCATCAGCGCATCGGCTTCGAGGGCATCCAGCGCGCTGCCAAGGTTCTGGGGTAGCAGGCCGATGCCGGCTTCGGCCAGTTGCGCCTCACTCCATTCATAGAGATTGGTGTTGCGCGGGGCGCCGGGATCCAGCTTCCGGTCGATGCCGTCAAGCCCCGCCGCAATCACAGCCGCTGTGGCGAGGTACGGGTTGGCGGCGCCATCGGGCAGCCGGAGTTCCAGCCGGCCCTTGGGGATGCGGATCATGCTCGAGCGATTGTTGTCGCCATAGCTGATATACGCGGGCGCCCAGGTGGCGCCGGTGAGGGAACGGCCCACCACGAGCCGCTTGTAGGAATTGACGGTGGGCGCGCAGAGCGCCGTGAGCGCTGGCGCATGGGCCAGCAGGCCGCCAAGGAAGTGATAGGCCAACTGGGACAGGTCCAGCCCGCGCGGGTCGCTCTTGTCAGCAAACAGGTTGCGCTGGCCATCGCCGATCGACATGTGCATATGCATGCCGTTGCCAGGGCGGTTCGCAAAGGGCTTCGGCATGAACGAGCACACCAGGCCCAGCTCATTGGCGATTTCCGATGCCGCCATCTTGAAGA
This sequence comes from Cupriavidus sp. CP313, assembly GCF_054072015.1. Lineage (NCBI taxonomy): Bacteria > Pseudomonadati > Pseudomonadota > Betaproteobacteria > Burkholderiales > Burkholderiaceae > Cupriavidus > Cupriavidus sp. CP313. The sequence goes on along the minus strand of NZ_JBSVZB010000001.1, from coordinate 238,905 downwards.
AGATGAAATGGTCGCAAGACGTCAGGCAGTCGGTGAAGGTGTAATTCAGCTCGAATTGCCCGTTGGCGTCTTCGTGGTCGATCTGGTAGACATCGATGCCCGCCGCGCGCAGGCCGTTGGACAGACGCTCCAGGAAAGTGCGCGTGCGCGACAGCCCCTTGTAGTCGTAACAAGGCTTGGCCAGCGTATCGCTCGGGTCGCACGGCGCGATGCCGCCTTTGTCGTCACGGCGCAGCAGGGAAAATTCGGGCTCGAGGCCGGTATAGAGCGTGTAGCCGCGTTGCGAGAGCCTGGCGACCTGTTGCTTCAGGACGACCCGGCTGTCGTACTTCCATGGCGCACCATCGACATGCCCTTCGCATACGATCCGGGCCAGGCCCGGCTGCCATGGCACGAGCCCAATGGTGTTGAGGTCCCCGCGAGCCATGAAGTCCGGGCCATGCGGCTCGATGCCAACGCCCCAGATGGCAAAGCCGGCAAAGCCTGCACCCTCCGACAGGACCGAACCAAGATGCGCCACGGGCACCGATTTGGCCTTGGCGACGCCGTGGATATCGACGAACTGTGCAAGGACGTAGCTGACGCCGCGCGCCAGCAGATAGTCCTGCGCTTCTTCGACGGTGTTGAGCCGCGGAGCTGGGGTCAGCGCCCCGGCTGGCGCGGCAAGATGCGCACTCAACTCTGACTTCATGGATCAGGCTCCTTACGACTTTAGAATGCGCCTCGCAGCGCCAGGCGCATGATTTGCTCCACTGGGAAGCAAATCTGCGATGATTCCTGTGGAGCAACAAGTGTGCCCATCAGGAATCTAGTTCCTGGTGCGTCAATGACTGAGAAACCCCACATGAAGACCCATGCCGAGCCCCCTTTTGAAGCCCACGTGCCCCACATTGAGGAATCGGTGGGCATGGTCATCCGCGAGCTGCGACTGCGGGAAAGGCTGACGATTGCCCAGGTCGCGGAACAGGCAGGTCTGAGCCGCGGGATGCTGTCGAAGATCGAGACGGGCAGCACCATGGCCGGCATGGATACGCTTGCACGTATCGCCCGCGCGCTGGGTGTGCCAATGGCGGTGCTGTTCAGCAAGTACGATGGCGCGTCGGCCGCCGCGCAGCATGTCAGGCATGGAGCGGGGATGGAGGTGGTGCGACGCGGCACCAAGAGCGGCCATACCTATCATCTGCTGGCCTATGACCAGGGCCCTGTGAAAGCCTTTGAGCCGTTCCTGATCACGATCGAGGACGACACCGAGCGCTATCCGACCTTCCAGCACCCTGGCACCGAATTCCTGTACATGCTGGAGGGCGTGGTCGAGTATCGCTGCGGACAGCAAACCTATACGCTCGAACCCGGCGATTCCCTGACCTTCGCCGGCGAGATACCGCATGGCCCGGTAGGCCTGACCAGGTGCCCAATCAGGTTCCTGTCCATCACCATCTATCCGCGCCAAGGGGAGTGATGGTGCCCTGCGATCAGGATCGGCAGCACTGCAAAGGCGGGGCTCAGGACACCGCGCCGAGACCGTACTTGCCAGTCAGCAGCGCACCATTGCGGAAGCGCTCCAGCGAATAAGGGGCGATGTCAATCTCGGTCTCGATGCCCAGGGCTGCCTGGGCCAGCACGCGTCCGACCGCGGGAGCCAGCTTGAAGCCGTGGCCCGAGAAGCCGTAGCCCACCACGAGACCCGGTACATCGGGCAGATGCCCGAGCACAGGGTTCCAGTCGGGCGTCACGTCGTAGACGCCCGTCCAGGACGAAGCAATCCCGGCGTCCGCATAGGTGGGGAAGCGCTCGGCGACTTGCGCGCCGACTTCCACCATGTAATCCATGCTGATGTCGCCTTGCTCGTTGTCCGGCGACGACAGCGTCTCGCCGACGGTGCCCTCGCTGACCAGCATCTGCCTGCCGCCGTAACTGCGGCAATACAGCATGCCGGGCGAGCCGAGGTCCTTGTACACCGGCATCTGGAACGTATAGGGCGATGCAGCATCCAGTGCCAGGACGGCATGGCGCTCGGGAACGACCGGGCTGGCGATGCCGGTCCAGCGCTCGATTTCGGTCGCCCAGATATTCTGTGTGCTGATGACGGTGCCGGCGAGGAAAGTGCCTCGCGAGGTTTCAACGCCGGCGACTTTGCCGCCGTCGAGCAATAACCGTTCGACGCCGACGCCTTCGAGGATCCTGACCCCGAGGCGGCGCGCCGCCCGCGCAAAGCCGGTTGCGACCAGGTAAGCGTCGGCAAAGCCGGCTTCCGGCTCGTAGCCGATCAGCGCGGCGTCATCGAAGCGGGCAATCGGAAGCAGGCCTTGCGCTTCCTTTGCATCGAGCAAACGCACGTCGATCCCCTGTGCCTGCTGGGCCTCCAGCGAGGCACGCAGCGGGGCCAGCTTGGGGCCATCCGGCGCGGCGATCAGGTAGCCGCACTTGACCATGCCCGCAGAGGCCTCTTCATCGCCCAGGTAAGCGGGAAAGTCGTTGAACACCTGCCACGACGCTTGCGCCAGCCGGACGTTCTCAATGACCGAGTAGTGCGTCCGCAGAATGCCGCTGGATTGGGAGGTGGTTCCTGTACCGATCTGCATGCGGTCGAGAGCCAGTACGTTGGTGCAGCCCTGGCGGGCGAGATGACAGGCGACAGAACTGCCGATCACGCCGGCCCCGATAACGATCGCGTCGTAGCTTTGCATGGAGATTTCCTGGTAGGAACAGAACTGGATGCAAGCCTAGAAGCGACGGCAGCCGGGAGCCTTAGATGAAGAAATATTTATATAAAAATTTAAGATTTCTTAAGTTACAGTGTGCCGACACCGCTCACCATTGCACGCAAGCACATGGCCAAGTCCGCTCCCATGCCCTCCGCGATTTCCCCGACCCGGCGCCGCGAGCGCGTGCCCGACCTGCACGCACTCCAGGTTTTCATGGCCGTCTGCGAATCCGGTTCCATGGCATTGGCCGCACAACGGCTCGGCGTTAGTCAAAGCGCGGTCAGCCAGATGATCCGCTCACTCGAGGTCGAGTACGGGATCCAGCTCTTCGACAGGGAAGTTCGGCCTGCCAGGCCCACGCGCGCAGGGAACATCCTGCTGGAGATGGCGGACCGCCTGCTGGCCGACGCCAGGCATGTGGATGAGGAGCTGCGCAAGCGCGTGCGGCTGGAGCACGCCCAGATACGGTTCGGTTGTGTGGACTCCTTTGCAGCGACGTTGGGGCCGGCGTTGATTCGCGGCCTGTCAGGGTCTGCCAGGCAAATGCAGCTATGGTCTGGCTTGACCCCGGGCCTGAATGCCCAGCTGCTGGGCCGAGAGCTGGACCTGGCGATTTGTACCGAAGTGCCGGTAGCCGACGCACGCATTTTCCAGCGACTTCTGTTTTCCGAAAGCTGGGTGGCGGTATTTCCCAAAGGCAGCCACGTATTGCCGTTGTCCGAGGCGCGAGACCTCGCTGACCGTGTCGGCGACCTGCCGCTGATCCGGTATACGCAGCGCTCGGTCATCGGCCAGCAAGTCGAGCGATACCTGCGCCACATCGGCGTGGAAGCGGCACGTCGGTTCGAGTTCGATGCGACGGACCCGCTGCTGAGCCTGGTGGCTGCGGGACTCGGATGGGCCGTCAGCACGCCCCTTTGCCTCTGGCAATCGCGGGTGTGGCTGGATCAGGTCGACCTGGTGCCGATCCCGCCATCCCGGCTGGGCCAGCGCGATTTTTACCTGCTCTACCGAATGGCGGAATGGTCCGGCCTCGCCGAAGACATTGCCCGGATCACGCGGACCGTGCTCACGCGGGAGCTTGTCCCCGCGATACGCGCCATGCTGCCTGGGTTACCGGCGGATGCGATCACCGCTGGCACGGCTGAATCTCCCTCACTCCCTATCCCCTGAACGTCAAGACAAAGCGCGTCCTCCCCTCCACCGACTCCACCCCAATCCCCCCGCCATGCGCAGCCACAATCGCCTGCGTGATCGCCAGCCCCAGCCCCGCACCATCGGACTCTGGCCGCGCCCGCGACTTGTCCGCACGGAAGAACCGGTCAAACAGCGAGGGCAGCAACTCAGGCCGGATAGTCTCGCCTTCGTTCTCGACGACCACGGTCACCCCTTCGGCAGAGGGCAAAATCTCCACCACAATGCCCTTGCCCGCAGGCGTATGCCGCAGCGCGTTCGACAGCAGGTTGCTCAACGCCCGCCGCAGCATCAGCCGGTCGCCGGTGATGCGGCCACTGCCGCGCAGTGCCAGGCGCACACCCTTGTGCTCAGCCAACGCATCGTAGAAATCGAACAGCGCAGCGACTTCATCAGCCACCTCGATCGGCTCGGCGTTCGGCAGGGTGATGCCGTGCTCCATCTTCGCCAGGTAGAGCATGTCCGACACCATGCGCGACAGCCGCTGCAGCTCTTCCACGTTGGACGCCAGTACGTCGCGGTACTTGTCCGCATCGCGCGGCTGCGACAGCACCACCTGGGTTTGCGTCATCAGGTTGGTGATCGGCGTGCGCAACTCATGCGCCAGGTCCGATGAGAATTCCGACAGGCGCGCGAAATCGCGCTGCAGGCGCTCCAGCATGGCGTTGAGCGTCGCGGCCAGGTCGGCCATTTCCACCGGCACGGCATCGACCGGCATGCGCTCGTCCAGCTTGTGCGCAGTGACGGTGCGCGCCCGCGAGGCCATGGTGCGCAGTGGCCAGAGTCCGCGGCGCGCGGCCCACCAGCCCAGCAGCCCGCTCGCCAGCGCGGCCAGCGCGGTGTAGAAGGCCAGCGACTGGCGGAAGGCGTGCATGAAGTGGGCATGCAGCGCCGTGTCCATGCCGACCACGACCTGCAGCGGACCCGGCTGCCCGGGCGGCACCTGCGCCAGCGCACGCATGCCGCGGTAGGTCTGGCCACCCTGTTCCCAGGTGAAGGCATGCCGTTGCGCCGGCAGTTGCGCGGCGGCGGCCAGGGCCATGCCGAAGTCGAAGTCCTGCGTGGCATACAGGCGCTTGCCGTCGGCGGCGCGCACTTCGGCGACGAAGCCGGCATGGTGTTCCAGCACCGGGCCCAGGCGTTGCGGCAGCGACGCCGCCGGGCCCTCGGCCGCGATCTTCTGGATCAGCCGCACGTTGTCGCCCAGCACGGCGTAGTCCTCGTCGGCGAAATGATTGTCGATCGCCAGCCAGATCAGCACGCCCAGCCCCAGCAGCACCGCGGCCGACGACAGCGAGAACAGGATGGTGAGCCGTGCCGTCAGCGACATCCGGACCTTCATCAGACTTGCTCCGAGGAACCTCGCCCTTCAGGGCGGGGTGTGAAAGGAGTGCCGCCGGCAGCAAGCACTTCCAATTTAGAATGACCGGCATGCTTCTGGTCTATCGCTACCGGGTGAAGTCGCTGAACGGCCTGCTCAATCAGCAGAGCCGCGCGGTGAACTACGTCTGGAACTTCTGCAACGACACGCAGAAGCACGCACTCAAGTGGGGCAAGAAATGGCCCACGGTTTCGATCTGAACGTGCTGACCACCGGCAGCAGCAAGGAACTGCGCATCCATTCCGGCACCGTCAACGCGGTTTGCGAGCAGTACGCCAAGTCGCGTAGCCAGCACCGCCGGCCGTACCTGCGCTATCGCGGTCGCAGGTCCCTCGGTTGGGTACCCCTCAAGGGGCGAGATCTCAAGCGTTCTGGCGATGCGTTCCGCTTTGCTGGCAATACGTTTCGCGTTTTCAGCTCCCGTCCCCTTCCCGAAGGCAAGATCAAGGACGGTACGAATTTCTCCCGCGACGCCCGGGGCAACTGGTTCCTGAATATCGTGATTGAAGTTGCCGACACTCCGGCCCGTGCCCCGCAACCTGGCATTGGCATCGATCTTGGCTTGAAGGACCTTGCCACACTCTCGACCGGCGAGAAGATCGAGAATCCGCGTCACCTTGGCCAACTCGAGCAAGCCCTTGCCAAGGCGCAGCGTGCGCGCAAGAAACGACAGGCCACGAACCTCCACGCGCGCATCGCCAATGCGAGGCGCGACTTCCTGCACAAGCTCTCGCATCGCATCGTGCGGGACTTCGACTACATCGCGGTGGGTAATGTGAATGCCGCCGGCCTCGCCAGGACCAGCATGGCGAAGTCCGTCCTCGATGCGGGCTGGTCGTCCTTCCGAACAATGCTCGCGTACAAGGCGATTGCGCATGGCGCGTGGTACGAGGAAGTCGACGAACGTTTCACCACCCAGGTCTGCTCTTCGTGCGACGCGATGCCGCCGGAGAGGCCGAAAGGTATCGCAGACCTCGGAATAAGGCAGTGGGTATGCAGTGAATGCGGTGCTGTACATGATCGCGATGTGAACGCTGCGCTAAATATTCTTGCCCGATCGGGACATCGATCGCCTGCAGAGGGAATCTCCTCCCTTTAGGGAGGGGAGGATGTCAATCAGCGTCCTCCGCTGCCTCGGGGGCTTCCAGCACATAGCCCATGCCGCGCACGGTCTGGATCAGCTTGGGCTCGAACTCATCGTCGATCTTCGCGCGCAGGCGCCGGATGGCGACGTCGATGACATTGCTGTCGCTGTCGAAGTTCATGTCCCACACCTGCGAGGCGATCAGCGAGCGCGGCAGCACTTCGCCGCGGCGGCGCGCCAGCAGTTCCAGCAAGGCGAATTCCTTGCTGGTCAGCGTGATGCGGCGCCCGGCGCGCGTGGCCCGGCGGCGGCCCAGGTCCAGCACCAGGTCGGCCACCTGGATGCGGTCCAGCGCCATCTGCGCCGTGCCCCGGCGCAGCAGCGTGCGCACCCGCGCGAGCAACTCGGAAAAGGCGAAGGGCTTGACCAGGTAGTCGTCCGCACCCAGCTCCAGCCCCTTGACGCGGTCGGCCACGCTGTCGCGCGCGGTCAGGAACAGCACCGGCACGGCGATCTCCGCCGCGCGCAGCGCCTGCACGATGCGCCAGCCGTCGACGTCCGGCAGCATCACATCCAGGATGACCAGGTCATAGGGCTCGGTCATCGCCATATGCTGGCCGTCCAACCCGTTGGCCACCAGGTCGACGACAAAGCCCGCCTCGGTCAGCCCCTGGCGCAGGTATTCGCCGGTCTTGGACTCGTCCTCCACCACTAGCAGTTTCACAGCACTTTCCTTGATCGATCGGCCCTTTGGGCAGGGTCCGGCAACTCTACGCCGGCAACGCGGGCGCCAACATGACCGGAAGATTACCGGAATGTCATGTTCCAGTCAGACGTGCGTAGGGTGGCCTTCGCTACGCTTGGCATGCTTTCAACCAGGACTGATGACATGCGACGCCACCCCAGTACCGGCCTTGTGCTGCCCGATCTTCCCCGCCGCCGCTTCGTGCAAGGGCTGGTTGCCGGCGGCGTGGTGGCCAGCCTTGCCGGCGTTGGCGGCAGCGCGTGGGCGCAGCATGCGGGCCAGCGCGCCGGGCAGGCTGCCCCGGCCGGCTCCGGATCGGCGCCGGTCCTGCGCGGCACCGAGTTCGATCTGGTGATCGGCGAGTCGCTGGTCAACTTTACCGGCAAGCCGACCATTGCCACCACCATCAACGGCATGCTGCCCGGCCCGACGCTGCGCTGGCGCGAGGGCGACACGGTCACCATCCGCGTGACCAACCGCCTGCGCGAGGCCACCTCGATCCACTGGCACGGCATCATCCTGCCGTATGAGATGGACGGCGTGCCCGGCATCAGCTTTGCCGGCATTCCGCCCGGCGAGACCTTCACCTACCGCTTCAAGGTCGCGCAGACCGGCAGCTACTGGTACCACTCGCATTCCGGCTTCCAGGAAATGACCGGCGTGTACGGCGGCATCGTCATCGATCCGGCCTCTGGGCAGGAAACCGTGCGGGTCGATCGCGACCACACCGTGCTGCTGTCGGACTGGACCGACGAAGACCCGATGCGGGTGCTGACCAAACTCAAGGTCCAGGGCGACTACTACAACTACAACCAGCCCACGGTGGTGGACTTCTTCCGCGATGTCTCGCGCGACGGGCTGAAGCAGGCGCTGGACAAGCGCAGCATGTGGAACCAGATGCGGATGAGCCCGACCGACCTGGCGGACCTGTCCAGCGCCACGCTGACGCACCTGGCCAACGGCGTCACGCCGGCCGGCAACTGGACCGGCCTGTTCCGGCGCGGCGAGACCGTGCGCCTGCGCTTTATCAACGGCTCGGGCAACACCTTCTACGACGTGCGCATCCCCGGGCTGAAGCTGCGGGTGGTGCAGGTCGATGGCCAGGATATCGAGCCGGTCACGGTCGACGAATTCCGCTTCGGCCCCGGCGAGACCTGCGATGCCATCGTCGAGCCGCGCGACGACGCCTACACCCTGTTCGCGCAGTCGATGGACCGTACCGGCTATGCGCGCGGCACGCTGGCGGTCAGGGAAGGGCTGGCGGCGCCGGTGCCCGCGCTCGACCAGGCCGTATGGCTGACCATGACCGACATGATGGGCGAGATGACGGGCCACGGTGGGCATGGCGGGCATGCCGGACACGGCGGCATGCAGCACGGTGCCATGCCGATGCAGGGCATGGACCACGCCGGCATGGACCACAGCCAGCACGCCATGGCCGCCGCCGATCCGCTCAAGGTCCCCAGCAAGACCGCCCGCCACGCCCGCACCGAATACGGTCCGGGCACCGACATGCGCGTCGACATGGCCCGCACCAACCTGGACGATCCCGGCATTGGCCTGCGCAACAACGGCAGGCGCGTGCTGACCCTGGCCGACCAGCACACCATCGGCGGCGCCATGGATGCGCGCGGCCCCGGGCGCGAGGTCGAGCTGCACCTGACCGGCAATATGGAGCGCTACACCTGGTCCTTCGACGGCGTCGAGTTCGGCAAGTCGACGCCGATCTACTTCCGGCACGGCGAACGGCTGCGCGTGATCCTGCACAACGACACCATGATGACCCACCCCATGCACCTGCACGGGATGTGGAGCGAGCTGGAAGCGCCGGACGGCAGCTTCCAGGCGCGGCGCCACACCATCCCCGTGCAGCCGGCGCAGCGCATCAGCTTCCTGGTCACTGCCGATGCGCTGGGACGCTGGGCCTGGCATTGCCACCTGATGCTGCATATGGATGCGGGCATGTTCCGTGAAGTGGTGGTGGCGTGATGGCTCAACCTGAATTCGCAATCTCCATGCACAGGCACACGAAGACGATACTGGCCGCGGCGCTGGCATTGACCGCAATCGGCGCAGCTCAGGCGCAGGATCCGCATGCCGGCCATGCGCACAAGCACGATGCCCCGGCCGCCATGCAGGGCATGGACCATGGCCAGATGCAGGGCATGGAGCAGGACGGGATCCAGACCATGGACGGTGGCGGCGCGCCGATGCCGGACATGCAGGGCATGGCCGCCCCTGCCATGGACCACGGCGACATGAAGATGCAGGGCGGCAGCGCGCCGCCCGACGCCCGCGATCCGCATGCCTATTCCGGCGGCTACCAGCTGGGCGTCGGCAAGTACGCGCTTGGCGACAAGCGCCAGCTGGTGATGGCCGACGAGCACCTGTTCGCCTCGGTGCTGGTCGACCGCCTGGAGTGGGCCCACGCCAGCGGCAGCAATGCCGCCGCCTACGAGGTGCAGGCATGGTTCGGCAACAGCTATGACAAGCTGGTGCTCAAGGCCGAGGGCGAAGCGTCGAAGGGCAAGCTGCACGAGGCCCGCACCGAGCTGCTGTGGGGCCACGCCGTGGCGAGCTACTGGGATACCCAGCTGGGCCTGCGCAACGATGCCGGCAGCGGGCGCCCGGCGCGCAACTGGCTGGCCTTCGGCGTGCAGGGGCTGGCGCCGTACTGGTTCGAGGTCGATGCCACTGCCTATGTCGGCACCAGCGGCCGCACCGCGCTGCGGCTGTCCGCCGAATACGAATTGCTGCTGACCCAGCGCCTGATCCTGCAACCACGCATCGAAGCCAACCTCTATGGCAAGAACGACCCGGAGGTGGGCATCGGCAGCGGCTTGTCCAACGGCACCGTAGGGCTGCGGCTGCGCTATGAGTTCAGCCGGCAGTTTGCGCCGTATATCGGCGTGGAGCGCTACCAGACCTTTGGCAATACCGCCGACATGATCCGGACCTCTGGCGGCAAGGCGGGCGAAACGCGTTTCGTCGCCGGTGTCCGCGTCTGGTTCTGACACGACAACTTCATCATCCCCAAGCGGAGACAACCATGCATGCCAATCGCCCCCTGATCCAGACCCTGCTTGCCGCAACCGCCGCGCTGGCCAGCAGCATCGCCTTCGCGCACCCGAAGCTGGTGTCGTCCACGCCGGCGGACAAGGCCGAGGTGGCGGCGCCGCAGAAGATCGAACTGCAGTTCTCCGAGACCCTGGTCACCCAGTTTTCCGGTGCCAGCCTGGTGATGACCGGCATGCCGGGCATGGCCAGTCATGCGCCGATGAAAATGGCCGCGAAAGTCTCCGGCAGCGACGACCCCAAGGCCATGGTGATCACGCCGGCGCAGCCGCTGCCGGCCGGCAGCTATCGGGTGGACTGGCGGGCGGTGTCGTCCGATACCCATCCCGTCAACGGCAATATCGCCTTCACGGTGAAGTGATTGCCGCAACCGGACTGGGTGGCCGCCGGGCTGCGCCTGGCGCTCTATGTCGACCTGGCCTTGCTGTTCGGGCTGCCGCTGTTCTGCACCTATGCGCTGCATCGGGGTGAACGGGCCTCACGCTTTGCCATGCGATGCCAGGCGCTTGCGCTGGGCTGTGCCGTAGCGGGCATCGTGCTCTCGCTGGGCGCCCTCGTCGTGATGGCCCGGGCGATGACGGGGGTGTCCGACTACGCTGCATTGCAGGGCCACGTCTTCGCGATGATCGTCACGGGAACGGATTTCGGCGTGGCCTGGTCGGTGCGCCTGGTGGCCTTGCTGCTCTGCGTGCTGGCCAGCGTGTCCTGGCGCAGGCGGCCGGGCGCGCGCTTCGCGGTGCTGGCCGGGTTCGGCGGGATTGCGCTGGCGACGCTGGCCTGGGGCGGCCACGGCGCGATGCATGAAGGCGCCATGCGCTATGTCCACCAGAGCGCCGACGTGGCACACCTGCTGGCCGCCGGCGCCTGGGTTGGCGCGTTGGCCGCGTTCTTGCTGCTGTCGCTGGCGCGGCCGCCATCGGACCAGGCGGCCGTGGCGCTGCTGAGCCGCACCTCGAACGGGTTCGCCCGCGTCGGCACCATCATTGTTGCCACGCTGCTGCTGACCGGCGTGCTCAACTACTGGTTCATCGTGGGCCCGGCGCTGCCGGATTTTGCGCCGATGTCCTATGGCGGGCTGCTGGCCGCCAAGCTCGCGCTGTTCGTGGCGATGCTTGGCCTGGCTGCCGCGAACCGCTTCCGCCTGAGCCCGCGGCTGGCGTTGGCGGTGCAGGCCGGGGAGCATCGGGTGGCGACGCTGGCGCTGCGGCGCAGCCTGCTGCTGGAGGCCTGCGCCGCAGCGCTGGTGATGGCCCTGGTGGCGATGCTGGGGATGCTGTCTCCGGCGCCGCTGTGAGGCCGGGGCAATCAGACATAGGCAATCAGGCGCCCGGCACAGATCACCAGCGACCACGTCACCATCGAGACAATGGCGCTGACCCGCGCGCCGGCTGGCGGCGCGACGCCGCTGTCCCAGCCCCGTTGCCCGGCATGCAGGCTGCGATATGGCCCGAGGTGGAACCACAGCACATTGGCCAGGGCCAGCGCGATCAGGCACAGCTTGGCCAGGAACGCGGGATTGGCGGCCAGCTCATCGGCATGGGCCAGGAACAGCAGCACGCCGCTGCCCGCGACCGCGACGAAGGCGCCGGCGGTGAAGGGCAGCGCATGGCGCAACAGCAGGCTCACCGGCAGCCGCCGGCCGAGTCCGGCCAGGCGCATGTCGACCACGAAGATGGAGCCGAACAGCAGGGCCATGCCAGCCAGGTGGACGATCTCCACTGCGGGATAGGCCCAGGCCGAACTGCGCAGGGCGATCGAGAACGGCAGCCGTGCCAGCGCGCCGGCCCATTCCGTCCATTGCGCGAACAGCACCGACATGCGGCGCGCACCGGCTCAGCGCAACTCGACGGTCTTGCCGTCCACGGTGATGCGCTCGGCGCGCAGCTCGTCGGCCTTGTCCTTGCTGGCGTAGCCGACCAGCGTGACCTCGCGCCCCACAGCGACCTTGTCGGCGGTGGCGCCGCGCGCCGCCATCCGCGACACAGGCGCCAGCACAGCCAGCCAGTGCTTGCCGCCGGCGTCAATGCGGATATGCGCGTGGGGGTTCTCGTAGTGGCTTTCGACGATCTTGCCGGTCAGCGTCAGCGGCCTGGTCTCGTCGTAGGTGGACCAGCCGTGATGGGCAATAGCCGGCACGGCGGCCAGCGCCAGCGCGGCGCTGGCAGCAAAGAGGGCGGGGCGGAACAAGGCGCGGATGCTGGGCATGGGGGGTCTCCGGTCAGGACAGGTGCAGTATAGGCGCCGATCCAGGCCGTGGCAGGGAGACTTATGCGCGGCACGAGTCGGCGCGCTGCACCAGCCGGTGCAGGCTAGGGCTCATGGGCTTGAGCGCGGCGCGTTCGGCCGTGAGCGCGATCGCCAGGTTGCTGCGGCCGCCGCGCAGCGCCGCCTCGAGCAGGGTCAGGCTGATGAAGTCGCGCTGCGCATGGCTGCCGCCGAAGCGGTGGGCGATCAGGCGCACCGGCATCAGCAGGTCGATGGCGGTGGTGTAATCGCCCTGGTCGAACGCGATCAGGGCATCGGCCACCGGCAGCCCCACATCGCGCGACATCATCGCGTTGGTGCCGTTGCCAAGGGCGGCGCGCTCCAGCGCGGCACGGACCTGGTCGGCGGCGGCGGGCCGGTGCGCGCCCAGGCTGGCCATCACGGCATGGACATCGTTGAAGGCGTAGTAGCCGGCCGCGCCGCGGCCCAGCCAGTCGTCCGCCACCGGCTGCCAGCGCCCGCCCACGTCCACGCCGCGCAGGTGCAGCCGCCACAGCAGCGCGGAGGCATCCACCAGGTCCAGCGCGATCGCCGGCGCGGGGCGCTTGATATAGCGGTCGTACAGCGCCAGCACCTCGTCGGTCCTGCCCTCTTCCAGCTGGAGCAATGCCAGGTGCCACCAGTTGTGCACGGCCAGCATATTGTCGTCGGACCAGTCGTCGCGGCGCCCGTCCAGCCAGGCGATGCCGTCGGCCAGCCGGCCCTGCATCTCCATCACGTGCGCCACCGCGTGCACGGCCCACGGGTCGCGCGGATTGAGCTCCAGCGCGCGCCGGCCGCTTTCCTCGGCGCGGCCGTAGAGCTGGGTTTCCTCCAGGCCGAAGGCATGCATGCCGAGCAGGTAGCCGTAGCCCGGCATGCCGGCATCCCAGTGCGGCAGCGCCTGCGCCACGCGGTCGCGCAGCATCGATGACTGCCCCAGCAGGAAGTCTTCGAGATGCGCGGTCTGGATCGCCAGCAGGTCGCGTGGATAGTCGATCACGATATCGCCGTAGAGCCGGACCGAGCGCTCGAACTCGCCGTCCAGCCAGGCGCGTGCCGCGGCGATATGTCGGCGCTCGCGGTCGTTGGCGCGGCCGTACAGGGCTTCGCCGGCTTCGACGCTCTGGCGCAGCATGGGCTCGGCCGTGCCATCGCCAGAGGTGACCATCAGCGCGGCGCGCAGCGCGTGGCCCATGGCGAAGTCGGGGTCGGCGGCCAGCGCCGTGTCGATGGCGGCGAGCGGATCGCCGTAATAGCCGTTCAGCAGTTGCAGGGCCGTCTCATACTGCTCGACCGAACGGGCGTTCTGGGTCGAGACCGCGAGGTCCCGTGAATCCGTCAGTGCCATGGCAATCTCCGTGCGCCCGCGGTAGCGGGGCTGTCACGAACCATCGTAGACGGCAAAACGCCCCGTGTAACGGGTGCGGCGGGGTGCGCCGCACCATGCCCACCGCAAGGCGCATGGCCGGGGTGCGTCGTGCGCTATATGCCGCTGCCGCCATATGGTTGCCATGTGTCGGTTAAACTGCCGCATCCCCAATCACGACCTCACGACCAGGCTTCCCATGAAAACACTTGCGCTTTTCCTCGGCACCCTGACCTTCGCCTGCGCCGCATCCGCAGCCGCCCCGGCTGCCTCGGCCCCGGCCGCGCCCGCGGCGGCGCCGCAGACGCTGGCGTCGGGCATGACCATCCAGCACCTGATCAAGGGCAATGGCGCCTCGCCCAAGGCCACCGACGCGGTGCAGGTCCACTACCGCGGCACGCTGGCCGACGGCACCGAGTTTGACAGCTCGTACAAGCGCGGCCAGCCGATCTCGTTCCCGCTCAACCGCGTGATCCCATGCTGGACCGAAGGGGTGCAGGCGATGCAGGTGGGCGGCAAGGCCAAGCTGACCTGCCCGCCGGGCACGGCCTACGGCGCGCGCGGCGTGCCGGGCACGATCCCGCCGAACGCCACCCTGACCTTCGAGGTGGTGCTGCTGGGGATCGGCGGCTAAGGCCGCATCAGCGCGGCGCCTGCGGCTGCGCGGGCGCAGGCGTGCCCGCCGGCGCGTCCGCGGCGGGCGCGGCGGCCGCGCCGCTGTCGTCGTCTTCGTCGTAGTCCGGCAGCGACGTGTTCTCTCCCAGCAGGTAGCGGCGCCGCTGCAGGTAGGCATCGCGCACAAAGGTGTACTTGTCCAGTGCCGCGAGCTTCAGCAGGTCGGTGGCGCCCAGCAGGTTGGTGCGCACGTCCACCACATTCATCCCGAACAGCGAATTGCGCACCGCCGGCTCGGCATAAGTGGTCGGGTCGAACCAGAAATTCACATACAGGCCCACGCCGTCGCGGAATGAGCTGGGGCCGAACAGCGGCAGCACCAGGTAGGGTCCCGACGGCACGCCCCACGTGCCCAGCGTCAGGCCGAAATCCTGTGAATGCTTCTGCAGCCCGGCGGGCGTGGCGATGTCGATCAGTCCGCCGATACCCAGCACGGAATTGATCGCGACCCGCATGAAGCTCTCCGCGGCCTCAACGCCCTTGCCTTGCAGCAGGTTGTTGGCAAAGTTGCCGATGTCCGCGATATTCGAATAGAAATTGGTGACCGCGGTGCGCACCGGCTCCGGCGTGACCGCCTTGTAGCCCTTGGCCACCGGCACGGCCACGTACTGGTCGAGCTTGTCGTTGACGGTGAAGACCGCGCGGTTCATCGGCTCGAGCGGATCGTCGGGATTGGCTTGCGGGCCGGTGGCGCAGCCGGCGAGCAGCGCGGCGGCAATGGCGGTGGTGGCAACGGATGTAGCGTGCTGGCGTAAAGGCATCGTACGAAGGGGATCGGGGTCGGCCGCGTCGGGTTTGTGATCATGACCGGGCGGCTTTGTCATGTTTGTGATGGGCGCCTTCGCGCGGGCGGCCCATCAGGATCGGCTGGAAGAACACCGCGCCGACCAGCGTGCACGCCAGCGCCAGCGCCAGCAGCTTGCCCATGCTGGCGGTGCCGGGATGCTGCGACAGCCACAGGCTGCCGAAAGCGGTGGCGGTGGTGGCCGCGCTGTACAGCACGGCGTGCGTCAGGCTGGACTGCAGCAGCTGGGTCTTGCCGTGCCGCCAGGCAATCACGTAGTAGATCTTGAACGCGACGCCGACACCCAGCAGCAGCGGCAGCGCGATCACGTTGGCAAAGTTCAGCGCAATGCCGAACAGCACGCACAACTCCAGCGTGACGATGGCCGAAACCAGCAGCGGTATCAGCGTGCGCAGCACGTCGCCGAAGCGGCGCAGCGTGATCCACAGCAGGATGGTGATCGACACCACCGCCCACACGCCTGCCTGGGTAAAGGCGGCCATGATGGTATCGGCCGATCCGCGGATCGCGATCGGCCCGCCGGTGGCGGTCGGCTCCACGCGCTGCACCGCGGTGATGAAGCGGTCCAGCGCGGCTTCGCGTTGCGCGCTGGCGGGCGGCGGCAGCTTCGGGCTGACGTTGACCAGCGCGCGCCCGTCCGGCGTGATCCAGTCGCGCACCAGTTCGGGCGGCAGCGTTTGCTGGCTGACGGGCTGCGGGCCCAGCGCCAGCTTCAGCCGTGCCAGCGCCAGCTGCAGCGGCACGGCGATGGCGCGCTCGGCTCGGTCGCGCGTGGCGGCGTCGGCGGTGGCCAGCTTCTTTAGCGCGGCGGACAGGTGCGCGGCTTCGGCCGCGCCCGGACCGGGATGCTCGTCGGCGGCGATGGCCAGCTGCCGCGCGGCATTGCGCAGCGCATTGACGCGCGCGCTGTCGGTGGCGGGCGTGGCGGCGGGCTGCGTCAGCGCCGGCATCAGCGCGGCCGAAGCTTGGCCGATGGCCTGCAGCCTGGGCGGCTGGTCGTCGGGGATAAAGGTCTGCAGCGTGACCGCGCGCGCCACCTCGGGCAGCGCCGCGAGCTTGCCGGCGAGATCGCGCGCAGCCGGCAGCGAAGGCGCCAGCACGCTGACATCGTCGGTGCCGGCCTGCGGCGCGTCCCTGAGCGCCAGCAGCGTGGCCATCGATTCGGACCTGGGGTCCTTCAGGTGCAGCGGGTCGAAGTCAAAGCGCAGGTGCGGCAGCAGCGGCGCGCCTGCCAGGATCGCGAGCAGGGTGACCAGCAGCACCGGCTTGCGATAGCGGTCGAAGAACCGGTCCGCGGGCGCCAGCCACGCGAAGCCCGGCGCCTCGGGCTCGCCGCCGGGCTTGAGCACGCAGATCAGCGCCGGCAGTAGCGTGAAGGTGGTGGCGAACGCCACCATCATGCCCACGCCCGCGATCAGCCCCAGCTCGGCCACACCGCGGTAGTCGGTGGGCAGGAAGCAGAAGAATGCCGCCGCCGTGGCCGCGGCGGCCAGGGCCAGCGGCGCGCCCACGCCGCGCGCGGACAGCCCCAGCGCTTCGACGATATGGTCGCGGTCATGGCGCTCGGCGCGGTAGCGCACGCCGAACTGGATGCCGAAGTCCACGCCCAGCCCGACGAACAGCACCGCAAACGCCACCGAGATCATGTTCAGCGCGCCAACCATGGCCAGCCCCAGCGCGGCGGTGATCAGCAGCCCGGCAAACAGGCTGGCCAGCACCGCCACGATCAGCCGCGCCGAGCGCAAGGCCAGCCACAGGATCAGGACCACCACCAGCACCGTCAGCACGCCGTTGAGCACGGCGCCGTCGCTGACCGAGGCGAATTCATCGTCGGCCAGCGCCTGCGGGCCGGTCAGGCGCACCGTGGCCTGGTAGCGCTGCGCCAGCTGCAGGTCGGCCGCTGCCTGCCGGATCGCGCGCGAGGCGGCGGCCCCGGCCTGCAGGTCGCTGTAGTCCAGCACCGGGCTGAGCGCGATGTAGCTGTAGACCTGGCCATCGGGCCCGGGCTTGAGGCTGTCGTCGAGCAGCCCTGCCCAGGACAGCGCGGCGGGCTTGCCGGCCAGCACCTGGTCCAGTGTCTGGGCACTGCTGCCCAGCAGCCTGGCCATGTCGCCCAGCTTTACCTGCCCCATCTGCAGCGGCAGCGTCAGCGTGGTGGTGAGGAGATCGGACAGGCCGCGCAGTGTCGGGTCATGTGCGAGCGCGTTGACCAGCGGACGCGCCTGCACAAGCTGCTGCGTGAGCTGGCGCACTTCATCCGTGCTGGCGAACAGCAATCCGTTGCGTGCGAAGAACGGGCCGCCGCCAGGCTGGCTGACCGCAGTGAAGCGTGCCGGCTGGCGGCGCAGCGCCTCGGCCAGCGCGTCGGCGGCGGCGTCGGCCAGCTCTGTGGCGGGCGCCTGCACCACCGCCAGGATCAACTGGTTGCGCTGGGGAAAGGCGTCGCCGATGGCCGCGTCGCGCACCGCCCAGGGGGCGTCGGATTCCAGCAGGCGGCCGATGTCGGTGTTGATCGCAAAGTTGCGGGCCACGTAGACGCCGCTGACGGCGGTCAGCAATGCCGCCAGGATGATGACGCGCCACGGCCAGGCGGTGGCAAGCCGGACAATGCGTGTCAGCAGCGAAGTCAGCATGGGCGGATCCGGAAGGAGCACGAACCGCGAGTATATCGGCTGGCAGCGTGGCGCATGCGGCATGCGCGGCCCGGGCATCCGCGATTCAGGCCGATCCGCTATAAACTGTCAGCCTCGGCGCCGGCGATGCAGCGGCGGCGCCGCTTCACGGTCCTTCCTGGTTTTCACATCCATGACGATTCACGCTTTGCTTCCCCTGGCGCCGCTTGCAGCGGTGGCCATGGTTTCCGTAGCGCACGCCCAGGCAGTCCAGCCCGGCGACCTGCGCGCCAGCCCCGAGCGGCTGGTGCAGGCCGCGGTGGAGGGCGTGATCGGCACCATCCAGTCCAATCCCGACACCCGTGCCGGCGACCTCGGCAAGATTACCGCGGTCGTGCAGAAGCAGTTCCTGCCTTACACGGATTTCCAGCGCACCACGCGGCTGGCGGCGGGCGGTGCCTGGCGCACCGCCACGCCGGAGCAGCAGCAACAGCTCCATGAGCAGTTCCAGATGCTGCTGGTGCGCAGCTATGCGGTGTCGCTGGCGCAGCTGCGCGAGCAGAACGTCAAGTTCCGCTACCAGCCGGTCAAGTCCGGCAGCGGCGCCACCGATGTGGTGGTGCAGACGCGCGTGATCAATAATGCCGACGAGATGCAGATCGACTACCGGCTGCAGCGCACAGCCAACGGCTGGAAGATCTACGACATCAATATGATGGGCGCGTGGCTGATCGAGGTGTACCGCAAGCAGTTTGCGGATATCGTCGCGCGCAGCGGGGTCGACGGGCTGGTGAAGTACCTGACCACCCACAACGCGCGCCAGGCCTCTGACGCCTGATCTGACGCCTGGGCGCCGCACGCCATCATGGCGCGGCGTGACCGGTGTCCCGGTTGCGCCGCCAGTGGCGCAACTCCACCCACTGCCATGACAGCAGCGCGGGCACGCCGAACAGGATCTCGCGCGCGCGCTTGACCAGCGCCAGCGCCAGCGAGACCTGCGCGTCTATCCCCAGCACCTGCCCCAGCATCATCACCACGGCTTCCTGCACGCCCAGTCCGGCTGGCACGAAGAAGGCTACGTGGCGCGCGGCCTGCGTCAGCGATTCGATCGCCAGCGCCTGCCAGACCGGCACCGGATGGCCCAGCAGCATCAGCGCCAGCCAGATTTCCAGCGTGCCGCTGACGAGCCCCGCCAGCTGCCAGCCCAGTGCCGCCAGCAGCTCGCGCCGGCGCCGGTTGAGCGCGCGGATATGGGCATCGAGCCGCGCACCGTCGATCATCGCGACAATGCGGTGATCTTCGCCAAACAGCTTGCGCGCCGCGCTTTCCAGTTTTTCGAACACGGCGGTGTGCCGCAGCGACAGCGCGAACAGCACCGGCACCGGCAATGACAGCAGCAGCCCGGCCAGGATGACCCAGGCCCCGCCGCTGTCCTGCAGCGCGGCCACCAGCAGCAGCACCCCCATGGCCGAGAACAGGTACTGCGAGAACAGCGTCAGCATCACTTCGACCACGATGCTGGCGGTGACGGCGGTGGTGTCGCGGATGCGCAGCCGCGTCAGGCGGATGCCGACCAGTTCACCGCCGACCCCCACCGTTGGCAGCAGGCGGTTGACCGCTTCGCGCACCGTGGCGACCCACCACAGGAAGCCCAACCCCGCCTTCTCCTCGGGGTCGGCCGAGGTCAGCAGGACGCGCCAGCCTTGCGCGTCGAGCAGCAGCGGCAGTGCGTGCAGGGGCACCAGCAACAGCAGCAGCCAGCCGCCCTGCGCCACGATGGCGGCGATATCGCTGGCGCCCTGGTGGATCACCAGCGCGGTGAGCGCCAGCAGGCCGATCAGGCCGGTCAGGTAAACAATGCGTTTCATCTTGAAAAATCAGGGCACCAGCACGTCGGCAAAGCCGCCGCGCCGGTTGGCCGCGCGCTCCAGCGCGGCGCGCACGCGCGGCGACAGCAGCGCGGCCAGTTCATCGGCATGGCGGTAGCCGCGCATCGATGCGGTGATGGCCTCGCCAGAGACCACGGCCGGGTGCAGGTAGATCTCGCCCACGCCCGCGGGCAACTGCGCCAGCGCCTGCAGCAGGGCTGCCTCGTCCATCTGCCCGCTGCGCGCGATGCCGACCACGTAGTCATTGTGCGCGATGCCGGCGCGGTCCAGGCGCCGGCGCAGCAGCGCCAGCCAGGGGCGCAGCAGCAACGGTGCGCCATGCTCGCGCGGCAGGCGCATCGCGCGCAGGCCGTAGTCGCGGCCGATCGACAGGATCAGCGACAGCACCGTCGGGTGCAGGTGGAAATGCTTGTGCGTGTTGACGTGGTCCAGCGGCAGGTCGGTGGCGGCAAACGCTTCGAACTGCGCGCGGATCTCCGCCGCCAGCTGGCGGCGCACCCGCGGCAGGAAGAAGAAGCGGCAGCCGTCCAGGGCCATGGCGGAGCCGAAGCGGCCTTCGGCGTCGACCAGGTCGGGGATCTGCGCGCGCGGCAGCGTGGCCGGGCCGTCGGCCAGCACCACGTGCAGCCCCACGCGCAACGATGGCAGCCGGCGCGCGCGCTCGACCGCGTCCGCCACGGCGGGCGCGCCCACCATCAGGCTGGCGGCGTTGAGCACGCCATTGCGGTGGGCCAGCTCCACCGCCTCATTGACGGCGGGGTGCAGCCCGAAGTCGTCGGCGGTGACGATCAGCGCGCGTTGCGAGGCACAGGAAAGCGCGTGGGCCAGGATCAGGCCTCATGCGACCGCAGGAAGCGGAAGAACTCCACGCCTTCACGCAGGCGCCGCTTCATCATGTCCCAGCTGCCCAGCATCTCGCGCACGATTTCCCAGATCTTGCCGGGGCGGAAGTAGAAGCGCTTATAGAAGGTCTCCACGCCGTGGTAGATGTCTTCCTTGGACAGGTGCGGATAGCTGATCGCGGCCAGCTGCACGCCCTGGTCGTTGACCAGGTTGATGACCTTGTTCTCCTCGAGCCAGCCGTTCTCCACCGCCTGGCGGTACAGCGTGGTGCCGGGGTAGGGCGCGGCCAGCGACACCTGGATGGTGTGCGGGTTGATCTCCTTGGCGTACTCGATGGTCTTCTCGATGGTCTCGCGCGTTTCGCCCGGCAGGCCCAGGATAAAGGTGCCGTGGATCTGGATGCCCAGCTTGCGGCAGTCCTCGGTGAAGCGGCGCGCAATGTCGGTGCGCAGGCCCTTCTTGATGTTCAGCAGGATCTGGTCGTCGCCGGACTCATAGCCCACCAGCAGCAGGCGCAGGCCGTTCTCCTTCATGATCTTGAGCGTGCTGTACGGCACGTTGGCCTTGGCATTGCATGACCACGTCACGCCCAGCTGGCCCAGCCCGCGCGCGATCTCTTCCACGCGCGGCTTGAAGTCGGTGAAGGTGTCGTCGTCGAACATGATCTCCTTCACCTCGGGCATGTTCTCCTTGATCCATTTGACCTCGGCGATCACGCTTTCGGCCGAGCGCGTGCGGTAGCGGTGCCCGCCCACGGTCTGCGGCCACAGGCAGAAGGTGCAGCGCGAACGGCAGCCGCGTCCGGTGTAGATCGACACATAGGGGTGCTTCAGGTAGCCGATGAAGTAGTTGTCGATCTTCAGGTCGCGCCGGTAGACCGGCGCCACGAAGGGCAGCTCGTCCATGTTCTCGATCATCGGGCGCTGCCCGTTGTGTTCGAGCGAGCCATCCGGCAACCGGTAGGAGAGGCCCAGGATGTCCTTGAGCGGCTTGCCCGCGGCCACGTCCTGGCAGGTGTAGTCGAACTCTTCGCGGCAGACGAAGTCGATGGCCTCGCTGGCGCCCAGCGTGCCGCCCGGATCGACCGCGGGCTTGGCGCCGACCATGCCGATCATCACATCCGGCTTGCGCTTCTTCAGTTCCTCGGCGAACTTGGCGTCGGTGGGGAACGAGGGCGTGCTGGTGTGGATGATGACCAGTTCATAGTCCGCGGCAATATCCAGCGTCTGCTGCGCGGTCAGGCCGTCGGCCGGTGCGTCCAGCACGCGGCTGCCCGGCACCAGCGCGGCGGGCTGCGCCAGCCAGGTCGGGTACCAGAACGACTTGATCTCGCGCTTGGCCTGGTAGCGCGAGCCCGCGCCGCCGTCGAAGCCGTCGAAGGAAGGGGCCTGGAGGAACAGGGTTTTTTTCATAGCGGCCTCTGGGGATGGATGCCGGTGGATGAGGGTTGGTTCGGGGTCAGCGCAGGACTGGTGTGCAGGGCATCCCGCACCGACAGCACCTGCTCGCGCCACTGCACGCGCTTGCCTGCCAGCGCAAATGCCCAGCCGGCCAGCAGCAGCGCATCGCGCAACGGTGCGCGCAGTGCGGCGGCGATGCTGCCTGCCAGCACGCTGCGCGCCAGTGCGCCGACGGCCGCCACCGCAATCACCAGCGGCAGCGGTGCCAGCAGTACACCCAGCGCCAGCATCGGCCAGGTGAACGTGATGAAGGTAAAGGCAAAACCCGGCGGATTCAGCGAGCGGATCGTGCGCAGCCAGCGCAGCTCATGCCGCCACAGGTCGGTGAAATGGTCCTCGGTGACGTCGGTCGTGACCACCACCTCCGACAGCACCGTGCGCAAGCCTTGCTGCCGCGTCAGCTCGCCCAGCCAGTAGTCATCGGCCAGCCGGTCGGACAAGGCTGCGAAGCCGCCGCTGGCTTCCAGCGCATCGCGCCGCAGCGCAATCGTCGCGCCAAAGGCAAAGCGTTGCGAGCCGCCCGCGTGGGCGATGCGCACCGACGGCGCGAACCAGTCGTTGATGAACTGCGCGCCGATGCGCGACCACAGCCCGCCAGTCGGATTGCCGCCGTAGAGGCAGGTGACCACGCCCACGCCGCGATCGGCCAGCGGCGCGGTCACGCGCGCCAGGTAGTCGGGCGGCACGGCGATATCGCTGTCGGCGATCACCAGCAAGTCGTGCCTGGCCTGCGCGAACAGGTTGATCAGGTTGCTGACTTTCAGGTTGGTGCCGTGCACTTGCGGATCGACCACCAGCGCGATGTCGCACGCCGGGAAGTCGCGGCGCAGCCGTTCGACCACGGCGATGGCGGGATCGTCCGCGGCACGTACGCCGAATACCAGCTGGAACGACGGATGCCGCTGCCGGCACAGCGTGGCCAGGTTCTCGTACAGCCGGGGCTCGGCGCCGCACAGCGGCTTGAGCACGCTGACCGGTGTCGTTGCCGTGCCGCCGCCTGCCGCAGGCGCGCGGCGCGACAGCCAGGCGGCGGCCAGCGCATAGCCCGCCGACACGCAGGTCAGCGCAGCGCCCGGGAGGGTGGCGGCAAGTTCCGCGGCCATCGGCAGTGCCGTCAGTGCGTGGCCGCGGCGTTGGCCTCGGCCGGCCGCGGCCGGTTGGCGGGCGGCTTCGCGCGCTGGATTTCCTCGAGCTTGATCTCGACGTGGCGCGAGAACACGTAGTCGGCCGGCCGCTGCTGGTCCAGCGCAATATCGGGCGCCATCGGCCCGCTGGTGCGCACGCCGCGCAGGCTCACGCCCAGCGCCTTGAGCGGATGGGCAAAGGTGTCCGCCACGGCGGTGGCCTCATAGCCGCTGTGGACCATGCAGTCGGCGCACTTCTCATAGTTGCCGGTGCCGTAGGCGTCCCAGTCGGTCTCTTCCATCAGCTCGCGGAAGGTGGCGGCATAGCCTTCGCCCACCAGGTAGCACGGACGCTGCCAGCCGAATACGGTGCGCGCCGGGTTGCCCCACGGGGTGCAGTGGTAGGTCTGGTTGCCGGCCAGGAAGTCCAGGAACAGCGTCGACTGGCTGAAGGCCCAGTTCTTGCCGGCGCGGCCGCGGCTGAGGATGTCGCGGAACAGCTGGCGGGTCTTGCCGCGGTTCAGGAAGTGCTGCTGGTCCGGCGCGCGCTCATAGGCATAGCCCGGCGACACGGTGATGCCGTCCACGCCCAGCGCCTTGACCGAGTCGAAGAACTTCGCCACGCGCTCGGGCTGGGCATCGTTGAACAGTGTGCAGTTGATATTGACGCGGAAACCCCGTTCCTTGGCCAGCCGGATCGCCTCGACGCAGCGGTCGTACACGCCTTCCTGGCAGACCGAGCGGTCATGCATCTCGCGGTCGCCGTCCAGGTGCACCGACCAGACGAAATACGGGCTGGGCTGGTACTGGTCCAGCTTCTTTTCCATCAGCAGCGCATTGGTGCACAGGTAGACAAACTTGCGCCGCGCGATGATGCCTTGCACGATCTGCGGCATGTCCTTGTGCAGCAGCGGCTCGCCGCCGGCGATGGAAACCACCGGGGCACCGCATTCATCCACCGCCTCCAGGCATTCCTGCACCGACAGGCGCTGGTTCAGGATGGGGTCCGGATAATCGATCTTGCCGCAGCCTGAGCACGCCAGGTTGCAGCGGAACAGCGGTTCCAGCATCAGGGCAAGCGGATAGCGTTTCTGTCGCGACAGATGCTTGCCGACGATGTAGGCGCCCACGCGGGCGACCTGCAGTAGCGGAATAGCCAAGGCAGCTTCCTCTGGTTGGGTTCAGCCGGCGATATTCTCGTTGGCGGTGGCAGGTGCGGCCGCGAGTGCGGCGGTTTCCTTGCCGGCCTTGCGCGGGGCCGATCTCGGCTTCACGTCGGCCAGCTCGGCCGGCAGCCGGAACTCGGCATGTTCCTCGCGCCCGGCCATGGTGGTGACATCCACCGGGCCCAGCCGGCGCAGTGCGTTGATCACGTCCTCGACCATTTCCTCGGGGGCGGAGGCGCCGGCGGTGATGCCCACCACGTTGGCGTTGCGCACCCAGGCGGGGTCCAGTTCGCTGCCTTCGGCGATCAGGTAGCTGGGCACGCCGCTTTCAGTGCCGATCTCGCGCAGGCGGTTGGAGTTGGAGCTGTTGGTCGCGCCGATCACCAGGATCACGTCGGCCAGCTTGCACAGGTCGCGCACCGCGCTCTGGCGGTTCTGCGTGGCGTAGCAGATGTCGCGCGTATCGGGACCGACCAGGTTGCTGAAGCGGCGCCCGAGCGCGGCGATGATATTGCGGGTGTCGTCCACGCTCAGCGTGGTCTGCGTGACATAGGCGACCGGGGTGTCGGCGGGCAGGTCGAGCTGCGCGACCTCGGCCTCGTTCTGCACCAGGATCACCTTGCCCGGGATCTGGCCCATGGTGCCTTCCACCTCCGGGTGGCCGGCATGGCCGATCAGGATCACGGTGCGGCCGCTGGCCGCGTACTGGCGGCCCTGGGTATGGACCTTGATCACCAGCGGGCAGGTGGCGTCGATGGCATGCAGCTGGCGCTGGCTGGCATCGGCGATGACCTCGCGCGAGACCCCGTGCGCGCTGAAGATCGTCACGGCGCCGGTCGGGACTTCGTCCAGTTCTTCGACGAAGCGCGCCCCCTTGTCCTTCAGTCCCTCTACGACGTGCTTGTTGTGCACGATCTCATGTCGCACGAACACCGGGGCGCCATGCTTGACGAGGGCGCGGTCGACAATCTCGATCGCGCGCACCACGCCGGCGCAGAAGCCCCGGGGCTGAGCAAGAATCACCTGCATAGAGTAAGCCCCCCGACCCTTTGCAACGGGTGTCAGTGTTTGGGATGGCGGGACGGGAAATGCACCGGCATCCACCGGAGATCCACCGCAGATCACATTTCCGTCGCACGGTGGTTACTATATACCCGACACGCCGGCTTTGTCTGGAGTCGCTTTGGCCAGCGCGAGGCTGGCCAGGGCGACTCCGCCTCACGGGAAAACGGGTTTATGACGATAAACGATGACGTGCTGGTGACAGGCGCCTCGGGCTTTCTCGGCTCGGCGGTGGCGCGCAGGGCGCTGGCACGCGGCTTCCGGGTGCGCGTGCTGGTGCGCCCGCAAAGCCCGCGCACCAACCTGGCCGGGCTGCCGGTGAGCGTGGCGGAGGGCGACATGCGCGACGCCGGCGCCGTTGCCGCCGCACTGCAGGGCGTGCGCTACCTGTTCCATGTGGCCGCCGACTACCGGCTGTGGGCGCCGGACCCCGAGGACATCGTGCGCACCAACGTCGACGGCACCCTGGCCGTGATGGAGGCAGCGCAGCAGGCCGGCGTCGAGCGGGTGGTCTATACCAGCAGCGTGGCGACGCTGCGCGTGGCCGGCGCGCGGGCGCCGGTGGACGAGACCGCGGCGCTGCGCCCGCACGAGGCCATCGGCGCCTACAAGCGCAGCAAGGTGCTGGCCGAGCGCGTGGTCGAAAAGCTGGTGGCCGAGCGCGGCCTGCCGGCGGTCATCGTCAACCCGTCCACCCCGATCGGCCCGCGCGACGTGCGGCCCACCCCGACCGGGCGCATCATCGTCGAGGCGGCCACGGGCAAGATCCCCGCCTTTGTCGATACCGGCCTGAACCTGGCGCATGTGGACGACGTGGCCGAAGGGCATTTGCTGGCGCTGGAACGCGGCCAGGCCGGCGAGCGCTACATCCTGGGCGGCCAGGACGTGATGCTGCAGCAGATGCTGCGCGACATCGCGCAGCTGTGCGGCCGGCGCCCGCCGACCGTGCAGCTGCCGCGCTGGCCGCTGTACCCGCTGGCGTACGGGGCGGAGGCGGCGGCGCGCTTTACCGGCAAGGAGCCGTTCATCACTGTAGATGGACTCAATATGTCCCGGTACCGGATGTTCTTTACATCAGACAAGGCGCGCCAGGTGCTGGGCTATCAGCCGCGGCCATACCAGGAGGGCTTGCGGGACGCGCTGGCGTGGTTCCGGGCTCAGGGGTATCTCGGCTGAGGGCGGCAGGGGCGCTCAGGACCGCACCGGCGCCTGCGCCCGGCCCTTCCACTGCCCGCCGCGCCGCAGCCAGTAGCGCCGTGCCGAGTCGATGGTTGCCCCCAGGTAGAACAGCGCCGTGACCGGCAACAGCGGCGCCAGCCACGCCGGCTGCCGGTATTCGCGCAGCATCGGCAGGTAGGCCAGGGTCATCGCGCCCCAGGCCAGCCATGCCGGCCACAGCCGCCAGCCGATCGCCAGCACCGGCGGCACCAGGTAGGTCAGCACCATGCCCGCCACCGCGCCGGCCAGCAGCAGCGGCGAATAGCGCAGCTGGGTGTAGGCGCTGCGCGCGATCATGTCCCACAGGCTGCGCCAGTCGTTGTAGCGCCGCAACGACACGCTGTCGTCGGCCAGGTCCAGCCGGATGGCGCCGCCGGGCTTGATGCGCGCGGCCAGGCTGCAGTCGTCGATCAGCTCGCCGCGGATGGCGGCAAAGCCGCCAATGCGCGCCAGCGCCGCGCGGCTGGCCAGCATGCAGCCCCCGGCCGCGGCAGCCACGCGGCTGCGGGCATCGCGCACGCGGGCGAAGGGGTAGAGCTTGGCGAAGAAGAAGACAAAGGCCGGCACCACCAGCCGTTCCCAGGCGGATTCGCAGCGCAGCCGGACCATCAGCGAGACCAGGTCGCGCCGTTCATGCTCGGCGCGCGCCACCAGCGCGGCCAACACGCCGGGGCCGTGCCAGATATCGGCATCGGTCAGCCAGACGTAGCGGGCCTGCGGGGCGATGCGGTCGGCCGCGGCCAGCCCTTCGGATTGGGCCCAGACCTTGCCGCTCCAGCCGGCCGGCAGCTCGCGGGCGCCGATCACGGTCAGCCCCCGCGGGCGCGCGGTGGCCGCGGCGGCGGCGCGGGCGATATCGGCAGTGCCGTCCTGGCTGTGGTCGTCCACCACCACCAGCGCCAGCCGGCCCGGGTAGCGCTGGCCCAGCACGCCGGCCACGGCGCGGGCGATCACCTCGGCCTCGTTGCGGGCGGGGATGACCGCGACCACTTCCGGCCAGGCCGCGGGATCCGGTGCGGCAGCCGGCTTGCGCACGCGCCAGAAGCCGGCACGGGCAAAGATCAGCACCAGCCAGACCGCCAGCGACAGCAGTGACAACGCCAACGCAAGGTGCATGGGCCGGCCCTATTTCACCAAGCGCCGCGCCAGCCGGGCCAGCCGCGGCACGGTTTCCGGGCGCAGCAGGCGCGCGTCGTAGCCGGCCATGCGCCGGTCGTTCTCGGCCAGGCACAGGTCGATCATCGCGCCCGGCGTCAGGGCTTCGCCCAGCGCCGCGGAACCGTTCATGGTGAAGTTGGCGTCCTGGGCCACGCCGTCGGTGTCGATGCCGCGGGCGATGCCGATGCGCTCCCAGATCAGGAAGGCCCACACCCGCGCCACCTTCAGCGCAAACAGCGGGCGGCGCCACCACGGCAGGTTGCGCCGGTACCAGGCGGCCCAGTTGACGAAGAACAGGATATGGCGGCCTTCCTCCTGGATCACCGGCTCGAAGGTCTCGACCAGTTCGGCGGGGAAGAAGCCGGAGCGCTTGGCCGCGGCAAACAGGCCGAAGGCGAAGAAGCTGTCGATGCACTCGCTGTAGCCGGTGACCAGCCAGCCCCATTCCGGATCGTCCGGGGGCGGGTAGTCCGGCTCCGGCGCGAGCGTGATGCCGTAGGCCTCGACCAGCTTCGACAGCACCACCTTGTGGCGCGCCTCTTCGCCACCGTCCATTTCCAGCGCGCTGCGCAGCAGCGGGTCGCCGACGGTATCGGCAAAGGTCTTGACGCGGATCGAGGCGCGGCCCTCGGTCTGCACGGCGATGTCCCAGATCGGCAGCGAGGTGACGCGGTGCAGGGCCTCCGGCGCCAGCTTCGGCCAGTCGATCACGGCGGGTTTGTAGGGATTGTGCGTCTGCAGCAGCATGTTGCAGAACATGCGCAGGTGCTGTGCAGAGCCGATGGTCACCGGCCCCGGGGCGGGGTCGGTCCAGTGGCGCATGGCGTGGTCGGCCTGCTCGATGGCAGTGCTTGCCACCGTCCCGGCGACGGCCCTGGCGCGTGCCTCGGCATCGGCGGCGCTGTTGCGCGGCGGCGCGGCCGCCGCGTTGTTAGCAACCTCAGTGGTCTCGGACATTCGGCCCCCTGGCGTTGGATTGCCCGGGAGCCATTGTAGCGAGGCGCGCCGGCCGGCGCACCCCGCAGGCGACAGCCGGGTCAGGCGCGGTAGCTCACCGGGCCGCGCGAGCGCATGTCCAGCGCGTAGTAGCACACCGTCAGCAGCACCAGCCAGCCCGGGCCCACATACAGCGCCACGCGGGTCTCCGGGAAGTAGGCCATCAGCGCCACCACCAGCGCCAGGAAGGCCAGCGCGATGTAAGAGCCATAGGGCCAGAACGGCATGCGGAAGGCCAGCGCCTTGCGCTCGGCCGCCGACAGGCTGCGGCGGAACTGGATCTGCGTGACCAGGATGATGGCCCAGGTCCAGACCGCGCCGAAGGTGGAGATCGCCGTCACCCAGACGAAGACCTGCTCCGGCACCAGGTAATTGAGCAGCACGCCGCACAGCAGCGCGGCGATCGACACCAGCAGCGCCCGGCGCGGCACGCCATTGCGGTCGACCTTGGCAAAGGCCTTGGGCGCCTGGCCTTGCTGCGCCAGGTTGTACAGCATGCGCCCGGTGCTGAAGATGCCGCCGTTGCACGACGACAGCGCCGCGGTCAGCACCACGAAGTTGATGATGCCGGCGGCGGTCTTGATGCCCAGCCGCTCGAAAGTCAGCACGAACGGGCTGCCCTGTGCGCCGATCTCGTTCCACGGGTACAGCGACAGGATCACGAACAGCGCGCCCACGTAGAAGATCAGGATGCGCCAGAACACCGAGTTGATCGCGTCCGGGATCGACTTCTTCGGGTTGCGCGCCTCGCCGGCGGTCAGGCCGATCATCTCCACGCCCAGGTAGGCGAACATCACCATCTGCAATGACATCAGCACGCCCGAGGCGCCGTTGGGCATGAAGCCGCCGTGCGCCCACAGGTTGGAGATGCCGGTGGCGACCCCGCCATTGCCGAAGCCGAACACGATCATCGCGCCGCCGCCGAACAGCATCAGCACGATGGTGACGATCTTGATCATGGCGAACCAGAACTCGAACTCGCCATAGGCCTTGACCGCCATCAGGTTGACCGAGCCCATCGCGGCCAGCGCGGCCAGCGCCCAGATCCAGCGCGGCACGTCGGGGAACCACATGCCCATGTAGATGGCCACGGCGGTGATCTCCGCCACGCAGGTCACCAGCCACAGGAACCAGTAGTTCCAGCCGGTCAGGTAGCCCGCCAGCGGGCCCATGTGGTCCTGCGCGTAGCGGCAGAAGGAGCCGGCCACGGGGTTGTGCACGGCCATCTCGCCCAGCGCGCGCATGATCAGGAAGATCACCGCGCCGCCGATCAGGTAGCCCAGCATGATGGCGGGGCCGGCCATCTTGATGGCATTGCCGGCGCCCAGGAACAGGCCCACGCCGATGGCCGAACCCAGCGCCATCAGCCGGATATGCCGTTCGCCCAGGCCGCGTTGCAGATGTTCTGCGCTTGCACTCATGTGTCGTTGTCTCCGTGTCATCTGAAAGGCCGCGCCGGCCTTCGTGGGGCCGGCGGGAGCAGCTATTTTCTCGTTCGCGGCGGCCGCAAACGGAAAATAGCGGGCAGGTTAATCAGATCGCGGGGATATTTGTTGCTGAATTCGTGGTGAAAATCAGGAAAAATTGCTGGCGACGGGAGCGGCGGCATCCCTGCGCGCAATCGTGTGGCACGATGGACTGAGCGCAGCCTTGCTAGCCGCGACCCGCAGCCCGCCAGGCCCCGGGCGGCTGCCCGAAGCGCCGCGTGAAGCTGCGCGTGAAGGTGGTCTGGTCCGGGTAGCCTGACGCCAGCGCGATCTCGGCCAGCGGCAGCGTGGATTGCGTCAGCAGCTGCAGCGCGCGGTCCAGCCGCAGCCGGGTCTGGTAACGGTGCGGGGTATCGCCGAAGGCCTCGGCAAACAGGGTCTGGAAGCGCCGCACGCTCCAGCCGAAATGCCCGGCGACTTCCGCCACGCGCAGTGGCGAGGCCAGGTTGGCGCGCAGGTAGGCATCCACGGCCATCAGTGGGAATACCTGCTCGTCGCCGGGCGTGCCGAGGCAGTCCGCCAGCGCCGCGGCCAGCGTGGCCGCCAGTTGCCAGTCGGTCCGCGGCCCGCGCGCTGCCGCGGCGGCGCGCCACGCCGCCAGCGCGCGCACGCGGCTGCCGAAGGCGCCGTCCAGCGGGAACGTGCGCGGGCGCGCCATCAGCCGCGCGGGCAGCGCCACTGACCGCGCCGGGAAGTCCGCCACCAGCTGCAGGTTGCCGTCCAAGCCCAGGAATTCATGATGGCTGCCGGCCGGCACGATCAGGCCGGTGTGGTCATTCACGCGATAGACGTGGCCGTCGATCTCCAGCTCGGTGGCGCCGGCCAGGCCGAACAGCAGCTGGTGGTAGCCGTGCTGGTGGCCGTCCGGCTGCGGGCGGTAGCGCCGGTGCTCGACCAGCGGCGAGGCGTGGGGTTCAGCGGGCTTGGGCATGCCGCAATCTGCCAGGGGTCTGGCACAGCCAGACGCCCGCGCCGGCCACCGCCATGCCCAGCGCCTGCACCGCATCCAGCCGTTCGCCGAACAGCAGCCAGGCCTGCAGCGCGGCCAGCGGCGGTGCCAGGAACAACAGCGCCGCGGCATTGGCGGCCTGGCCGCGCCGCACCAGGCTGACCAGCAGCCAGGTGCCGGCGCCCGACAGGCCGATTGCCGCCCACGCCAGCGCGGCCCACAGCGCCACGCCGCCATGCCAGTGCAGCGGCGCGTCGGCGGCCTGGATCGCCACCATCGCGGCGGCTACCAGCATGGCGCCCAGGTTCTGCCACGCGGAGCTGGCGCGCAGGTCACAGGCGGCGATGGCGGACTTCTGCAAGAGGGTTCCCATGGTGATGGAGACAATGGCCAGCACGCCCAGCAGCACGATCCAGGGCGATAGGGCCGGCGCGGCCGTGTGCATGCCGGCCTGCATCGCCGGGGCGACCACCAGCGCGACGCCGAGCGCACCCAGCGCCAGGCCCTGCCACGTCCGCCTGGAAGGTAGCTCCTTCAGCAGGGGAATGGCAAGCAGCGCGGTCAGCAGCGGCTGCAGCGCGCCCAGCAAGGCCATGATCGCCGGCGGCAGGCCCTTGGCCACGGCCCCGTAGCCGGCGCACAGGTAGATGCCCTGCATCAGCGCGCCGGCCAGCAGGTGGCGCGGCGCCTCGCGCAGCGGCGGCCAGGCCGCGCGCGCGGCCAGCGACCACGCCACGAACATCAGCCCTGCCAGGGTAAAGCGGCCCAGCAGGAACAGGCTGGTATCGGCCAGCGGCACGATGGCCTTGCCGACGATAAAGCCGGTGGACCAGATCAGGACAAAGGCAACAGTGGGCAGCCAGGCGGCGGCGGACAGGGGGCGCGACATGAAAGCAGGCGTTTCCGCCGGGGCGGGATCGGATGGGCAAAGCGCAAGGCTAGCCAGGCAGCGCGCCGCTGTCTTGGCAAATCCGGCAATCGGCATGCTGAAAGCATTGGTAACACTCCCGCAGCGCCTCCGGGTCAACGGATGGGCGCTTGCCACGTAACATGGTGATGGTCTGATCGAAAAGGGCGAGGAGGCGGGCATGAATCCGGCGCAGCATTCGAGACAACCCCACCGTGGCGGGCTCGCCGCCTGGCGGGCCGCCGCGGCACTGGCACTGGCCGCGTGCCTGGCCGCCTGCGCACAGGCGCCGGCCGAGGCTGGCGGCAGCACCGCCGCCACCACCGACCTGCGCTGGCTCAACACCGTCACCTACGGCGCTGACCAGGCCACCCTTGGCGACCTGCGCCGGCTGGGCCGCAAGGGCTTCCTCGACCAGCAACTGACGCTGCCGCTGGCCGATCCGCCCGAACTGGCGGCCGCCATCGCAGCCTTGCCCAACCTGCAGGCCGACGCCGCCGCGCAGATCCAGGCCGCGCGCGACGCCCGCCAGCGCATCGACGCGCTGCCCGACGACGACAGCAAGCAGCAGGCCCGCCAGGCGCTGAACGCGCAGGGCCGCGAGATCGTGGCCGATGCCGCGCGGCGCCACCTGCTGCGCGCGCTGTATTCTCCGGCGCAGCTGCGCGAGCAGATGACATGGTTCTGGATGAACCATTTCAACGTCTATTCGGGCAAGGGCCAGGTCCGGCTGCTGCTGGCCGACTACGAAGAGCGCGCCATCCGCCCGCACGCGCTGGGCCGCTTCCGCGACCTGCTGATGGCCAACGTGACCGCGCCGGCCATGCTGGTCTACCTCGACAACGCCCAGAGCAGCGCCAACCGCATCAACGAGAATTACGCGCGCGAGCTGATGGAGCTGCATACCATGGGCGTCGCCGGCGGCCCCAGCGGCTCCCGCTACACCCAGCAGGATGTGCAGGAGCTGGCGCGCGTGCTGACCGGCGTGGGTGTCAACCTGCGCGGCACGCCGCCGCCGCGGCTGCCGCCGGCGCGCGCGGGGCTGTACCGCAGTGAGGGCTTGTTCGAATTCAACCCCGCGCGCCACGACTTCGGCGCGAAGACGCTGCTGGGCCAGCGCATCGAGCCGGCCGGCTTCGACGAAGTGGCGCGGGCGGTGTCGATCCTGGCGCGCGAGCCGGCCACCGCGCGCTTTATCAGCGCCAAGCTAGCCGCCTATTTCATCGCCGACAACCCGCCGCCGGCGCTGGTCGAGCGCATGGCGCAGACCTTCACGCGCACCGATGGCGATATCGCCGCAGTGCTGCGCACCTTGTTCCTGGCGCCGGAACTCGACCGGCAACTGGCCGCGCCCACGCGCAAGTTCAAGGATCCGATGGTCTATGTGGTGTCGTCGATGCGGCTCGCCTATGAAGGCCGTCCCGTGGCCAACCTGCGCCCGGTGATGAACTGGCTGAACCAGCTTGGCGAGCCGCTCTATGGCCACGTGGCGCCGGATGGCTACCCGTCGTCGGAAAGCGCGTGGGCCAGCTCGGGCCAGATGGTGCGGCGCTTCGAGATCGCGCGCGCGATCGGCTCGGGGCCGGCGGGACTGTTTGCCGGCGATGGCGCGAGGCCGCGCGGCGCGCGCTTCCCGATGATCGGCAACAAGCTGTACTACGACACCATCGAAGCCACCCTTGGCCCCGCCACGCGCGCCGCGCTGGCCCAGGCCGAATCGCAGGCCGAATGGAATACCGTGCTGCTCGGCTCGCCCGAGTGGATGCAGCGCTGACAGGGAGCAGACCATGCAACGCCGACAATGGCTGAAAACGATGGGCGGCGCCACGCTGGGGCTGGCGCTGCCCGCCATCGCCTCGCGCGTCTATGCGCTGCCGGCGCAGGCCGATGCGCGCTTCCTGCTGGTGTTCCTGCGCGGCGGCTATGACGCCGCCAGCGTGCTGGTGCCGGCTGGCAGCGATTTCTACTACGCCGCGCGGCCCAATATCGCCATCCGCCGCCCGCGCGCAGCCGGCACGGACGCCGATCCCAATGCCGCGGTGGCGCTGGCGCCGGCCTTTGCCGCCGACAGCACCGCGCGCGGCATCGGCGACTGGGCGCTGCACCCGGCATTGGCCGCGACCATGCTGCCGCTTTGGCAGGGCGGCCAGCTGGCCTTCGTGCCGTTCGCCGGCACGCACGACCTGTCGCGCAGCCACTTCGAGACCCAGGACGGGATCGAGGCCGGACTGCCGGGCGAGGGCGAGGACCGCAAGGCCCTGGCCTCGCTGCGCGGCAGCGGCTTCCTGAACCGCCTGGCGCAGGCCATGGGCGGGCAGGCTGCGCCAGTGGCCTTCACCGACGGCTTGCCGATGGTGCTGTCCGGCCCGCGCGACGTGCCCAATGTCTCGCTCAAGGGCAGCGGCCGCACGCCGTTCGATGCGCGCCAGGCGAAGTTGCTGGCGCAGATGTACAGCGGAACCCGCTTCGAGTCGCTGATCGACGAGGGCTTCGAGCTGCGCGAAACCGTGGCGCGCCAGGCGCAGCCGCAGCCCGGCATGTCAGGCAGTGACGCCGGCACCATGGCCGCGCGCCTGCAGGAAATGCAGGCCGCCAACCGCCGCTCGCTCAGCGCGCGCGGTTTCGAGGTCGAGGCCCGGCGCATGGCCGGGCTGATGCGCGAGCGCTTCAACCTGGGCTTTATCGACGTGGGCGGTTGGGACACCCACGTCAACCAGGGCGGCGCGCAGGGACAGCTGGCCAGCCTGCTCGACAACCTTGGCCGCGGCCTGTCTGCTTTTGCCGCCGAGATGGGCCCCACCTGGGACAAGACCACCGTGGTGGTGCTGTCCGAATTCGGCCGCACCTTCCGCGAAAACGGCACGCGCGGCACCGACCACGGCCACGGCACGGTCTACTGGGTCGCGGGCGGCGCCGTGCGCGGGGGGCGAATCACCGGCGAGCAGGTCGCGGTGGAACAGGCCACACTCAACCAGGACCGCGACTGGCCGGTGCGCAATGAGTACCGGGCGGTGCTGGGCGGGGTCTTCCGCAGGCTGTACGGGCTGGATGAGACGCGGCTGGCGCAGGTGTTTCCGGGGGTGCGGAGGCGGGATATCGGGTTGGTTTAACGAAATGGCGTGGCGACTTGGTCTGATCTCGCCGCAGATACCAGCTTTAAGGGAAAAGTGATGATGTAACGAGGAGTTGGCTCATTGCACTCGCCTCCAATCTGGCATATGCTTTGGCATATGCTAAGGAGTTCCCGATGACCACGACAGATGAAATCCGCCATGTCAGGCTGTTTCGCAATGGCCGCAACCAGGCGATCCGGATTCCGCGCGAGTTCGAACTGCCGGGAGAGGAAGCCATTCTGCGCCGCGAAGGGAATCACCTCATCATCGAGCCGGTTGCTGCTATGCCATTGCGTTCCTTGCTGGCGCAATGGGAGCCTATCGACATCGATTGGCCGACGATCGATAACCTGCCTGCCGAGGATGTCGATCTCTGATGTCCTTGTTCCTGCTCGATACGAACATCATTTCCGACGCGATTCGCAATACCCGCGGGCCCTGTGCCGCTCGCATTGCCGCGCTCGAGCCTGACAGTTTGTGCACTTCAATCATTGTGGCGGCCGAGCTCCGATTCGGAGCTGCCAAGAAAGGCTCTCCGGCGCTGAGTCAACGTGTCGGCCAGGCTTTGGCTGGCTTGCGTGTCTTGCCGCTGGGCGGCGATGCTGACGCTTGCTACGGCGAGTTGCGCGCAGGACTGGAACGCAGCGGACGGGTGATTGGCGCCAATGACATGCTGATCGCGGCGCACGCTCTATCGCTGGGTGCCGTGCTAGTGACCGACAATATCGGGGAGTTTTCTCGCGTGGACGGATTGCGCTGCGAAAACTGGCTGAAGTAGGCCTTCAGGCCGGCGCATAGACGCCAATCTCACGCTGGGCGGGGATAGCGAAAACGTCAGCCCGGCGCAGAGTTGTTCGGGGTGCCGTTTGCCGGCGCAGGGACATCGACTGGCGGCGAGGCGGGCGCAGGCGCCACTGGCGCATTGGCAGGCGCGGCCGGAGCCGTGGGCGCGCCCGGATAAGCAGGCCGCACGGATGTCCCAGGCGGCACCGTTGCTGCTGATGCTGCCGGCGTTTCCACACCGCTTGCCGCAGCGGAATCTGGCGGCACCGCAATCACCGTCTCCCCCCGGTCCAGCGCCAGGCTGGACTCATCCGGGCCGACATCCGCCGCGGCAGACGATGCCGCGCCGGCCGGCGGCGCAACCTCAGCCTCCGGCGCAGGCAAGGCCGGCCGGCGCGGTGCCGGGCGCGGCGCCGGGGTCTCGCTGGCCCTGTCGCGCGTGAACAGCTGGTTGAACCAGCCGCGCAGCTGCGTGCCCAGCGATGCAAACAGGTTGGTCTCTTCGTGCTCGGCAAAGCGCGCGCGGCCGTCGACGATGCGTGAGCGCAACGCGCGCTGGTAGAAATCACCCACCATCGGCAGCGCGCTGTGCGCGCCCTGGCCCCAGTAGTCGCTGCGCAGCGTGACGCGGCTGTCGTTGAAGCCGACCCAGGCGCCCGCCACCAGTTCCGGATGCATCAGGATGAACCAGCCGTCGGCGTTGTCCTGGGTGGTGCCGGTCTTGCCGGCCACGTCGGCGCGGATGCCGAAGCGCGAGCGGATGCTGGCGCCGGTGCCGCGGTCGATCACGTCGCGCATGACGTCGAGCAGGGTTTGCGTGGTGGCGGCGGGCAGCGCGTGCTCGGCGCGCGCCGGGCGGAACACCTGCAGCACATTGCCCTGGCGGTCTTCGATGCGCGTCACCATGGTGGGCGCGATGTAGTCGCCGGCGTTGGCGATGGTGCCGTAGGCGGCCACCATCTCCTTGAGCGTGACCGGGCTGGTGCCCAGCGCCAGCGACGGCACCACGTCGAGCTGGCTGTCGCGCACGCCCATGTCGCGCGCCAGCCGCGCCACGCGGGACGGCCCCACTTCGTGCATCAGCTGGGCGGTGATGGTGTTGCGCGAATAGACCAGGCCATCGCGCAGTGACATGGCGCGGCCGGTGGGGCGGCCTTCATCGGTGGGGCGCCAGACCTCGCCGCCGGCCAGTTCGATTTCCACCGGCTGGTCCACCAGCGTGTCGTCGGGGGTCTTGCCTTCTTCAAAGGCCGCACCGTAGACAAAGGGCTTGAAGGTCGAGCCCGGCTGGCGGCGCGCCTGCTGCACGTGGTCGAACGCGTCCTGAGTGTAGTCGCGGCTGCCGACCCAGGCGCGGATCTCGCCGTTGCGCGGGTCGATGGCCAGGAAGCCGGCCTGGATGCGCGTCTTCTGCTGGTGCAGCGCGCGCATGAAGGCATGGTCGGACATCAGATGGCGCAGCGCCTCTTCCGGCGCGGTGCCGGCGGCGATGGCGGCACGGTATTCCGGGGTCTCGCGCACGAAGGCCTGCACCAGCGGCATGTTGGCGGCCCAGCCCGCGCGCGGCGCCCAGGCCGCGTTGGCGATGGCCTGCAGCCGGTTGCCCTGCTGCACCACGGCCTGCGTGGCCATGGCCTGCAGGCGGGCGTCGATGGTGGTATGCACCACCAGGCCATCGGCGTAGATGTCGTAGCCATTGCGGTCGGCCCAGCCAATCAGCCACTTGCGCAGCTGCTGCGCGAAGTGCGGCGCGGGACCGGGCGGCTCGGTCTGGCGTTCGAAGTCGATGCGCAGCGGGCGCTTCTTCAGCTGCTCGTAGCGCGCCGCATCCAGCTTGCCGCGCTTGACCATCTGGCCCAGCACGATATTGCGCCGGTCCAGCGCGCGCTCGGGGTTGAGCACCGGGTTGTAGTAGCTGTTGCCCTTGAGCATGCCGATCAGCGTGGCGCTCTGCAGCACGTCCAGCGAGCGGGCCGGGCGGTCGAAGTACGTGCGCGCCGCCATCTCGATGCCGAACGCGTTGTACAGGAACGGCACGGT
Source organism: Cupriavidus sp. CP313 (assembly GCF_054072015.1). NCBI lineage: Bacteria > Pseudomonadati > Pseudomonadota > Betaproteobacteria > Burkholderiales > Burkholderiaceae > Cupriavidus > Cupriavidus sp. CP313. Next base: position 200,821 of record NZ_JBSVZB010000001.1, on the reverse strand, counting down.
ATTGAGATAGGTCTCGAGGATCTCGTCCTTGGTATAGAGCGCCTCGATCTTCAGCGCGGTGATGGCTTCCTTGAGCTTGCGCGTCAGCGTGGGCGCGCGGCCGATTTCATCGGGATAAAGGTTGCGTGCCAGCTGCTGGGTGATGGTGGACCCGCCCTGGCGGTCGCCGGAAAAGGTATGCACCGCGGCCGAGGCCAGCCGGCGCCAGTCCAGCCCGTGGTGCTGGTAGAAGCGATGGTCTTCGGTGGCGATCAGCGCAGCCACCACATTGGGCGAAATCTGCGACAGCGGCACCCAGTCGCGGTTGGCCCACTTGAACACCGCCAGCTCCTTGCCGTCGGCGGACAGCACCTGGGCCGGCTGCTCGGACTTGGCCTTGCGGATATCGCTGATGCCCGGCGTGAACGGGACCAGGACCAGCACATAGAGCAGGAAGGCGGCCGGGATCGCGGCCAGGCCCACCAGCACGCCGCGCCGCGTGGGGCGCAGCGAGCCGGGCCGGGTCAGGCCGGCGCGTGCAAGGCGCGCGGCCATGCCTGACAGGCGTTGCTGGAGGGGGGCAGGCAGTGAAGCCTGCAGCGAGGCGAGCAGCGGGGCAAGCCGGGTCTTGATCTCAGCCAGCCTCATGAGGCGAAGCGGTCGAGGCACAGGCACATGGCGGCACGGGGCACTGGCATTACCGTCGTCGGAAAAGCATGCATCGTACCAAAACGTTCCCCTTGGTTACAGGGAAAACCCCCATTCTGGGCTATCCGCCACTTCCTGCTGCGAAGCATAGGTCACAAAGGTTTCATATTGCGCCGCGACAATGCCGAGTCCGCAACTTGTGCGGACGATGCGCCGTTGCCGGGTTGCCCGGCTGGACCGGGTTGGCCTTGCCGACCCGGCCTGGGTCCGGCGCGGTGTCGTGCCTCAAACAGAACACAGAGAAATTACAGTGAAGAAAGCTCTCCTTGCAATGACGGCAGCAGCGGCCGCGTCGGCCGTATCCGGGGTGGCGTCGGCCCAGTCCGCGTCGAACGTTACGCTTTACGGCATCGTCGATGCCGGCGTCGAAGTGATCAGCCACGTGCCGGGCAGCAACGGCGCCCAGGGTACGGCAACGCGCCTGAACTCTGGCAACTTGTCCGGCTCGCGCTGGGGCCTGCGCGGCACCGAAGACCTGGGCGGCGACCTGAAGGGTATCTTCGTGCTGGAGAGCGGGTTCGACATCGATACCGGCACCTCGGGCCAGGGCAACCGCCTGTTCGGCCGCCAGGCCTACGTCGGCCTGCAGGGCGGCTGGGGCGCGGTCACGCTGGGCCGCCAGCAGAATTCGCTGTACGACCTGTTCGGCGCCTTCGACCCGATGGGCGTGGGCCCGCGCTACTCGCTGAACAGCGTTGACTCGGCCTTCAACGGCCGCGCCGACAACGCCATCAAGTACACCGGCAAGTTCGGCGGCCTGACCGCCACCGGCTTCTACAGCTTCGGCCGCGACAACAACGGCGAAGTCCCGGGCGAGCCCAAGGTCGCGCGCAACTTCGGCGGCGGCCTGTCGTACGCCGCGGGCGGCTTCTCGGTCGGCGCTGCTTACGACCAGTACCAGGGCGCCACCGTGGCGCTGCAGGACCGTGCCGCCAAGCGCGCCGCGGTGGGTACGGCCTATGCCTTCGGCGACGCCAAGGTGTTTGCCGGCTACCGCTGGCTGAAGGACGACGGCGTGTCGAGCGCCAGCGCCGCTTCGACCCGCAGCAACGTGTACTGGGCTGGCGCGCAGTACCGCTTCACGCCCGCCTTCCAGCTGACCGGCGCGGCCTACTACAACGACACCCACAATAGCGATGCGGATCCGTGGATGTTCGTGCTGTCGGCGGACTACTCGCTGTCCAAGCGTACGGATGTGTACCTGAATGTTGGCTACTCGAAGAACAAGTCGGGTTCGGCGCTGGGCCTGAATGGGGTTGGCACGGTGGTGGCTGGTGAGAACCAGACCGGTGCTACCGTTGGCCTGCGTCATCGGTTCTGAGCGTAATCGCCTGATGCCCGCCTTGCAGGTTGTGATGCCTGCATGGGCGGGCGATTAACTGTCATATCGACACCTGCGGATTGCATTGCGGGGTTCGTTGGGCCGGTTGGTTTGATCGGCCTTTTTTTCCTGATACTCGCCCTGGTTGCGGGGTGTTCTTGTTGTTGCCATAGCGATGACCCAGTTCACCAACCCTACCGATACCCCGCCGCCCCAATAAACTGCCCAAACCTCTCACACCAGATCACCACCGCCCCATACCGCGCCGGATCCACGCCAGCCGGCAACGCCACGGTGAAGTTGCCAAAGGTCTTCAGCTCACCAACCTGCAGCGACCGGTCCTTGATCCGAAGGAAGGCCTCCTTGTTGTCGACAAACTCCGGCGCCAGGTAGATCCGATAATCCGGCCCCGGCGCAATGCTGCCTTCAAAGGCAAGCGCGTGCGGCGAAACATGGAGCTGGCCGCTGGCCCAGTGCAGGGCATCGCTGCCCGCCAGATCCTTGCGGAATGTGCCGGTGTAGCGCGACTGTTGTGACACAACCTGCACTTGCTCGGCACTGGCACCAGCCTGTTCCGTCAGGATCGGCAGAACGTAGATGCCCGCAGCAAAGCCCACGGCCAGTGCGGCAACGTGGGTCAGCACAAGGATGGCGGGCTTGCGGAGCGGGTTGGCCGGCATGTTTTTCTCCCGAAGGCATGAGGATGCGGGTAAGTCGGTGCCGGGGCCGGATCCTGACAGATCTGTGGTGCCTTAGCACATTCGCAACGGTTTCACCAATCCAACACACGGAAGTGGTTATGATTTGGTAGTCGCCTTGTCGAGAAGCTGCCTATGACCCTCCACGTCACGATCCGCACCATCCGTACCGGCACGCTGCAATCCGCCCGCTATCAGGCGCGGGTTTATCTCACCACCGACGCCGAGGCCCTGCCGTTGCTTGCAACGGATTGGAGCGAGCGCGAGGCCGAGGCCTTCCGTACCGCGCAGTTCTGGGCGCAGCGCCACGCCTATGTGGTGTCTAATCCACGCGCCGGGACTTTCTACGGGGTTTCGTGCCGGCGCTGAAGCTGGCCCGCGGTTGGCGCGGTGCCCCCGCGTTGTGGCTGGCGGCGATCCTGGCCCTGGCCGGCTGCACCGCCGAAAACGTCGTCGGCGTCCTGTCGGGCGGCCGCAATGGCTTGTGGCGCAACGTGCAGCAGCGCTGCCTTGGCAGTACAACGGCGGCTCATCCCGATTGCGCGCAAGTGGACCGGTCCCAGGGGCTGGTGCTCTACAAGGACGCGATCGGCACGTCGCATTACCTGGTGATCCCGGCACGGACGGTGACCGGCATCGACGACGCCAAAGCCTGGGACGGCGCAGGCGCCAACCCCTGGGCCTTCGGCTGGGCCGCGCGCGGCATCGTTGGCCGCTCGCTTGGCAAGGCCGTGCCTGACGACATGCTGGGCCTGGCGATCAATTCCCGCGCCTCGCGCAGCCAGGACCAGCTGCATATCCATCTCGATTGCATCAGCGCGGCCGCGCGCGCCGTGGTCAATGGCGCGGCCGGGCCGATCGGCACCGGCTGGACCGCGCTGCGGCTCGAGGGCAAGCCGGTGCGCGCGATCTTTGTGCCGGCCAGCGCGCCGGTGCTGGCGGTCGACCCTTTCCAGCTTGTGCGTGACGGCACCAAGGGGAGCGCGGCCGCAGCGCCGCCGGACCGCGGCATCTTTGTCACCTATGTGCAGGAACGGCAGGGTGGGGCAGGCTTTGTCGTGATCGACCACCCCGTCGACACGACGGCTGGCAGCAACGGCCACGCCAGCGATTTCCTGGACCGGCGCTGTCGGCTGGCTGAAGGCTTGTCGAGCGCGCCGGGCTGATCGGCGGCCCGCCCGCCGGGCCTCACTGCGCACGGGCGCCCGAAGCCGCAGGCGTTTCAATGGGTTTCGCAGGCGTTTCAACGGGCTTCGCGGGCATTCCGCCGGGCTTGGCGGGCGTCCCGCCGGGTGTCGCCAGCGCGTCCAGCGCCTTGGCCGCCGCCAGGTGCTGCGGGATCATCAGCCCTTCACGCGCTGTTGCCACGGCGATCTGCGCGCCCTGGGCGCTGCCGCGGGCGACAAAGTCGCGCCCGTGGCGGTAGACCAGCCGCGTCAGCTCGGCCACTTCGGTATCGGACAGGTCCGTCCCGGTCACCAGGATCGCCGCCGTGGCGATGGTACGCACCGGCGCGTGCAGGCCGGGATAGGTGCCCGGCGCGATGGTGGCGCGGAAATAGCCCGCCTTCTGCCCGACCATCGCGGTGATGACCCGTTCGTCCAGCGGCAGCAGCCGCAGCGGCATTTCGCCCAGCGCGTCGCGGATGCTGTCGGCAGGCACGCCGATCACCTGGATCACCGCGTCGACCTGGTTCTGGCGCAGCGCCACCAGCCCGGTGCCCAGCCCCACTTCCTCGGCCTTGAAGTCCTTGTCCGTCAGGCCGTGCGCAGCCAGCACGCGCAGCGCGGTCACGCGCGAGGCTGAGCCGCGCTCGCCCACGGCGATGCGTTTGCCGCGCAGCTCGGACACCGAGCGGGCGGGATCGCCGTCGCGCACCAGCACGTGCACGGGCTCGGGGTAGAGGCTGCCGATGGCGCGCAGCGAGGCTTGCGGGCCGTCGGCGGCAAACACGCCCTTGCCCTCGTAGGCTTCCAGCGCCGCATCGCCCTGCGCCAGCGCCACTGAGACCTTGCCCGCGCGCAGCAGCCGCAGGTTCTCTTCACCGCCGTGCGTGACCAGCGGGATCGCGCGCACGCGGGCCCCGTCCACCAGCGCCTTCGCAAAGCGCAGGTACTGGCCGTGTTCGGCGCCGGCGGCAATGGCATAGCCCTCGTTGACCCGTGCCAGCCGCGCGCGGATGTTGGCGTGCGCGGTGGTCAGCTCTTGCTCGATCACGGCGCGCTGTGCCGGCGAGGCGTCTTTCTGCACGGACTCGATCACCTTGCGCATCGCGTCCAGGATCGCCGCCGGGCCGCTTTGCGCGTTGGTGGCGACGGCCGGGGCTTCAGTGGGGCGGTAGCCGGCCGGCAGCACGCCGACCCAGCGCTCGCCGTCGCGCCGGTACAGCGCCGTGCCATGCGCGCGGATGATGTCGCCGGCCTTGTTGCCGCCGCTGGTGATGCCGGTGATGCCGCGCGGGCCCGCGCCCAGCGCCGACACCAGCCCGGCCACACCGGGCGAGTCCCACGCGCCGAAGTCGTAGTCGCGCAGCAGCTTCAGTTCCGCGTCGAAATACACCACGCGGCGGGTTTCGCCGGCCGGGGCCTTGGTGTCGGCCTGCGAGCCGCGCCGGTCCAGGCCGGCCAACTCCACCGTGCCCGGCGGCAGCGCCTGCGCCAGCCGCTCGTTGATGCCGGTGCGAATGCCGTCTGCGGGCGGGCCGCCGCCGCAGCCTGCCAGCCAGGCGCTGGCCAGCAAGGCAAAGAGAAGGGTGAGGAGGGCGCGGCGCATGTCAGCCTCCGATCAGCGGCAACGCCAGCAGCATGGTCAGCACGAAGGCGTTCATCAGGTCGACGAAGAACGCGCCGGCCAGCGGCGTGATCAGGTAGCTGGTGGGTGCCGGCCCGTAGCGGGCCGTGATGGCGCGCATATTGGCCATGGCGGTGGCGGTCGACCCCATGTTGAAGCCGATAAAGGCGGCCGAGGTGACCGCGGCCTCGTAGTCGCGCCCCATGAAGCGGAAGCACACCAGCACCACATAGAGGATGATGAAGACCACCTGCATGGCAATGATCAGCAGGAAGGGGCCGGCGGACAGCGCCACCTCGGCCAGGTCCAGTGCCATCATGGTCATTACCAGGAACAGCGACAGGCAGACATTGGTGATCAGGTCGGTGGCGCGGTCGTCAAAGCGCAGCCCGATAAAGGGCAGCAGGTTGCGGATGGCGATGCCGAGCATCATGCACCACAGGAAGCCGGGGATGGTGATGGGGCCGGCGGGCATCTGCGCGGCGATCCAGCGCCCGCCGATCACCGCGGCCAGCATGCCGGCCAGCGCCGCCAGCGCACCGACGGTGGTGATGGGCGAGATGGCGGCGGCTTCTTCCTCGGTGTCGCCGGCCTCGCGCGCGGTCGAGCGCAGCTTGTAGCGCGAGATCAGGTACTGCGCCACCGGGCCGCCGATGATGCCGCCCACGATCAGGCCGATGGTGGCCACCGTCATCGACAGGTCCATCACCGCCTGCAGGTTGTTGACCTCGGCAAAGCGCTCGGCATAGGCGGCGCCGGTGCCGTGGCCGCCCACCAGCGTGATCGATCCGCTCACCAGCCCGAAGATGGGGTGCAGGTCCAGCGTCCTGGCCATGGCCACGCCTACCACGTTCTGCACCACGATATAGGGCAGCAGGATGATCAGGAAGATCACCAGCGCCTTGCCGCCGCGCTTGAGCATGCGCAGGTCGGCGCAGAGCCCGACGCCGCCGAAGAACATCAGCAGCAGCACCGGCTTCATGCCGGGATCGATCACCACGCGGAAGTCCGCTGCCGCCACCGCCACCGAGGCGATGATCGCGAACAGCAGCCCGCCGGTGACAGGGTCGGGAATGTTGTAGCGCGACAGCACGCCGACGCTGCGGTTGACCAGCGTGCCGATCAGCAGCACCACGACGGCAGTCAGCAGCGAGCCCAGCAGGTCGAGGTTCATCGGGGGCGTCCTGGCGGATAGGGTTGCGGGGTAATGCCATCGGGCGCCGCTGGCCGTGCCGGGGGTGCACTGGCCGCCGGCAGTGCCTGACGGGGAGCATGCATCACTACGGGTTGTAGACGCGCGGGTGGAATAAGGCAAGGAAAGGATGGGGCGGGGGCCGCCCCAGGCGCCGGCTCAGCGCGCCCGCAACGCGTCCACGATATTCATCCGCGCCGCCCGCACCGCCGGCAGGAAGCCGCCTGCCAGCCCCATCACCATCGAGAACGCCAGCGTCTGCAGCGCGATGGCCGGGGTCAGGATGAAGCGGAACGACAGGTCCGCGAAGGTCTGGAAGTTGGTGGTCGAGAACGACGCGAACTGCATCAGCGCGGCGCATGCGAGCCCCGCGATGCCGCCCACCAGCCCCAGCAGCGCGGCTTCGATCAGGAAGGCGGCCAGCACGTTGACGCGCTTGAAACCCAGCGCGCGCAGCGTGCCGATCTCCGCCACGCGGTTGGCCACCGAGGCGTACATGGTGATCATGGCGCCGATCATCGCCGCGACCGAAAAGATGGTGGACAGCGTGAAGCCCAGGATATTGATAAAGCTGGACAGCGCCTTGGACTGGTCGCTGTAGAAGGTCTGCTCGCGCTTGGCCTCGTCCGCCAGCCGCGGGTCGACGTCGATATCGGCGCGAAAGCGGTCGAACAGCGCCGTATCCGCCAGCCGCACCACCATCGACGAATACGCATTGCGCCGGAACGACTGCATCAGCTGATCCACGTCGCCCCAGATCTCGGAGTCGAAGCCGCTGCCGCCGGCGTCGAAGTGGCCGACCACGGTCCAGTCGCGCTGGGCAAAGCGCAGGTGCTCGCCGATCTGCACCCCGGCAAAGCCGCGGGCGATGCTGCTGCCGACGATGATCTCGGACGAGCCCGGCCGGAACATGCGCCCGGCCACCAGCCGCACCTGCGGGCGCAGGTCCATGCCCGGCGGCGAGATGCCGCGGATCACCACGTTGGACGGCTGCCCGGTGCTGGTCTTGGTGAGCGAGATCAGCACCACCGCCTCGCGCGAGGCCAGCGGCCGGCCCGCGGCGCTCATGGCCACGGCCGGGTGCATCTCCATGATGCTGGCCTGGTCGCGGGCGACCGCGCTCTGGATCTCGGTCTCGGCGCCCTTGCGGATCAGCACCACGTTGTTCTGCTCGCCGGTGGTGACCAGGGTCTTCTTCAGGCCGGCGTCCAGCATCAGCATGGTGGCAAAGACAAAGACCACCAGCGCCAGCCCGCCCGCGGTCAGGGCGGTGGTCAGGCGCCTGGCCCACAGGTTGCGCGCGATATAGGTCAGCGGGATCGCCACGTCAGCCTCCGTGCGCTAGCCGATGGCCCGCAGGCCCTCGACGATGCGCACGCGCGCAGCCTGCACCGCCGGCACGATGCCGGCAAAGACGCCCACCGCCAGCGCGCAGGCCGCCTGCAGCTGCATGGTCTGGGGCGACACGGTGAAGACCGGGAATACGCCGCCCACTGCCTGCTTGAAAGCGCTTGCCACCGGCGGCGTCGCCAGCATGCCGAGCGCGCCGCCGGCCACGCAGATCGCCAGCGACTCGCCGAACACCAGCAGCGCCAGGAAGCCAGGGCCGAAGCCCAGCGCCTTGAGCGTGGCGTATTCCACGGTGCGCTCGCGTGCGCTCATCGCCATGGCGTTGGCCATCACCGCCATGATGATCACGATCACCACGTAGGACACCACGCGGATCGCCGCGATGATCTGGTTGGACATGGCGACAAAGCCCAGCTGGAAGGCCTGCTCGGTCTCGGTCAGCGTTTCTGCCAGCGAATTGCGGAACACCGCATCGACATTGCGCGAGATCGCGGCGGTGTTGTCGGGGTTGTCCACGCCCAGCACAAAGACGCCGACCTGGTCGGCCTGGCGCGGGGTGCGCTTGCGCACGGTCTCGTTCAGGTATTCCCAGTGGAATACCATCTGGCGCGTGATGGTGCTCTCGTCGCGCCCCTCCATGATGCCGCGCACCACGAACTCCCAGGTGCCGGGGTAGATGGTGCCCTTGATCGGGACCACGTCGCCGAGCTTGAAGCCGAACTGGTCGGCCAGCTGGCGCCCGACCAGCGCGCCCTTGCGGTCGCGCTGGTAGTCGGCGCGCTGCTGGTCGGGCACGATGAATTCCGGGTAGAGGTCGAGGTAGTTGTCGGATACCGCGAACTGCGCGAAGAAGTTCTTGGGATCACGATAGACGCCGCCGAACCAGTTGGAGCGCGCCACCGAGGTCACGCCGTCGACGCCCTTGATGCGGCTTTCGTAGCTCAGCGGCAGCGGAAACACCAGCGAAATCGCATTGCGCGTCACCAGCCGCGCGCTGGACGCTGCCGACGCGCCCGCATACCAGGCGTCGATCACCGTCTGCAGCAAGCCGAACGCCAGTACCGCGATCACCAGCCCGAACACCGTCAGCGCGGTGCGCAGCTTGTGCCGCAATGCATTGCGGGTGATCAGCTTGAGCGCGTACATAAGGGATCAGGCAACCTCGCCACGGATCAGCTCTCCCTTCTCCAGGTGCACCAGCGATCCGGCCGCGGCGGCGGCGTGCGCATCGTGCGTGACCATGATGATGGTCTTGCCGGCATCGGCATTGAGCCGCTGCATCATCGCCAGGATCTCGGCGGCGGAGGTGCGGTCGAGGTCGCCGGTGGGCTCGTCGGCGACGATCAGCGCGGGGTCGGTGATCAGCGCGCGCGCAATGGCCACGCGCTGCTGTTGGCCGCCCGAAAGCTCCGATGGGTAGTGGCTCATGCGGTCGGCCAGGTTGACCATGTCCAGCACCAGTTCTACGCGCGCACGACGCTCCGCGCGCGGCAGGCTGGTCAGCATCAGCGGCAGCTCCACGTTCTCGAACGCGGTCAGCACCGGCATCAGGTTGTAGAACTGGAAGATAAAGCCGACATTGGCGGCGCGCCAGTCGGCCAGCTCGGCTTCCGGCAGCCGCGTGATGTCCAGCCCCGCGACGTGCAGCGTGCCGCTGTCGGGCCGGTCGATGCCGGCGATCAGGTTCAGCAGTGTGCTCTTGCCCGAGCCGGACGGCCCCATCAGCGCAACGAAATCGCCTTCGCCGATATCGAGCGAGATATCGGTCAGCACCGGCACGGTCTGCACGCCGCGCCGGTAGGATTTGGCGACGTGGCTGATCTGCACCAGGGGCGCGGCGGCGCTCATGCGGTCCCCTTCAGTTGGCCTCGTCACGGCTTGGCCACGGTGATGCGGTCGCCGTCGCTGAGATCGTCGCCGGGCGACAGCACCAGCACGTCGCCGGGCTTGACGCCCTGCACGGCCACCAGCTCGCCCAGCTTGTTGCCGCTCTTGACCTGCACCTCATGCGCACGGCCGTCCTTCACCACATAGGCCAGCTCCCGGCCCTGGCGCGTGACCACGGCGGCGGGCTGCACCGCCACCACCGGCTGGCGGTCCTGCGCCGAGGCTGCGCGCGACAGGAAGGCGATCTTGGCGCTCATGTCCGGCAGCACGCGCGCATCGCGGTCGACAAAGCGCACCTTGACCAGCACGGTGGCCTTGGAGCGGTCCACCGTCGGCACGATGCGCGACACCTGCCCGGCCATCCGCAGCCCCGGCAGCGCATCCAGCAGCAGCTCGCACGGCTGGTCGGCGCGGATCTTGCCGATATTGGATTCGGCGACATCGGCTTCCACCTCCAGCGTCTCCATGTCGGCGATGGTCACGATCGCGCCCTTGGTGTCGGCGGCGGCAGAGAAGGGGGTGATGTTGTCGCCCACGTTGGCATGCTTGACCAGCACCACGCCATCGAAGGGCGCGCGGACCACGGTTTGCTGCACCGCGACCTCGGCCGCGCGCGCATTGGCCTGCGCCGAGGCGATCGACGCGCGCGAACTGTTGACCGAGGCCCGCGCCTTGTCAAAGCGCGCCACGTCGGCGTCGTACTGGGTGCGCGAGATGGCGTTCGGCACGATCAGGATCTTCGAGCGGCGCAGGTTCACCTCAGCGTCCTTCAGTTCGGCCTGCTGCAGCGCCAGGTTGGCCTGCGCCACCTGGACCTGTGCCTGGGCCTGCGCGAACGAGGCGGCGACGTCCTTGCTCTCCAGCCGCGCGATGATCTCGTCCTTCTTCACGTGCGAGCCCTCCAGCACGCCCAGCCATTCCAGCCGGCCCTGCGCCTTGGACGCGACCGCCGCCTTGCGCTGCGGCACGACATAGCCGGTGGCATTGAGCATGGTGAAATTCTGCGTGGGATAGGCGGAGGTGACGGTGGCGGTCTGCACCGCCTGCGGCCCGGCCAGCTTCATGGCGATGCCGATCAGGGCCAGCACGACCAGCGCGATCACTGCATAGCGCAGCCACCTGCGCCGGGGGCGGATGCTGGCGCCGGCCGCGGCGGCGCTCCGGTCGATTTTCAGCCTGGACAGGTCGTGGTCAGCCACTGCGCGCTTCCTCTCGCTGTGATGGGCGGGGCTCTCAGTATAGCGGCGCGTGAAAGGGTGTCCATTGCCCGCGAGCAAGGGGGAAAACCGCCTGGGCGGCTAGTGACTGGTCTCCACCGCCAGCTTCAGCTTTGCCAGCGCGAAATCCCATTGCCGCCCGATCGCTTCCAGCGACCGGCGCGCGGCTTCGACCTGGCCGGGCTCGAACTGCCACAGGCGCTCGCGGCCGGCGCGGCTGTCGCGCACCAGCCCGGCCTGCGCCAGCACCTGCAGGTGCTTGGTGACCGCCTGGCGCGTCATGGCGCTGCCCGCGGTCAGCTGCGCGATCGACATCGCGCCGCCCGCGCACAGCGCTGCCACCAGCTGCAGCCGGGTTTCGTCGCCAAGCGCGGCGAAGACGGTCGCCGCATCGCGCAGTTCCAGCGCGGGTGGGGTTTCAGGCTGCGCCGCTGACATGCTTCTGGATGTTTTCCATCTGCCCGTCCCAGCCGCCGCTGTTCATGCGGAAGGCCTCCATGCGGCGTTCGGGCGGGATCTGGTCGAAGCCGGATTCGACCACGGTCAGCAGCGTGCCGCCTTCGGCTTCCTTGAGCTCGAACACCACCAGCGTGGGCGGCTCGGCCGAATAGTCGCGGCCGCGCTCCATTGGCGCCGGATGCCAGCGCCAGGACAGCAGCCTGGGTGGCTCCATGCGCTCGACCTCTACGTCGAACTTCAGGTATTCATAGCCGGGATAGGTGATGCTGCCCACGGCCCGCTGGCCGGGCGCGAAGGTCACGCCGTCGAATTTCACGCCAAACCAGCTGCCGAAGGTGTCGGCGTCGGCCAGCGCGTGCCAGACGCGTTCGATGGGGGCGGCCAGCAGGATGCTGCGCTCGATGCGGTCGGTGGATGATGCCATGTCCGGTCTCCTTGTTCAGGCATGAATAGGCAACTCTTTGGTGGCATGTTAGGAGACCGGACAGAGAAATGCAACCAAAAGGTTGCGAGTAAATATGGGCGCGCAGGCACATGGAGTTTGGCGCGGCAAGGGTTTTCGTGCCTGCTCTGCATCGCTAGTGTTTCATTATTACGATGTGGAGAAACAAATGTTGCACTGATTCGGGCCATGTCCCTATACTGCAAATGCGTAGCCGGGTCCAACCCAGGTACTGAACGGGATATCGCGCTGACGCGCGGCCAAGCATCACCACCACACCATCATGACCCACGTATTCCATCGCAATCCGCGCCAGAAGCTGCCCGTTGCCGTTGCCGGCCAGGGCATCGAACTGATCGACAGCGAAGGCCGGCGCTATCTGGACGCCTCCGGCGGCGCCGCCGTGTCGTGCCTGGGGCACGGCCATCCGCGCGTGATCGAGGCGATCAAGGCGCAGCTCGACACCATCGCCTACGCGCATACCTCATTCTTCACCACCGAGGTATCGGAGACCCTGGCTGACACGCTCGTGCAAGCGGCGCCGGGCGACCTGGACCATGTCTACTTCGTCTCGGGCGGCTCCGAAGCGGTGGAGTCGGCGCTGAAGCTGGCCCGCCAGTATTTCGTCGAAGCGGGGCAGCCCAGCCGCCGCCACTTCATCGCGCGGCGCCAGAGCTACCACGGCAACACCCTGGGCGCGCTGGCCATCGGCGGCAACGCCTGGCGGCGCGAGCCCTTCCTGCCGCTGCTGGTGCCGGCGCACCACGTGTCGCCGTGCTATGCCTACCGCGACCAGCAGGCCGGCGAGACCGACGCGCAGTACGCACAGCGCCTGGCCGACGAGCTGGAAGCCAAGATCCTGGAACTGGGCCCCGACACCGTGGCCGCCTTCGTCGCCGAAACCGTGGTGGGCGCCACCGCCGGCGCGGTGCCGCCGGTGGGTGACTACCTGAAGCGCATCCGTGCCGTGTGCGACAAGTACGGCGTGCTGCTGATCCTGGATGAAGTGATGTCAGGCATGGGCCGTACCGGCTACCTGTTCGCGTGCGAAGAGGATGGCGTGGTGCCCGATATCGTCACCATCGCCAAGGGCCTGGGCGCCGGCTACCAGCCGATCGGCGCGATGCTGTCGACGCGCAGGATCTATGACGCCATCGTCGGCGGCAGCGGTTTTTTCCAGCATGGCCACACCTATATCGGCCATGCCACCGCCTGCGCCGCGGCGCTGGCGGTACAGCGCACCATCGCCGAAGACAACTTGCTGGCCAATGTGCTGGCGCGCGGCGAGCAACTGCGCGCACGGCTGCGCGAGGCGCTTGGTGATCATCCCAACCTGGGCGATATCCGTGGACGCGGCTTGTTTGTTGGCGTGGAGTTCGTGGCCGACCGCGACAGCAAGGCCACGCTCGATCCGGCGCTGAAGACGCATGCGCGGCTGAAATCCGCCGCGATGCAGAACGGCCTGCTGGTCTATCCGATGGGTGGAACGGTCGACGGCGTGCATGGCGACCACGTGCTGTTCGCACCACCGTTTATTTGCACGCCGCAGGATATCGACCGGATTGTCGAGCGCTTTGCGGCGGCGGTGCAGACGGTGCTGCCGGCTAGCGTGACGGCCTAAGTCGCTGAAGACGTCAGCTTGCCGCCGGTTTTCTCCCCTCTCCCGCTTGCGGGAGATGGGCAGGGGGTGAGGGCAGGCACTGGCAGACCACCGGCCTTACTCCGTGGAGACTCCCGCCCTCACCCCAACCCTCTCCCGCAAGCGGGAGAGGGAGCACACAGTCAGATCTCAATCCGAAGTGGCTACATTAGGCGAACGCAGCAACCTGCCTGAATGCGCCATGCCCCGGCGCTTGTGCCGACGCCGGTTCGGCATCCAGCTTGAACTCGCCCACCACGCGCTGCAGCTCAGTGGCCTGGCCCGCCAGTTCGTGCGAGGCGCTGGCCGCCTGCTCCACCAGCGCCGCATTCTGCTGCGTCACGGTGTCCATCTGCGCCACCGCCTCATTGACCTGCGCAATCCCGGCGCTTTGCTGTTCAGATGCCGCCGTAATCTCGCCCAGCAGCCCGGTCACGCTGGCCACTGCCTGAACGATCTCCTGCATGGTCTCCCCGGCCTGGCCCACCAGCGCCGAGCCGCTGTCCACCTGCTGCACCGAATCGTCGATCAGCTGCTTGATCTCCCGCGCCGCCGACGCACTGCGCTGCGCCAGCGTGCGCACCTCGCCCGCCACCACGGCAAAGCCGCGGCCCTGCTCGCCCGCGCGCGCCGCTTCCACCGCGGCGTTCAGCGCCAGGATATTGGTCTGGAAGGCAATGCCTTCGATCACTTCGATGATGTCCGTGACCTTGCGCGAGCTGGCGCTGATCGCCGACATGGTCTGCACCACATTGCCCACCACTTCGCCACCGCGCGCGGCGATGCCCGATGCGGTTGCCGCCAGCCCGTTGGCGGCGCGCGCGCGTTCGGTGTTCTGCTGCACCATCGAGGTCAGCTCGCCCATGCTCGACGCGGTCTCTTCCAGCGCCGCCGCCTGCTCTTCCGTGCGCTGCGACAGGTCGGTATTGCCCGCGGCAATCTGGTGCGAAGCGGCGGTGATCGAATCAGTGGAAGCGCGGATGCGTGTCACCAGATCGGTCAGCATGTCTTCCATCTCGCCCAGGCCGCCCAGCAGCCGGCCAAACTCGCCGCCGCGCTCGGTGTCGAACTCCTGGCTGAGGTCGCCCGCCGCCACGGTTTCGGCAATGTAGACGGCTTCGGACAACGGCGCCTCGATGCTGCGCGCCAGCGCCCAGACCGCGCCCACCGCCAGGCATAGCCCACCCACGCCCAACGCGATCAACAGGCGCCGCGCATCGGCCGCATCCTGCATCCGCGGCAAGGCCACCGCGATCCCGATCGCCATCAGCGACCACATGGCGCCAAACGCCGCGCCCAGGCGTATGCGAATCCCCAGGTTCTGCATGTCTCTCTCCCGTTTCCACCCCAGAAGTGCAGGCACGGCGTGCCGGCTGCCTGTCTTGCCAATGTCTTCGCTGGCCAACTCTTGTTTAACGGCCGGGACGGTGCGGTCTTTAGCAGTTTCCTGGGCAAGCCGGCCTACGCCGCCGCCGCGTAGTCCGGGCGCGGGTCATCGGTGCCATCACCATGCGGTTGGGCAGCGAGAGCGCGCCGAGGGGCAGGGGGCTGAACAGCTGCGGGGCGACCATGGTTGGGTTCCTCGTGGGAGCAGTGTGTCGATGCGCCATCGTCCCACCGGCCTTTCCTTTGAAAAACCCCGCATCATTTGCTGCGGCTATCAATTAAAATTTGAAGATCACAGCCAGCCCCGGGAATCGACTTATGAAGGCCCTGCAAGACCTGGATATCTTCGTGCGCACCGCCGACAGCGGCAGCCTGTCGGCCGCCGCGCGGGCGCTGGACCTGACGCCGGCCGCCGCCAGCGCCGCGCTCAAGCGGCTGGAAGCGGAACTGGGTGTTCAACTGTTCGTGCGGTCCACCCGCACCATGCGCCTGACCCAGGCGGGTGAACTGCTGCTGGCACAAGGCCGGCCGGCGCTGGACGCGTTGCAGCAGGTCGGCCAGCAACTGGCCACCGGCGTGCAGGCATTCCGCGGGGCGCTGAAGCTGTCGGCAACCTCGGATTTCGGCCGCAACCTGCTGCTGCCGTGGCTCGACGCCTTCCAGGCCCGGCACCCACAGGTGGAGATCCGTCTGCACCTGACTGACCGCATCGCCAATATCTACAGCGATCCGGTGGACGCGGCGTTCCGCTATGGCGAGCCGCCGGACTCCAACCTGGTCGCCTTGCCGGTGGCGCCCGACAACCGCCGCGTGCTGTGCGCGTCGCCGCAATACCTGGCGCAGCACGGCACCCCGGACACGCCGCAGGCGCTGTCGAAGCACAACTGCCTGTGCTACATGCTCGGCGACGAGGTGCATGACCGCTGGCGCTTCTGGCGCCATGGCACCGATGCGGTCACGGTGCGCGTGCGGGCCTTCAACGTCTCCAACGACGGCGACGCGGTGCACCGCTGGGCGCTGCTCGGCAAAGGGATCGCGTACAAGGCTTATTTCGATGTGGCCGAGGACCTGGCCGAAGGGCGCTTGCAGGCGCTTTGCACGGACTGGGGCACCGAGGCGTCGCCGCTGTACATGGTGGTGCCGGGGCGGCGGCAGGTGACGCCGCTGCTGCGGGTGCTGCGGGATTTCGTGGCGGAGCGGACGGCGGAGCTGGCGGCGCTCGTTGCCCGATAGGGGGGGCGGGAGTGGCGGCATGCCCACTGGCGTGCCGTCTGGGTGCCCGTTTTGCGCTTAGTCCACCTGCGCTCCCGATGCCTTCACGATGCGGGCCCACTTGTCCATGTCGGACGCCAGCATCTTGCTGAACTGCTGCGGCGTGCCCGTCATGACTTCGGCGCCCTGTGCCGCCAGCTTGTCGCGCAGGGTCTTGTCCGCCAGGATCTCCTGCATGGTCTGGCCGAGCTTCTGGGTCACGTCCTTCGGCGTGCCCTTGACCGCGAACAGGCCGACCCAGAGGTCGCCGCTATAGCCGGGCACGGTTTCGCTGATCGCGGGAATGTCCGGCGCGAACGGCGAGCGCTTGGCGGAGCTGACGCCGAGCGCGCGCACCTTGCCCGCCTTGATATGGGCCAGCACCGACGGCAGGCTGGCGAAGGCCAGCGGCACCTGGTTGCCCAGCACATCGTTCAGCGCCGGCGCGACGCCCTTGTAGGGCACGTGTTCGAGCTTGATGCCGGCCATGCTGTTGAGCATCTCGCCCAGCAGGTGGTTCAGCGTGCCATTGCCGGCGGAGGCATAGCGATAGTAGTCCGGCTTGGCCTTGGCCATCGCGATCAGCTCGGGCAGCGACTTGGCGGGGAAGGCGGGATTGGCCACCAGCACGTTCGGCACGCTTGCCACCGGTGCGATCGGCTCGAAATCCTTGACCGGATCGAACGGGATGCTCCGGTACAGCGACGGGTTGATGGCCTGCGTGCTGCTGATGGTCATCAGCAGCGTGTAGCCGTCCGGCGTGGCGCGGGCCGCTGCCTGGGTGCCGATATTGCCGCCGGCGCCCGGGCGGTTTTCCACCACCACCTGCTGGCCGAGCCGTTGCGACAGGGTCGCGGCGACCAGGCGCGCGACGATATCGTTGGTGCCGCCCGGCGCCTGCGGCACGATCATCTGGATGGGCTTGGACGGATAGGGGTCGGCGGCGAGGGCCCTGGCGCTGAACAGCGGCAGGCAGGCGGCCAGGGCAGCGGCGGCTGCCAGGGCGCGGCGGGTGCGTTGCATGGTGTCTCCTGGAGTTGCGGGGCCGTGAATGCCGGCCCAGGCTGGTGGCAACTCTAGCCGACTGCCGCGCCGGCGTGAAATTCAATCGCCGACTACGGGCATAAGTTTTATTGATCGGCTGCAGGCGGCGGAATGAGCGACTTGAGCGACCCGCCCGCCGCAATGCGCTCGGCCACCAGTTCACGCAGCACCTCCGCCACGGCCTCGGCCGCGCTGGTCCGCGGCAGCGCGCGTGGCCAGCACAGCGACAGCGTGCGGCGCAGTTCCGGCACGATCAGGTGCCGCGGCACTTCGCTGTCCGCGTCGGACAGCGACGACGCGGGCAGGATGGTGCAGGCCAGGCCCTCGCGCGCGGTCGCCAGCAGGAAGGGCAGCGAATCCAGGTCGGCCACCACGTTCAGCGGCACGCCGGCCTGCGCGAAGGCAAGCTCGACCACTTCGCGCAGGCCCTGCGAGCCGCTTGGCAGCACGAGTGGCAGGTCGCCCAGTGCCTTGATCGCAACCGTAGTGCCTTCTGCGCTGGCCTGCGCCCGAGACTTCAGTTGCGCCTTCCCACGCCCGCGCGCCATGGGAAGCGTGCCGACCACGTAAAGCGATTCGCTTGCCAGCCGCTCCAGTTCCACCGCGCGCGACGGCACATCGCGGAACAGGATGGCGAAATCCAGCCGGTTGTGGTCCAGCAGCTCCGAGATATAGCCGCTCATGCTCTCGAACAGCTGAAGCCGGATCTGCGGATAGCGTGCGCGCACGGCGCGGATCAGCGGCATGCCGAATGCCGCTGCCGCCGTGGTGGGCAGGCCGATGGCAACCATGCCGGTGACATCCGTGCCCGCCACCCGGGCCTCGGCACCGGCGATCTCCACCTGCCGCAGGATATTGCGGGCGTGGCGATAGAGCGTGCGGCCGGCTTCCGTGGGCTTGACGCCTTTGGCGCCGCGGTGGACCAGCGGCACGCCCAGCTCTTTTTCCAGCGCCGCCAGTTGCTGGCTGAGTGCGGGCTGCGCCACGCAGACCACTTCGGCTGCCCGCGTCAGGCTGCCCTGGTCGACGATGGCGATGAAATAGCGCATGGCGCGCAGGTCCATGGCAGGCTCCGGGAGAATTCCAAAGTATTCATTTTACTTATGATCCCCTCGGCAATCGGTATTTCCCAGGTGCGGCCCGGTCCGGTAGATTGCCGTCAGGACATTGCGCAAAACCGGATACCACCATGCCCCATCCCCTCGAAGGCATCACCGTCGTTTCCCTGGAGCAGGCGATCGCGGCCCCGTTCTGTACTCGCCAGCTGGCGGACCTGGGCGCGCGCATCATCAAGATCGAGCGGCCTGGCAGCGGCGACTTTGCCCGCGCCTACGACACGCGCGTGCGCGGCTTGTCGTCGCACTTCGTCTGGACCAACCGTTCCAAGGAGAGCCTGACGCTCGACGTCAAGCACGCAGCGGCCGGCCCCGTGCTGGCCGGACTGCTCGAACGCGCGGACGTGCTGGTGCAGAACCTCGCGCCCGGCGCGGCCGCGCGCCTGGGCCTGGACTTCGACAGCCTGAGCGAAAAGTACCCGCGCCTGATCGTGTGCGATATCTCGGGCTATGGCAGCGACGGCCCGTACCGCGACAAGAAGGCCTACGACCTGCTGGTCCAGAGCGAGTCCGGCTTTGTCTCCGTGACCGGCACGCCGGAGGACGGCGTCAAGGCCGGTGCCTCGGTGGCCGATATTGCGGCCGGCATGTATGCCTATACCAATATCCTCGCCGCGCTGCTCGAACGCGGCAAGACCGGGCGCGGCAAGCGCATCGACATCTCGATGCTGGAATCGATGGTGGAGTGGATGGGCTTCCCGCTCTACTATGCCTTCGATGGCGCCGAGCCGCCGCCGCGCGCGGGCGCGGCGCACGCCACCATCTATCCCTATGGCCCGTTTCCGACCGGCGATGGCAAGACCGTGATGCTGGGACTGCAGAACGAGCGCGAGTGGGTCGTGTTCTGCGAGGCAGTGCTGGGCGAACCCGATCTCGCCATGCATCCCGACTTTGCCAGCAACAGCCTGCGCAACCAGAACCGCGCGGCGCTGCGCGCGCGCATCGTCGACAGCTTCTCGGGCCTGACCGCCACCGAAGCGGTCGACCGGCTGGAGGCCGCCAAGATTGCCAATGCGCGGGTCAATACCATCGCTGACGTCTGGGACCACCCCCAGCTGGCGGCGCGCCAGCGCTGGCGCCAGGTCGACACGCCGGTGGGTCCCGTGCCGGCGTTGCTGCCGCCGGGCATGACCGAGGCACGCATGGACCCGATTCCGTCGCTCGGCGCGAGCACCGATGCCATCCTGGCCGAGCTGGGCCAGACCGCGGCGCAGATTGCCGCGTTGCGCTCGGTCGGCGCAGTCTGAAAGGAGCAGCCATGCCGATCGCCAATCCGCGCAGCTACCTGTTTGTCCCGGCCTCGCGTCCGGAGCGCATCGCCAAGGCGATCGGCTCCGGTGCCGATGCCGTCATCGTCGACTTCGAGGATGCGGTCGCGCCCGCTGACAAGGGGCCGGCCCGCGACGGGCTTGCCGCCCCATGGGTGGCGCTGGGCGAACAGGCAGCGGCGGCTGGCGTCGCCATGCTGGTGCGCGTCAACGGGGCCGATACCGCGTACTACGAAGACGATCTCGCCTGGTGCCGCGCACAGGGTGTCGCCGACATCGTGCTGCCGAAGGCCAACCCGGCCGGCGCAGACGCGCTGGCTGCGGCATTGCCCGGTGTGCGCTGTTTCCCGCTGGTCGAGAACGCCGCCGGCTTCGCCGGTTTGCGCGAGCTGGCCCGTGCCGGCGGCGTGGTCCAGCTGCTGTTCGGCAGCATCGACCTGATGTTCGATCTCGATGTGCAGGACGACGGCGAAGCGCTGCACTACTTTCGCAGCCGGCTGGTGCTCCATTCCCGCGCGGCGGGTTTGCCCGCGCCCGTGGATGGCGTCTGCACCGCGATAGGCGATGACGCCGCGCTTGCCGCGGAAACGCGCCGCGCCCGGAACTTCGGCTTTGGCGCCAAGCTGCTGATCCATCCGGGCCAGGTCCGCGGCGTGCACGACGGACTGACGCCGTCGGCCGATGAACGGCACTGGGCCGAGCGTGTCATGGCCGCGGCCACCGCTGCGGATGGCGCTGCGGTGGCAGTCGACGGCAAGATGGTGGATCGTCCGGTGCTGGAACGTGCGCGCCGGATCCTGGCCGGCGCCTAGTCCACCACCGTCAGTCCAGCCGCTTGCCCGCCGTCTCCGGCACCATCGCCAGCCCGACCAGCGAAATCAGGCCGCAGCCGATCACATACAGCGCGGGCGCGCTGGCATTGCCGGTCAGCTCGATCAGCCAGGTGGCGATCAGCTGCGCGAAGCCGCCGAACACCAGCACGCCGATGCAATAGACCACCGACAGCCCGCTTGCCTTGCCCCGCTTGCGCGAAGGCACGCTGGACTTTGCGGTGGGGCCGTTCACGGCGGCGATGTCCACGCAGGAATTCGAGTGCGAGCCGCTGCTTGCTTACACCTCGTGTGTGATCGCGCGGCGTGGGCACCCGTGCGCGGGTGAGCGGTCGCTGCACGGATTGCTGGAGCAGGACTGGGTTGTCAACTACACCGCGGCCAGCTACGAGTCCTTTATGCGCAACCTGTTCTGGCAGCATGAAGCGCGCATCGACCCGGCGCGGCTGCATTGCGCGCATTCCACCGCGCTGGTGCTGGAGCTGATCCGCAATGCCGGCATGATCAGCTATTGCCCGCGGCCGCTGCTGCTGACCGAGCCGATGGGCGGCTGGGTCCACGCCTTTGCGCTGGCCGAGCAGTTCGAGACCAGCCGGCTCGGCGTCATCACGCGCCACAACGCGGTGCGCAGTCCCGCGGCGCAGTGCTTCACCGACTGCCTGCTGCAGGAAATCCGGCGCCGCGCGCGCTCGGCGGCGCAGAAGGACAGCGAGTTGTTCGACGAGCTGGAAGTTTTGTACTGACCGCCCAGGCTCGCGACTGCCCCGGAAAAGAAAATCGGCCCCATGGGGGCCGATGAGTCTGGGTGCGACGAGATCAGGCAGCTTCTTTCAGTTCAGCCAGCGCACGCCGGCCGGCGACCAGTTGCTGCGCCACTTCGGCCACGCGGGCACCCAGGTGCTCGGCGGTGCGCAGGTCGGCCAGCGGCGGCACCACGTCGGCGCTTTCATCGGCGTTGGACTGCGCGGCGGCGCCCAGGAAGAAGCCGTGGCGGTTCAGCGAGTCCTCGGTCGACTTGGAGTTGTTGTGGCCCGGGGGCAGGCCCAGGTTGACCCAGTGCATGCCGTGCTGCGCCGCGAAGATCGCGATCTGCTGCAGCGTGGCCAGCTTGTCGCCGGAGCGTGAGGCCGCGTTGGTGAAGCCGGCTGCGACCTTGTTGGCCCACTTGCCGCCCTTGGCAAAGACATTGCGCGAGGTGGCGTCCATAAAGCCCTTGAACTGTGCCGAGGCGCTGCCCATGTAGGTCGGCGCGCCGAAGATGATGGCGTCCACCTGCTCCAGCGTGTCCCAGTGCTGGTCGATGTCCTCGACCGGAATCAGCAGGCTTTCTGCGCCTGCGACATTGCCGGCGCCGCGCGCAACGGCCTGGGCCTGCTTGGCGGTGTGGCCGTAGCCGCTGTGGTAGACGATGGCGACGCGGGTGTGTGCGGTGGTCATGATGGCGGATCCCTAGGTAGTTGCGAAGATCTGAATACCCTTATGCTGCATCGCGTGGTGGACTGGTGCGGTTGCGGCGGGTGGTGAAAGGAGTGTAGGGAGCCGTAGGGTTGGTTGCGTGAGCGTCTATGCAATCAGTTGTTGAATTTTCCTGAACATCTGGAATCCGGCCCCGGCATTGTCTCTTCCGCGGGTTTTTCCCGCAGCCATGCGCGTGGCAATAGTGCTGTGGACACGATAAAGTTGCGACACATTCACCTGTGCCCGGCGCCCCCACCCTCCGCGCCAGAACCCGCAACCGCTTCCGATCCCTTGACATCCTCCCCTCCCTAAAGGGAGGAGATTCCCTCTGCAGGCGATCGATGTCCCGATCGGGCAAGGATATTTAGCGCAGCGTTCACATCACGATCATGTACAGCACCGCATTCACTGCATACCCACTGCCTTATTCCGAGGTCTGCGATACCTTTCGGCCTCTCCGGCGGCATCGTGCCGCACGAAGAACAAACCTGGGTAGTGAAACGTTCGTCGACTTCCTCATACCACGCGCCATGCGCAATCGCCTTGTACGCGAGCATTGTGCGGAAGGACGACCAGCCCGCATCGAGGACGGACTTCGCCATGCTGGTCCTGGCGAGGCCGGCGGCATTCACGTTACCCACCGCAATGTAGTCAAAGTCCCGCACGATGCGATGCGAGAGCTTGTGCAGGAAGTCACGCCGCGCATTGGTGATGCGCGCGTGGAGGTTCGTGGCCTGTCGTTTCTTGCGCGCACGCTGCGCTTTGGCAAGGGCTTGCTCGAGTTGGCCAAGGTGGCGCGGATTCTCGATCTTCTCGCCGGTGGAGAGTGTGGCAAGGTCCTTCAAGCCAAGATCGATTCCGACGCCGCATGCCGGGGACCGGGCCTGGGTGTCGGCAACTTCAATCACGATATTCAGAAACCAGTTGCCCCGGGCGTCGCGGGAGAAATTCGTACCGTCCTTGATCTTGCCTTCGGGAAGGGGACGGGAGCTGAAAACGCGAAACGTATTGCCAGCAAAGCGGAACGCATCGCCAGAACGCTTGAGATCTCGCCCCTTGAGGGGTACCCAACCGAGGGACCTGCGACCGCGATAGCGCAGGTACGGCCGGCGGTGCTGGCTACGCGACTTGGCGTACTGCTCGCAAACCGCGTTGACGGTACCCGAATGGATGCCAAGCTCCTTGCTGCTGCCGGTCGTCAACACGTTCAGGTCGAAACCCGTTGGCCACTTCTTGCCCCATTTGAGCGCGTGCTTCTGCGTGTCATTGCAGAAGTTCCAGACGTAGTTCACTACGCGGCTCTGCTGATTGAGCAGGCCGTAAAGCGACTTTACCCGGTAGCGATAGACGAGAAGCATGCCGGTCATTCTAATTTGGGATTGCTTGCTGCCGGCAGCACTCCTTTCACTCCCCGCACTGAAAGCCGGGGTTTCTCGGAGCAAGTCTGATGAAACCAGGCGGCAGGCAGATTTTGGCGGTCCGGCAGCAGCGCCGTTCCGGTATCCCCCGCATCGCGTTCGCGAACCGCTCCGCGCTGGCGTTCGCCGCGCTGGTCCTGGCCAGCGCCGGCGCGCGTGCCGCCGACCCGCCCGGCACGGCAGTGGCCGCTGCCACCGCCGAAACGCTGCCCGACGTGGTGGTCAGCGCCAGCCGCAGCGAGCAGCGCCGCTTTGACGCGCCGGCGGCGGTGGACAGCGTGCCGGTCGATCCGCTGCGCAGCGCCACGCCGCTGGTGAACCTGTCCGAGGTGCTGGCCGGCGTGCCGGGCGTGGCGGTGCGCGACCGGCAGAACTACTCGCAGGACCTGCAACTGGCGGTGCGTGGCTTTGGCACGCGCTCTACCTTCGGCGTGCGTGGCGTGCGCTTGTATGTCGACGGCATCCCCGCCACCATGCCGGACGGGCAGGGCCAGGCTTCCACTGCCGACCTTGCCAACGCCAGCCGCGTCGAGGTGCTGCGCGGCCCGTTTGCGCAGATGTATGGCAATGCGTCGGGCGGCGTGGTGCAGGTGTTCACGCCCGATCCGCCCAAGGATGGCTTTAGCGGGCGCGCGTCGACGGGCTTCGGCTCGGATGGCCAGTGGCAGGCGGGTATCGCGCTGGCCGGCGGCAACGACCGGCTCGGCGGCTCGCTCGATGCCTGGACGTACCAGACCGACGGCTACCGCGACCACAGCGCGGCGCGCCGCTACCAGCTTAATGCCAAGGTAGTGGCGCAGCCGGCCAGCGGCACGCGCGTGACCGGCCAGTTCAACTATTTCAACCAGCCGCTGGCGCAGGACCCGCTGGGGCTCACGCGCGCGCAGGCCGATGCCAACCCGCGCCAGGCGGTGCCCGCCGCGACCCAGTTCGATACCGGCAAGAACGTCGAGCAGGCCCAGGCCGGCGTGGTGGTGGACCACCAGCTGACCGGGACCGACAGCTTGTCGGCACGCCTGTACGGCGGCACGCGCAACCTGTACCAGCGGCTGGGCTTCAGCGGTGCCGCGCCGAATTCGGCCGGCGGCATCGTCGACCTGGACCGCACCTACGGCGGCGCCGCGCTGTCATGGAGCCGGCGCACCACCACCGCCGCCGGCCTGCCGCTGCTGTGGAGCGCCGGGCTGGAAGCCAACGGCATGCGCGACGGCCGCAACGGCTACGTCAACCAGAACGGCACGCAGGGCGCGCTGCGCCGCGACGAGACCAATACCGCGACCGACCTTGGCGCCTTTGCACAGTTCGACTGGAGCTTCCACCCGGCGTGGCAACTGGTGGGCGGCGTGCGCGCCAGCCGGGTGCGGCTTGGCATTGACGACCTTTTCATCAATGCGGCCAGCCCCGATGACAGTGGCAGCGCGACCTACAGCAACGTCAGCCCCGTGCTTGGCGTGGTGTGGCACGCGCTCGATTCCCTCAACGTCTACGCCAACCTCGGCCGCGGCTTCGAGACACCGACGCTGACCGAAGTCGCCTACGGCCCCGGCGGCGTCGGCAGCAACCTGGGGCTGCAGGCCTCCACCAGCCGCCAGGGCGAGGTCGGCATCAAGTGGCAGGCGGCGGGGCAGCGGCTGGAGGCGGCGCTGTTCGATGCCGACAGCCACGACGAAGTGGTGCCGCAATCGAACAATGCCGGGCGCACCGTCTACCAGAATGTCAGCGGCGTGCACCGGCGCGGCCTCGAACTGGGCTGGCGCGGCGGCTTTCTCGGTGAGGTGGGCACGCCGGGCAAGGGCGGCGGCAGCCGTATCGAGGCAGGACTGGCCTATACCTGGCTCGATGCTTACTTTGGCGACAGCTTCGTCAACGCGCAGGGCCAGACCGTGGCGGCCGGCAACCGCCTGCCCGGCACCGCGCGCCACAGCCTGGGCGCGGACCTGTCATGGCGGCCGGCAGCGCCGCTGACGCTGGGGGCCGAGATGCGCGTGGACAGCCGCGTCTACGCCGACGACCTCAACACGCAGGCGGCGCCAGGCTATGCGGTGTTCAACCTGCGCGCCGGCTATGAGTTCCGCATCGGCCCGACCCGGCTCTACGTCTTCGGCCGCATCGATAACCTCACCGACCGGCGCTACATCGGCTCGGTGATTGTCAACGAGGCCAACGGGCGGTATTTCGAACCCGCGCCGGGGCGGCGCTTCTTCGTGGGCCTGCGCGCCGCCCTCTGAGCCGCGCCGGATAACGCTCAGCCTGTGGCTAGCTCCTGACCAGCAGCACCGGGCAGTGCGCGTGGGCAAGGACTCGCCTGGCCACCGAGCCGATGATGGCATCCAGGAAGCCGCCGCGGCCGTGCGATCCCATCACGATCAGGCTGGCGCCTATGCTGCCCGCATACTCGACGATGCGGGTCGGCGCGAAGCCGACGAAGCCATGGCACTCGAAAGCGATACCGGCTTCGCCCAGGATGCTGGCCACGGACTGCATCGCCTTGTCGTTCTGTTCGCGATGCCAGGCATCGAGGGTGGACCGGTCGATGAAGGTCTTGATGTCGCCAGCCACATCCGGCTCGCAGTGCACCACGTGCACCACGAAATCGCGGCTGAGCAGGGGATTCTGTACCAGGTAGCGCGCGGCCGCGTCGCTATAGGCCGACCCGTCGGTCGCAAGCAGGATCTTGTTCATGCATCGCTCCTTAGAACCCGTTTCTCATGTGCGCCGGTTGCCAGCCCTGCGCTGGCGCGACGCGCAGTGGCCACCCAGCTCGTCGCCGGCGTGCGCAAGTGTCCGCCGGGCCCTGGCCTGGCTGACCAGGACCGACACCAGCAACGTCATGGCGACGGCGCCGAGAGACCAGTGCACCGGCACATGGAACCACGGCTCGGCCAGCATCTTGGCGCCGATAAAGGCCAGCACGATGGCCAGGCCGTACTTCAGGTAGTGGAAATGCTGCGCCAGGTTGGCCAGCAGGAAATACAGCGCCCGCAGCCCCATGATGGCGAAAATGTTCGAGGTGAAGACGATGAACGGGTCGGTGGTGACGGCGAAGATGGCCGGAATGCTGTCGACGGCAAACACCAGGTCGGTCGCTTCGACCAGCAGCACCACCAGGAACATCGGCGTCGCATGGCGCAGGCCGTCCATGCGCACGAAGAAGCGCTCGCCGTGATAGTCCGCGGTGATCCGCATATGCGCGCACAAGAAGCGAACGATGGGATTGCGCGAGAGATCGGGGGCACGCCTGGAGACGAACAGCATCTTGATGCCGGTGAACAGCAGGAACACGCCGAACACGTACAGGATCCACGAGAATTCGCTGATCAGCCACACGCCGAGCAGGATCATGACAGCGCGCATCACGATGGCACCGACCACGCCGAACAGCAGCACCCTGCGCTGCAACTCCGGCGGCACCGCGAAATAGCCGAAGATCATCGCGAACACAAACATATTGTCGACCGACAGCGACAGCTCGATCAGGTAGCCGGTATAGAACTCCAGCACCTTGCGGTCTGCGGCCTCGCGTCCGGCGCTTCCGGCCAGCAGCCACCACAGCGCGATGCCGAAGAGCACGGCCAGCGTCGACCAGGCCAGGGTCCAGCCCAGCGCCTCGCGCGTTGAAACGCGGTGCGCGTGCCGGCCGCCAAGGACGAACACGTCCACCACCAGCGTCCCCAGCACCAGGACCAGGAAGCCGGCCCACATCGGGGCGGTGGCAAAGGTATCCATGCCGCTAGTGTCCTGCGCCGTCGGCAGATGTCATGGCAAGTTCCTCGCGGCGCGGGGCACTAGGCCCGCCTCGCATCCCGGTGCGTCGTGCGCCGCGCATCCGGTTCGCCGCAGTAATGGAGGATCTCGGCGCGGGCGGTGTTGCGCAGGCGCATGGCGGCCGGCCAGTCTTCGCCGTCCGGCCAGAGCGGGCTGCCGATGACCACGCCGATCGGCCCCCGGCGCGGCAGCCACTGGCCATCGCGCAGCACTGAGCGGGTGCCGCGGATGGCGACGGGCACCACCGGCGCGCCGGCCCGCGCGGCCGCCAGGAAAGCGCCCGAGCGGAAGGCCTGCAGCCCCGGCGCGCGCCCGAAGGTGCCTTCGGGGAAGAACAGCGCCGAATGCCCGGCACGCACCGCCGCCACCACGCGCTCCACGTCCTCGTGCTCGCGCACGTTGTCGAAGCGATCGATGAAGTCGGCGCCGATGCTGGCCAGGTAGGCGCCGGGAATGCGCTGGCCCTGCAGCTCGCGCTTGGCGACCATGCATACCGGTGTGGGCAGCGCCGCCACCAGCACGATGCCGTCCAGGTAGCTGGCGTGGTTCGAGACCAGGATGCAGGGCCGGTCGCGCGGCAGGTGCTCAAGCCCTTGCACGAACCAGGGCACCGCGCCCAGCCTGAGAAACAGCCGGGCGGCGTGGTGGCTGAGCGCCCAGCCCAGTGCCGGCCGGTGCAGCGCAACCGATGCCAGCCAGGTCGCCGGCGCCAGCGTTGCGAACAGGAGCCAGGCATAGAGGGCGTAGGACAGGCCCGCGGCGGTCTGCCGGCCGCGCCGCAGCTCCGGCCGCAGCGCGCGCCAGCCAAAGCGCGCGATCTGCAGCCAGGGCGCTTCCACGCCGCGGCCGGGGCGGCCGTGCTCGAAGCGCTCGCGGCAGGCGGCGCGCCGGATCTTGCCGCTCGATGTCTTCAGGATGCTGTGCGGCGGCACCAGCGCGATATGGTCGGGCGGCATGCCCAGCACGTCGAGGGCGGTCTTCAGCGCCTGCCGGTGCAGCGCGCGGCGCGCCTGCACATCCTTCTCGGCGGTTTCCGCCATCACCACGATGCGTTCGGTGCCGCTATCCGGATCGGGACTGCCGAACACGGCCACGCAGCCCTTGCGTATGCCGGGGATGGCGCCGACTGCCTGCTCCAGTTCATAGGGATAGATATTGCGGCCGCCGCGCACGATGGTTTCCTTGGCGCGCCCGGTGATATAGACCTCATCGGCGGCGATATAGGCATAGTCGCCGGTGTTCAGCCAGCCGCGGTCGAACAGCTGGCGGGTCTGCACGGGATTGCGGAAGTAGCCGCTGGTGGCCGAAGGGCCGCGGAACTGCAGCAGTCCCTCATGCCGCTCGGCCAGTTCGCGCCCGGTGGCGTCGACGATGCGGACTTCGTGGCCGTCCAGCGGCCGGCCGCAGGACGGGAATTCCAGGGTCTCGCGCTCGCCAGGAGGCTCGCGTTCGCCGACGGGCACGGCCACGGCAGTGCGCGTGAATTCGGTGCGGTCAATGCGGTCGGCGGCCAGCCCGCGGCCCAGCGGCGGAAAGGTCAGGCCCAGCGAGGCCTCCGCCAGCCCGTACACCGGCGCGGCGGCCTGCGGGTGCAGGCCGTAGCGGGCAAAGCGCTCCATGAAGGCGCGCATCGTCTGCAGGCTCACCGGCTCCGCGCCATTGAAGACGAAGCGCCAGCTGGACAGGTCCAGTCCGGCCAGGTCGGCATTGGCCAGCTTGCGCAGGCACAGCTCGAAGGCGAAGTTGGGCCCGCCCGAGAGCGTGCCGCGGTACTTGTGGATCGCCCAGAGCCAGCGCTCGGGCCGCGCCAGGAAGGCAAGCGGCGACATCACCACCAGCGGGTAGGCGTAGTACAGGCTGCCCAGCCAGGCGCCGATCAGGCCCATGTCGTGATAGAGCGGCAGCCAGCTGACAAAAACGTCCTGCGAGCCGACGGCCAGGGTCTTGCCCATGGCGCGCAGGTTGGCCAGCAGGTTGGCATGGCTGAGCACGACCCCCTTGGGCGAGCCGGTGCTGCCCGAGGTGTATTGCAGCAGGGCGATGTCGTGCGTGCGCAGCATCGCATGGACCGGGGCGCCGCCGCCGTCCTCCAGTTCCTGCGGCGTGAGCACGCTTTGCAGCGTTCCAGTGCTGGCCTTGAGCAGGGCCGCCAGCGGCCGCGCCTGGGCCACCGTGATCAGGATCGGCGCCTGCGCGTTGGCCAGGATGCCGGCGTGGCGCTGCAGGTGGTCGCCGATCTGCGCCAGCCGGGCCGGCGGGTAGAGCGGCACCGGGATCCCGCCCGCCAGCAGGATGCCGCAGAAGCTGTAGAAGTACTCGGGGCTGGTGGGCAGCATGATGGCCACTGCCGTGCCCGCCCGCACGCCGCGGGCGACCAGCCCGGCGGCGATGGCCGCGGCGCCGCGGTGCAGCTGCGCAAAGCTGATCTGTGTGTCTGCGCCATCGCCGTCCTGCAAGACGATGTGGGTGCGCTCCGGGTGGCTCCGCAAATGCCAGCGCAGCACGTCCGGCAAGGTGGCGGCGCCGTCGGGCGCCTGTGCCGCCGGGGCAGGGCGGGCTTGGCGCAGGTGCGTGCCGCTTGCGCCGGGCGGCAGGTCCTGGGCGGCGAGCAAGGCACGCAGCAGGGCGCGCGGGGTGTCGGCCTGGGCGAGCACCTGCTCCGGCAGGCTGACGCCGAAGCGGTGTTCAAGGCGGGTCAGCAGCTCGGCGCGCGTCAGGCTGTCGAAGCCCAGTTCGCCTTCGAGCGTGCTGTCCAGCGCGACCGTCACTTCGGACTCGGCCGGCGGGCGCATGGCCGAAGACATCTCCCGCACGATGCCGAGCAGGGCATCCTCGTAGTTCTGCCTCGGGGGAGAATCCGCTTTCATGCGCGTACGGCCTCTGTCCACGCGACGCCGCGGCCGCCGCCGAATTCTGGCTGGCGCGGCGGCCGTTCCGGATGGCGCCTGGACTGACACCCTAAAGATAGCCCGCGTG
The DNA here is from genome assembly GCF_054072015.1 of Cupriavidus sp. CP313. Taxonomy (NCBI): domain Bacteria; kingdom Pseudomonadati; phylum Pseudomonadota; class Betaproteobacteria; order Burkholderiales; family Burkholderiaceae; genus Cupriavidus; species Cupriavidus sp. CP313. The sequence continues at coordinate 170,628 of NZ_JBSVZB010000001.1, read as the reverse complement.
CGGAAATTGTCGAGGCAGGTGCCGAACCGGGCACAGGCGGGCAAGCCCCCGACTGCACACCGATCATGAGTGGCAGCATCGCGCACATGACACAGAAATCCGCGCTCGCGTGCGGGCTGCCTCTCTATGCTGGAAGGTAGAGCGCAGACGCGCATTCCCGAGGATGGCAAAGCGATGAACGACGATGCAGCCCTGGCCGGCCGGATCCTGGAGGTCGCCCTGATGCTAGGCGAGCGCAGCGGCTGGGACGCCCTGCACCTGCATGACGTCGCCGACGACATGGGCATCGGCCTGGACGAGATCCATCGGCATTACCGGCAGAAAGACGACCTGGCCGAGGCCTGGTTCGAACGGGCCGACCTTGCGCTCGTGCGCGCTTCCACGCATGAAGGCTGGGCCGCCCTGTCCCACCGCGAGCGCCTGGAACAGGCCATCCTCGCCTGGCTCGAGGCGCTGGCCCCGCACCGGCAGCTCACCGCCCAGATGCTGCGCTACAAGCTGCAGCCGGAGCACCTGCATCTGCAGGTGCAGGGTCTGCTGCATATCAGCAGCACCGTGCAGTGGATCCGGGAATCGGCCCGCCTGCCCGAATCCGGCTGGCGCCGCGAAGTGGGGGAGGTCGTGCTGACCGGCATCTTCCTCTCCACCTTCGGCTACTGGTTGCGCGACCGTTCGCCGGATGCCGGGCGCACGCAAGCCTGGCTCGAACGGCAACTGCGCTGCGCCGAGCGCCTGGCCTGGCGCCGCCCTGGCGACAAGGGAGCCCGGTCCGGATGGACACGATCACGCATGCCTTGATGGGAGCGCAGGCCGCGCTTGCCATCCCCATGGCCGAGGTCCCCGGCCGGCGACTCAGCACGCGCGAGCGCCTGCTGCTTGGCGCTGCCGCCGGTGCCTTTCCGGATATTGATTTCCTGGGCTTCCTGGTCCATCCGCTGCGTTTCCTGGCGCAGTGGCACCAGGGGCCGACCCATTCGCTGCTGCTGCTCCCTGCCTGGGGCGCGCTGCTTGCCGGCCTGTTCTGCCTGCTGGCGCGCCGGCGCGAGGCCTGGAGGGAAGCGCTCGCCGTCAGTTGCCTCGGCGTGGCCAGCCATATCGCGCTGGACCTGATCACCGTCTATGGCACCCGCATCTTCTATCCCGGCTCCGAGCGGCGCTTCAGCCTTGGCACCAGCTTCTTGGTCGATCCGCTGCTGAGCGGCATCGTCGTGTCCGGCCTGGTCCTGGCACTGTTCCTGGCGCTGCAGTGGCGCAGTCGGGCAGCACTGGCGGGCATGGCGCTGCTCTGCGCCTATGTCGGCGTCCAGGCCGTGCTCAAGCAACGGGCGCTGGAACTGGGCAATGCATCCTTGCGCGCCGCCGGCATCCAGGCGCAGGGCGTGGACGCGCTGCCCCAGCCGTTTTCTCCGTTCAACTGGAAACTGATCGCCCGCGCGGAGACGGACTACCGCGTCGCCCACGTCAACCTGGCCGGGCATCCGGCCTGGGTGCCGCAATGGCAGGTGCTGGGGCGCCTGCCAGCCATGGCCAGGGCCTACGAGCCGCCCGGGCGCATGGCCTGGACACAGCGGCCGCGGCTGCCGGAGGCGCCGGCTGAGCAGGCGCTGGCATGGCAGCTCTGGGTGCGGCCGGACTTTGCCGATTTCAGGCAATTCGCGGTCTATCCGGCCTTGTCCGCCATCACGGCGATACGGGCAACGCCATCCGTGCCGCCGGGCGAAGCGGTCGCATGCGTCTGGTTCACCGACCTGCGCTACGACCTGCCCGCGATGGAAGACACCTTCCGCTATGGCTATTGCCGCGACAGTGCGCAGGCACCGTGGCAGTTGTACCGGCTTGCCTATTTCAGCCAGGACCAGCGCCAGCGCCTCGACTAGCGTGGCGCCACCAGCAGCGCGGCGCTTGGCCACGCATCGATTTGCCTGTTCCGCGATAGACCTTTAAGGTGTCGGCTTTGGCCGGCGCACACCGGGATTCCGGGGCCCGGCCGGACCGGAGCCCGCCACATGACCACACCCCAGCCCGACGACCGCACCCGCCGCATCATGCTGTGGGTGGTGGCGGTCGGCTTCTTCATGCAGACGCTGGATTCGACCATCGTCAACACCGCGCTGCCGTCGATGGCGCGCAGCCTGGGCGAGAGTCCGCTGCGGATGCAGTCGGTGGTGATTGCCTACTCGCTGACCATGGCGGTGGTCATCCCGGCCTCGGGCTGGCTGGCGGACCGCTTCGGCACCCGCACCATCTTCCAGACCGCCATCGGGCTGTTCGTGGTGGGCTCGCTGCTGTGCGCCTATGCGCCGACGCTGAACTTCCTGATCGGCGCGCGCGTGGTGCAGGGCGTGGGCGGGGCCATGCTGCTGCCGGTGGGGCGGCTCTCGGTGCTGCGCACCTTCCCGCGCGAGCAGTACCTGCAGGCGCTGAGCTTCGTCGCCATCCCCGGCATGATCGGCCCGCTGATCGGGCCGACGCTGGGCGGCTGGCTGACGCAGGTGCTGTCGTGGCACTGGATCTTCCTGATCAACGTGCCGGTCGGCCTGCTGGGCGCACTGGCTACGGTGCGCTATATGCCTAACGCGCGGCTGACCGGCATCGGGCCCTTTGACATCGCCGGCTACCTGCTGCTGGCCATCGCCATGCTGGCGCTGTCATTCTCGCTCGACGGGCTGGCCGGGCTGGGCTTCCAGCACGCCACCGTGCTGATGCTGCTGATCGCCAGCATGGCCGCGCTGACCGCCTACGGGCTGCACGCCAACCGGAGCAAGCAGCCGCTGTTCCCGCTGCGGCTGTTCCGCATCCACAGCTTCAGCGTAGGGCTGCTGGGCAACCTGTTCGCACGGATCGGCAACGGCTCGATGCCGTTCCTGATCCCGCTGACGCTGCAGATCAGCCTGGGCTATTCGCCGTTCAATGCGGGCCTGATGATGCTGCCCGTCACCGCGGCCGGCATGGCCTCCAAGCGCCTGGCCACGCGCCTGATCCAGCGCCACGGCTACCGCCGCGTGCTGGTGGCCAATACCTTCGTGGTGGGGCTGGTGATGGCAGCCTTTGCGCTGATCACGCCGCAACTGCCGCTGTGGCTGCTGGTCCCGCTGCTGGCCGTGTTCGGCATGGTCAATTCGATCCAGTTCACGGCCATGAACACGGTCACGCTGAAGGACCTGAGCGGGGCCGGCGCCAGCAGCGGCAACAGCATGTTGTCGATGGTGCAGATGCTGTCGATGAGCCTGGCGGTGACCTCGGCGGGCGCCTTGCTGGCGACCTTCCAGCACCGCTTTGGCGGCGATACCGCGGCGGTGCTGCCGGCGTTTCATGCCACCTTTATCTGCATGGGGCTGATCACGTGTGCGTCGGCCTGGATCTTCATGCAGCTGGGCGTGCGGGAGGTGGCTTCGGCGGTGCCGGTGCAGCATGGGGAGAAGGAGGTGTGAACGCCTGCGTGACACATGGGCCGCTTTGGGGGGCGGCCGCGAACTTACCCGGCACTTCCCGGCTCCTATCCACATGAGCCGGCAGCGCCCGGTGCAAGGAGGCGCCCATGCAGCCGACAGGCAAGGCCGAGTCCGAACAGGCCATCCCGCCGTCGCCAGGCCCGACTGCCGGCGGCAGCACGGTGCCGCGCACGGCCCCGGCCACCCCTGACGGCGCCGGCGCGGTGCCGGGGCCATCGGCGGCGCCCGGCAAGGTCCATGCGGCGGCGCGGCCAGCGCTGGTGTGTATCGCGGGTTGCTCACGCTGCCCGTCGTGTAACGCGACCTTCCACTTCGCGGTTGCCAGTTCGAGCGACACCGCCAACACCCCCGTGTATGCCTGATCTGTACGCATGATGCTCTCCTATGAGTCAAGCTCGGCAGACTGATTCTAAGCCTTGGCTTGGCAACGGCCTGAATGCTTCATAGGATCTACTTCACCATGGAGGGCCTGGCCGGCAGCGGGTGCGGCGACCTGATGGTGGAGATGGCGCGGAACTTCGCCTACTTGATCGACACGTATGGCCTGGTGCCGAATGGCACGCGCAACTACTACCTGAGCCGCTCGCAGCCGCCGGTGTTTGCGCTGATGGTGGACCTGCTCGAGCGCGAGCAGCTGGCCAGCGCCATCGACTTCCTGCCGCAGCTGCGCCGGGAATACGCCTTCTGGATGGACGGTGCCGACTGCGTGCGGCCTGGCCACGCGCACCGGCGGGTGGTCTGCCTGCCCGACGGCGCGGTGCTGAACCGCTACAGGGACGACCGCCCGTGGCCGCGCGAGGAAGCCTTCCTGGAAGACATGGAGACCGCGATGCGCAGCGGCCGGCCGCATCATCTGGTGTTCCGCGACCTGCGCGCCGCGGCGGAATCGGGCTGGGACTTCAGTTCACGCTGGCTCGATTCGCCATCCACGCCCACCGGCCAGCCCGCGGACCTTGCCACCATCCGGACCACGGCGATGTTGCCGGTCGACCTCAACGCACTGCTCTGGCACCTGGAAACGCGCCTCGCCGCGCTGTGCGAGCAGGTGGGCGATGCCGCGGCAGAGGCTTACCGCGCAGCGGCGCAGCGGCGCGAGGCAGCCATCCTGCAATACATGTGGGACGACCGCGCGGGCGCCTTTGTCGACTACGACTGGTGCCGCGGCGCGCCGCGCCTGTGCCTGACTGCGGCAACGGTGATGCCGCTCTATCTCGGTCTTGCGCGGCCGCCGCAGGCGCAAGCCGTGGCGCAGGCGGTGAAGGAGCGGCTGCTGGTTGACGGCGGGCTGGCCACCACGGAATGCGCTTCCGGGCAGCAATGGGACCATCCCAATGGCTGGGCGCCGCTGCAATGGCTGGCCGTGCGCGGGCTGGCGCGCTATGGCCATGACGACCTGGCGCGCGAGATCGCGCAGCGCTGGCTGGCGACCGTGGCCAGTCTCTACACCCATGAATGCAAGCTGGTGGAGAAATACCGCATCCGGAGTATCGATGGGCGGGCCTTGGGTGGGGGCGGGGGCGAGTATCCGTTGCAGGATGGCTTTGGCTGGACCAATGCGATTGCGGGCGCGTTGATGGCTCTCTATGGAGAGGTGCGGGCAACGTGCCGGGCGGATGATGTGGCGAGCTGAGGTGGGCACACCGCGCTCGCATCGCGCGTACCGTTCGCTTATCGTTGGGGGGGGTGGCATTGCTGCTCAATGCGGTCGGGCGTCGCTCTTGACTAGTGTGGGCTGTTTCGCCGGCGTAGCCGGCGACTTACTTCTTGTCCAAGCGACAAGAAGTAAGCAAGAAACGCGTCGCCTATGCGGCTGGCAATAAATTGCACGGTGTTGGTGGTTCACACGGTGGTGCTTGCCGCTTGGGCGTGGGTGCCCGTTCGACCCTGCTACGCCATGTGAGTCAGGGACAGTGCCTCCGATCACCCACTATTGAACGATCCCCATGCAGGGCGTAGGCCGCCTGCTGCGAGCGGCATTGCGGGGACGCCTACGGCTGCTGCGCAGGCTCAAAATGCGCTGACGGTCATTGGGCGCTTGCGCGGAGCGCAGCCGAAGGCGTTGATGCAGCCACAATTCAAAATTTCACCGCCACACTCATCCAGTACCGGCGCCCATCCTCGACATGCCCATAGTCGGTGTAGTTCACCTGCTTGTCGAAGAGGTTGTAGATGCCGGCAAACACCGACACATTCTTGGTAACCGCATAGGTCGCCCCCAGGTCGACAACGGTGTACGACGGCGCCACCACAGTGCTGGACGACGGCCCCGTGATCGGCTGGCTCTCCTTGCCGCGGTAGTTGACGCGCGCCCAGGCGTTGACCTTCTCGCTCGGCCGCCAGTTCAGCGTGGCCACCAACAGGTGCATCGGCAACTGGTTCAGCGGCTGGCCCTGGTACTGGCCGCTCTTCTGCTCCGACTTGGTATAGGTATAGCTGCCGGTCAGCGACCACGCTTGCGCGATCGGCCAGCGCAGGCTGGCTTCCACCCCGCGCGAGTAGGCGCGGTCCACGTTCATGTAGGTGGTCGGGTTGGCGCCGAACCGGTTGGGGCCGTCGGTGCACTGCGTGGTCGGGCAGGCGACGCGCGTGATCTTGTCCTTGAAGTCGTTGTTGAACAGCGTCACGCCCGCCTGCAGGCCGTTGCCCTTGTCATAGAGCAGGCCCAGTTCCTGCGACACCATGGTCTCAGGCTTCAGGCCCGGGTTGCCGTACATATTGCCGCCGCGGCTGGTCTGGCCCCAGCCGGCCACGGTCTGGCGCAGGTCCGGTGCTCGGAAGCCGGTTGACACTCCGCCCTTGACCGTCCAGCGCTCGGCCGCATGCCACACGCCGTACAAGCGCGGGCTGTAGTGCTGGCCGAAGTTCTGGTCGTGATCCATGCGCACGCCGCCGGTCAGGGCAAAGCTCTGCGCCAGGCGCCACTCGTCCTCGGCAAACAGCGCCCACTGGTAGCGCTCGACCTGGTTTGGGCCGCCGGCGATCTGGTTTCCGGTCTGGTCGCATGCGGTGCTGCGCCGCTTCCACAGCGCCGCGCCCGCCGCGCCCGCACAGACCCCGTGGCTGGAGGCTGGTGCGCTGCGCCTGAACCTGGCGTCCGGCGTAGCCATCCACGGCAACGCCGAGGCGCCTCTGACCGGGGCCGAGCGGCGCGTGCTGGAAATCCTGATGCGGGCGCCGGGCCGGGTGGTCGCGCGCGCCGAGATCGGCCGGTTCGCGCTGGGCCGCGCGCCGGAACGCTACGACCGCAGCCTCGACACGCATATCAGCGCGCTGCGCCGCAAGCTGGCGCTGGACGGCATCACTTCGCCGCTGCTGATCCGCAACCTGCGCGGCCAGGGCTATATGCTGGTGCAGGCGCCGTGAACTGGCGGCGCCGCGTGCGTGCGCTGTTTCCGCTGCCGCTGTTCTGGCGCAACTTCCTGACCTTCTGGCTGGGCATGGCCGCGATCGTCGGCATCGGCATGGCGCTGACGGCCGCGGTGGCCTGGTACCGCTTCGACGCGCTCGATGGCCTGAGCCCCGCGGCGCTGACCGAGGATGCGCTGGAGATCGCCCAGGCCCAGGGGCGCCCCGGGCTCAAGCGCTGGCTGCGGGCGATGGATTCGCACGCCTCGGCGCTGGACATCTACATTGTCGACGACACGCTGCAGGAACTGCTGGGCCGCCCGTTGCCGGCGCGGCTGCGCAACCGCCTGGCCGACCGGCTGGTGCCGATGTGGCGCGCGGGGTTGATCGGCCATGCTGTCGCGCATGTGCCCGGGCCCGGGGCGCGCGTGTCATGGTGGGACCCGCAACCCATCGCGCTGCCGCAAGGCGGCGAGCTGCTGATGCTGTTCCTGCCGTTCGATTCGTCGCGTTGGGAGGTGCTGCACCTGTCGCCTGTGGTGCTCGCCCTCGGCCTGTTCGCGCTGGCCGTCTCGGCGCCGCTGTGCTGGGCGCTGACGCTGCATGTAACCGGCCCCGTGCGGCGCCTGCGCGAAGCCACGCAGGCGCTTGCCGACGGCGAGCTGGCCACGCGCACGCCGCCTGTGCTGGCCCGCCGCGCCGACGAGCTGGGTCAGCTCGCGCGCGATTTCGATGCCATGGCCGACCGCCTGCAGCGCCTGATGGACTGGCGCGAGCAGCTGCTGCGCAATATCGCGCATGAACTGCGTTCGCCGCTGGGGCGGCTGCGCCTGTCGCTGGAGCTGGCGCGGCGGCGCGACGCCACGCTCGACCTGCAGTTCGAGCGCATCGAGCGCGAGTCGGAACGGCTCGATGCGCTGGTCGAACGCACGCTGCAGCTGGCGCGGCTGCATGCGATGGCGCCGGCGCGCGGCCCGATCGACCTGGCGGAACTGGTCGACGTCATCGTCACCGATGCCCGCTTCGAAGCCGCGGCGCGGGGCGTGGCGATCCGCTGGACTCCCCCGGATGAACTGATCGTCGAGGCCGATGCCGCGGCGCTGGGCAGCGCCATCGAGAACATCCTGCGCAATGCGGTCCGGTACACCGATCCCGCTGCGCCCGTGACCGTGACGCTGCAGGCTGATGAGACGGCGATCCGGATCGATATCGTCGACGGCGGGCCCGGCGTTCCGCAAGACGCGCTGGCGAGCCTGTTCGAACCCTTCTATCGCGTGCGCAGCGGTCCGGGGCATCCGACCGGGGCGGGACTGGGGCTCAGCATCGCGCAAGCGGGCATTGCCGCGCATGGCGGCACGGTGTCGGCGCGCAACGTGGCGCCGCGCGGGCTGGCGCTGCAGATTTGCCTGCCGCGCAGGACGTGTGGCGGCGCTGTTTGCACGGCTGAGACTTCGACAAACTAAGAGCGCACGGATGCGGCGGAGATGGCCTTTGCGCCACGTAGACGCTGCAAGTGGCGTGTATGCCTTGGCCGGATCCTGCGCTTCAAGGTGGCAGCCATGATGCAGATTGATCCGGCGCCTGTCTCCTCACCGGCCAAGCGCTTCGCAGGCACATTTGCCCTGCGCCGGCAAGCCGGACTCATGCGTCATGACGCATAAGAACCACTGCGACGCCTGTTCGCCGCAACGGAAAAAATTCTGAGCAAGATCTAAGGCTTGCCTGATTGGTGGCATTAAGTGCCATACATATAGTTCAGCTGTCCCCGGGTCAACCGGCAACTGCAACACAAATCCGGCGGTTCAATGGCGGCACGGGGCGGGGCGGGATCCGTTGGATCCGAAAGCCATCTACCTATCAACCTATTTGAATCACCCATCATGACCCATACCAAGCTCTTCGCTGCTCTGATCGTCGCCGGTGCCGCCATGGGCGCACAGTTTGCACACGCTGCCAATGCCGACGGCCAAATCACCTTCAAGGGCCAGATCACCGCCCAGACCTGCACGATCAACGGCAACGGCACGGGCAGCAAGGACTTTACCGTGACGCTGCCGACCGTTTCGGCCTCCACCCTGGCCCAAGCTGGTGACACCGCTGGCCAAACGGCGTTCTATATCGCCCTGACCAACTGCACGCCGAACACAGCAACGTGCATACCTTCTTCGAGGCAGGCCCGACCACCGACAGCACCACCGGTAACCTGATCGTGGACGCCGGCGGCGCCACCAACGTGCAGATCCGCCTGCTGAACGGCGGCAGCGGTCCCGCCAACCCCATCAAGGCCGGCTTTGCCGACGCTGCGCAGAATTCCGGCGTCGTCGCCATCAACAGCGGCTCGGCCACGCTGCCGTACTACGCACAGTACTACGCAACTGGCGCAGCAACGGCCGGTGCCGCCAACTCGACCGTGATGTACTCGATTTCTTACCAGTAAGCCCTGGTACCACAGGGCGCGGAGCGTGTTACCGGCGCGCTCCGCGCCTTCCGAACATTCAAGTGTGTGCCGGTTTACCTGATCAAGTCCCCCGGTACCACCATGAAAACGACCATCAAGTCCCTGATTTCCGCCGGCGTGATCGCGCTGGGGCTCATGAGCGCGCTGCACGCGCAAGCTTCCGTGGTCATTGCGGGCACGCGGGTCATCTATAACGCAAAAGACACCGAGACCACGATCAAGCTGACCAACGAAGGCCAGTCGCCGGCGTTGACGCAGGTGTGGATCGACAAGGGCGACCCGAAGGCTGCGCCGTCGTCCATCGAAGTACCGTTCACCGTGACGCCGCCGGTGTCGCGCATCGACCCGAAAAAGGGCCAGACGCTGCGCATCCTCTACACCGGCGAGCCACTGCCGCAGGACCGCGAATCCGTGTTCTGGCTCAATGTGCTGGAGGTCCCGCCAAAGCCCACCGCCGAAGAGGCTGATGTCAACAAGCTGCAGCTGGCTTTCCGCTCGCGCATCAAGCTGTTCTTCCGCCCCGCGGGCCTGAAGGGCAACGCCGACGACGCCCCTGGCAGCATCAGCTGGCGCGTTACCCAGGCAGGCGGCAAGCCGGCGCTTGAAGCGAGCAACCCCAGCAAGTATCACGTTTCATTCGCCAAGCTCGAACTGGTTGGCGGCGGCAAGACCGCGAAGTTTGAAGAAGGCGGCATGGTCGGCCCGGGCGAAACCAGGATGTTCCCGCTGACCGGCGATGTTGCGCAAGGCACCGAAGCCAGGGTTCGCTACAACGCCATCAATGACTACGGCGGTGCCGTAAGCGGCGAAGCCGCACTGGGCAACAGCGCCCCCCAGGCCGCTTCGCGCTGACCACACGCCGGGCCGCGCCCGGCGTTCTTCCAAGCTGATTTCTCCGATTGACGATGCCGCAACAAGCGGCAGGGGCAAGTCTTGCCCGCGCATGGCCAGATATGCGGCATAAACCCATGAAAACCCAAAAGACCTCGTCGTTCCCGTCCCGGCTGCGTCCGGCCAGTGCGGTGGTGTTGTCCTTGTTCGCAAGCGTTGGTGCGTGGGCAGCACCTGGCGGTACCGGCGGGTCGCCGCTGCTGGCGGAAGTGGAGTTCAACGACACCTTTCTGCAGCAGCCCGGCGGCAGCCGCATCGATGTGAGCCGCTTCAACAAAGGCAACGTGGCCTTGCCGGGCAACTATCGCGCAGAGCTGTACGTCAATGAAGTCTGGTTGGGCCGTGCCGAAGTGACGCTGCGCCAGGTGGGCGAAGACAGCCGCAACGTGCAGCCGTGCTTTGACCGTACCGCGATCCAGCGCATGGGCGTGGACCTGACCAAGTTGTCACCGGAGGCGTCGGCGCGGCTGGACACGGGCTGCGTATCGCTGCCCGACCTGATCCCCGATGCCACGGCCGCCTTCGACAACGGCGAGCAGCGCCTGGACGTCTCGGTGCCGCAGATCGCCATGTCGCGCTCGGCGCGCGGCTATGTCGATCCCAAGTACTGGGACGAAGGCGTGACCGCGGCGCGCGTGCAGTACAACGCCAACGTCTATCACTCCGATTCGAGCGGGATGTCGACCACGCAGAGCTACGTCGGGGTGAACGCCGGACTCAACTTCGGTGGCTGGCGCTTCCGCCATCTGGGCAACCTGACGCACGGCGACGTCGAGGGCACGCGCTACCAGAGCGTGCAGACCAGCCTGCAGCGCTCGATTGCGCCGATCAGGAGCCAGCTGATCATCGGTGATGCCTTCACCGACGGCACCATGTTCGACAGTTTCGGCTTCCGTGGCGTGCAGATTGCCAGCGACGACCGGATGTACCCGGAATCTCAGCGCGGCTATGCGCCGGTGGTCCATGGCATTGCCAACAGCAACGCCCGCGTGCAGATCCGCCAGGGCGGCAACATCATCTACGAAACCACGGTTGCCCCCGGCGCATTCGAGATCAATGACCTGTATCCGACCGGCTACGGCGGCGATCTCGAGGCGGTGGTCACCGAAGCCGATGGCAGCGTGCATACCTCGCGCGTGCCCTACGCCGCAGCCGTCAATGCGCTGCGCCCGGGCGTCACGCGCTACAGCATGACCGTCGGCCAGTACCGCAATACGTCGATCCAGAGCAAGCCGATGATGATGCAGGCGACCGTGCAGCACGGCATCAGCAATATGGTGACCGGCTACGGCGGCTTCATCGCGGCGCAGGATTACACGGCGGTAATGGGCGGCGGGGCGCTGAACACGGACGTCGGTGCCTTCGGCGCCGACGTGACCCAAGCCTGGACCAACCTGCAGAATGCGTCCAACCGGAGCGGCCAGAGCGTGCGGCTGTCGTACAGCAAGCTGGTGGCACCGACCAATACCAACCTGACGCTGGCCGCCTACCGCTATTCCAGCAGCGGCTACCTGAGCATGACCGATGCCATGGCGCTGCGCGACCTGGACCAGCGCGGCCTGGGCCCTGGCATGTTCCTGAGCGGCATCCAGCGCGGGCGCCTGCAGATGACCATCAACCAGATGCTGCCGCAAGGCTACGGTTCGTTCTACCTGTCCGGCTCCACGCAGAACTACTGGAACCGCGGCGGTTCCGATACCCAGTTCCAGGCGGGCTATAACAACAGCTACAAGCGGATCAACTATGGCGTCTCGGCGTCGCGCCAGTTCAACGTCGGCTCAGGCAAGTGGGACACCCGGGTGATGCTCAACGTGGGTATCCCGCTGGGCAAGGGCCAGCACGCGCCGTACTCGATGACCAGCCTGAGCCACGATTCCACCGGCGGCACGTCGCTGCAGGAAACAGTGACCGGCACCCTGGGCCAGGACAACGCCTTCACCTACGGCGTGAACGCCGGCTACACCGGTGGCGGCAACACCAGGGATGCAGCCTCTGTCGGTGCCAACGTCGGCTATGTGTCGCCGATTGCTACCATGACGGCCAGCGCCAGCACGGGCCGCAACTTCTCGCAGGCAGGCCTGGGCATCAGCGGCGGCATCGTGGCCTATGCGGGCGGCGTGGCGTTCACCCCGACGATGGGCGACACCATGGCCATCATCGAGGCCAAGGATGCCGCGGGTGCGCGCCTGGCCAACGGCAGCGGCCTGCGCGTGGACCCCTGGGGCCACGCCGTGGTGCCGACCCTGACGCCATTCGCCACCAACCAGATCGAGATCGACCCGAAGGGGCTGCCGATGAGCGTGGAGCTGAAGACCACGCAGCAGAACGTGGCGCCGACCGCGGGCGCGATCGTGAAGATGAAGTTCGAGACGGACAACCCGGGGCGCGCGGCGCTTCTGCGGGCCAACGGACCGGATGGGAAGCCGCTGCCGTTTGGGGCGGAGGTCTTCGATGCACACGGCCAGAGCGTTGGCACTGTCGCTCAGGGCGGTCGCATCATCGCGCGCGGCCTGAAGACGGATGCCGGCCAACTGAGCGTGAAATGGGGTAGGGCCGTTGCGCAAGCATGCAAGCTGGACTATGTCCTGCCGAAGGTTGAAAAAGACGCGAATGCCTCGTATCAGACCGCGGAGGCGGTTTGCCGCTAGGGGTCGAGCGAATGGCGCCGCCCGCAATTGCATTACTGCATGCCAGCCACGGCATGCGCAGGACATCAAGATGTTGAATCTGCTAAACCCCTATCAAAGCCATCGCAGTGGCGCCGTGCATAAGGTACTGCCTATCCTCAGGCGATCAGGGGGTAGAGGCGGGGCGACAGCCAAGCCATGGCACGGAATTCTGAAGGCGGCTGTGCTGCTGCTTTGCCTGGCATTGCATGGACAGTCGTTCGCCGCGACATTCTCCTGCACACCGAGTGCCAGTGCACTGAACTTTACCGTGCCCACTGGTACATACGGCGTGCCGCGCGATACCCCGGTGGGCACGCGGATCACGCCGTTCACGGCCTTGCAGAAGACCTATCCGACTGAGTGGACCTGCAATTTACTGCAGCCGAATGTCTATTTTGGTGTCGCCTATCATTCCACGCTGGCATCGACTGGCATGACCTACTCTGAGGGCGGCATCAACTATACGGTCTATCAGACAAACGTTGCAGGTGTCGGCCTGATCATCGGGGCGGCCAGTGCCCTTCCAAGCGGCGGCTGGACTTCGCCGCGGAATGCTCCCGCGGCCTGGGAAGTCTGGACTGCATGGACTAACAGCAGCGCGATCAACGGGGTCAAGTTTGGCATCGGCTTTACCTTTGCCTACGTCAAGACCGGGCCGATCCAGGGCGGCACCGTATCGCTCGCCGGAACCATTGCGGAGGCAGGCATGGCCCAGCAGTACCAGGCTTCAAACGCAACCAGTGTCGTGCCAGTGGTTGTCACGGGCAATGCCACATTCGCGGAACTTGCCTGCAAGACTCCTGACGTGACAGTCAATCTGGGCACGCATCAGAACAAGGAGTTTGCCGGGCCGGGCACTTATACGTCATCGACGGGATTCAATATCGCGCTGAACAACTGCCCGGCCGGCATGAATTCGGTGAACTATCGCATTGACGCCGTGACCCCGGTTCTCGATGCTGCGAACTCGGTGGTGTCGCTCGATGCCTCTTCGACGGCATCCGGCATCGGCGTGCAGTTGCTCGATAGTTCCGGCAATGTTTTCCCGCTGGGGACAACAAAGGTCTTGAGCGACTATAGCGGCAGCACTGGTGGCAGCTACGTCATTCCACTGAAGGCACGCTACTACCAGACCGGAAGCACCGTGACGGCCGGAGCCGCCAACTCAGGAATGACGTTCACCATGACCTACCAGTAGGGACGAGCCCCTCCGCGTAATGACAATGAGCGCCCTGTGCGGCGCTGCATGCGGCCGCGCTGGGCTCTTGTTTTGGCCGGCGATGGATTCGGTGAGGACATCTGTCGTGCTGCAATGTGATGCATAATCCCGAAGGCAGTATTTCACTCACCTTGGGCGCTTGCTGATCCCCGCGCTGGGCGCTGGCGGCGTCAGGCAGGCAGCCGAGACGGAGCCCGTCAATGGTCAACTGGCTGTCGCGCGCGAACCGGCAGGTGCACAGCCGCCTGCTCACCGTTGTCGTTAGCCTGCTGATCGTCGTGATGAGCAGCTTCCTTGCCCTGTTTCTCCATAGCCTGTTCCAGCGCATCCTGTGGGAACAGGCGTCGGCCAACCGCCTGCATTTCGGCGCGGTGCTGGAGGTAAAGGCTACGCACGAGTATTTCATCCGGCGCATGGCAGAAATCTCCGGGCCGGAGTATCGGCTGGTGCGCAGCGACCGGCTGGCTGGCCAGCTCGAAGCCATGCTGACGGGGGTGCCTCCAGGCAGTGCCCGTACCGTCGAAGTGCCTGGCCTGACCAATCCGGCCACCATGCTGATGGGCACGCCCGTGCCAGCGGCGGAGCGTCCCGCCACGGTTTCGCACATCGTTCGATTCGCCATCTTCGAGCGCGCGTACTGGGGTAAGGCGCCGCAGGGGGTGCGCTCGGCTTTCGTGGCTGCCGACGGGAGCCAGGCATTCGTGACACCGGCGCTTCCGGGGGCGCTGGCGTTGAGCGGGCCGCTGCTTGCTGATGTTGTCAGCAACTGGGCCAAAGCGCTGGCGAACCGGTCGCGCGAAGCGCAACCTGAGACGCCGGTCGCCTCACCGCTGTGGACCGGGCCGTACCAGGGCACCATCGAGCCGGGCCCGATGCTGAGCTGCTTCCTGCCAGTCCGTGACGCCAGCGGCAATCTCGTGGCGTATGCCGCGACTGCCATTCCTGCACGCGCGCTGATGGGCGACGTCAGCATCCCGGGTGCCACGCACGCCGCGTCAGGCAGGCGGGCAATGTTCTTCGATGCGCAAGGGCGACTGCTGTACCAGGGCAGCGACGCCGGCTGGCTGCGCCCGCAAGCGCTGGGTGAGCGGGTGGCGCGTGAGTTGGGCAGCAGCCGGCAAGGCGTAGCCTACTGGTTCGAGCAGGGCAGCCTGATGATTGGCAGCATGGCACGCGACCATGGCTGGCGCGCGGCCTACGCCTATCCGCTGTCGCAGGCGCTGGCGGATCATGGCCCGGCGCTGGCGGCTGCGCTTTTGCTCTACGGGCTTGGTGTGCTCGCGGTGCTGGCCGGTGCCGGCATGCTGCGGCGCCGGGTGTTGGTGCCGATGCAGCAAAACGCTGAACGGATCGAGGACAGCGAACGCTTCAACCGTACCGTGATGCAGGCCGCGCCGGTCGGCCTGCGGGTGGTGCGCACAGCCGATGCGCATGTACGGGTCGAGAACGCGCTCGCCGCGCAATGGCTGCCGCTCGACACCCGCACGGCGGGCCGCCCGTGGCTGGACGAGATGCTGGCGCGGCGGGGCGACCAGCCCGCGCGGCTGGAGCTGCAGGTGCCTTCCGGCCACGGGGGAGCACGCGACGTGCTGGTAGTCGGCCGCCACACCCGCTTCGAGGGTGAAGACGTACTGCTGTGTGCGATCCACGATGTCACCGGCGAACGCGAAGCGCACCGCGCTCTCTCGCGCGCACGCCAGCTGGCGGATGAGGCAAGCGCCGCCAAATCGCAGTTCCTGGCCGCCATGAGTCATGAAATCCGGACGCCGCTGTACGGGATGCTGGGCACGCTGGAGCTGCTGTCCCTGACAAAGCTGGCGCACAGCCAGCGCGAGATGCTGTCGACCATCCAGTCCTCATCGCAGGTCCTGCTGCAGATACTGGATGACCTGCTGGACTACTCCCGCGCGGAAGCCGGCCAGATCGAACTGGACGCCGTGCCGTTCGATCCGGTCGACCTGCTGGAATCGACGGTTCGCGCGCAGGCGCCGATCGCGCTGCAAAAAGGCATTGCGCTGCCGTCCTATCCACAGCCCGGCTTGCCTTGCCTGATCGGGGATCCGGTGCGGGTGCGCCAGATTATCGGCAACCTGCTCGGCAACGCGCTGAAATTCACGGCAGAGGGCCATGTCATCGTGCGCCTGCAGCGCGCGCCGCAGAGCGAAGCGCCCGATGCGGACGGCAGGATCGGCATCCAGCTTGAGGTGGCGGATACCGGGCCAGGCATTGCGCCAGAGGTCCAGGCGCGGCTGTTTGAGCCTTTCGTGCAGGCAGATGCTTCCACCGCAAGGCGGTTTGGCGGGTCGGGCCTGGGCTTGTCGATCTGCAGACGCCTGGCCGCCCTGATGGGCGGCAGCATCTCCGTGCAGAGCGAACCGGGCCAGGGCAGCGTCTTCCGGGTATTGCTGAGGTTGCCGGAAGCCGGGCCGCGCGGACAGGTGGAGCCGGTGCTGCCGCCGGTGGCCGTGCTATCGGAAAATGATGAAATCCGCAACAATGCCATCGACAATCTGCGCGCCATGGGCTGCAGGGCGGTCGCTTGCCGTGGGCCGGCGCCGGAACCGGGGATGGTGTTGCTCGTTGCCACCCGCCACATCGAGGCCATCCCCGAAGGCTATGCCGGCGTGGTCTTTGCGCGCGCCGATGGCCCGGCGGAACCACAGCTGATCGCCGGCAGCTGGCTGGTCAGTGCCTATCATCAGGCGGGCATCCTGCGGGCGTTCTGCAAGGCGGCCGGCATGACGCCGGTCAGTGCGCCGCCACTGGCTGGGCCTGTCGACCCCACGCCGCAGTTGGGGCTGGAGATACTGGTGGTCGACGACCATCCCTACAACCGGCTGCTGATGCAACAGCAGCTTGAGCGCCTTGGCTGCCGGCCGACGCTTGCCGCCAGTGGCGAAGAAGGGCTTGCAGTGTTGCGCCAGCACAAGTTTGACCTGATGCTGACGGATGTCCACATGCCCGGCATGGACGGCTACGAACTGAGCCGCAGGCTGCGCGCGCAGGGGGCAACGCTGCCCATCGTCGGGCTTACCGCGAGCATCGCGCAGGGTGAGGCCGAGCGCTGCCTGGAAGCCGGCATGAATCGCTACCTGTCCAAGCCCATCCTGCTGGGCGACCTGGCCGAGTGTCTGCGCGCGGTGCTGCCCGCGCATGCACCCGGCCTGGCACAGAGTGCCGCGGGCGCGGCTGGCTCCGCCCGTGTGGAGGATGACGTTGCCAGCATGGCGTTGCTGGAGCGCACCATGCGCGAGGATTTCAAGCGACTATCCGCGGCGGCAGCCAGCGGGGAACTGAAGGCGATCCGCCATCATGCCCATCGTATGCGGGGGGCCATGGCGCATGCCGAAGATGGCGAGGAGATTGTCGAACTGTGCCGGGAACTGGAGCTGGGTGCGGCCCAGGCGCTGGCAGTCGTGCAAGCCCAGGTCGATAATCTGGCGTTGTATCTTGCCGCATACTTTGGCTTTCCTGAAAGCCATGAAGGCAGCCAGGATGCGGCCCGACGCGATTGGCCGAGTACTATTTAAGGAATACCTTAATTCGGGTTTTTCGGAAGACTCCTAATATTCAGAGCAGCGAAGATGACCGGCATTGAATGCCGGCACGGTTCTGCGGCGCACCGGTACGCGGCCGCAGAACCGATAAAAACAAGGGGGATCGTAAATGATCAAGGTAATCATCGCAGATGACCACCCCGTCGTCCTTGACGGGATGAGCCGGGTGCTGGCGAATGAAGTGGGCATGCAAATCGTCGGAAGTGCCGCAAATTCCACCCAGTTGGTGGAGTTGCTTGAAAGCACGGATTGCGACGTCATCGTGACCGACTACTCCATGCCGGGCGGCCAGTTTGGCGACGGCCTGCCGATGCTGCAGATGCTGCGCCGCCGTTATCCCACCACCCGGATCGTGGTGATGACCATGCTGGATAATCCGGCGCTGATTCGCAATATCCAGAAGGTCGGCATTTCCGTGATCCTGAACAAGACCGATCCGGTCCAGGAACTGGTGCCGGCGGTGCGTGCCGCGTTCAGCGGGCTGAGCTACCAGCCGGCATCGGTGCGTGCGATCCTGGCTTCGGGCGGCCTGGATGAGCCGTCGCACCGGCCGGTCCTGACGCGCCGCGAACTGGAAGTGATACGGCAGTGCGCAGCCGGTGTCCCGGTCATCGAGATTGCGCGCCAGGCCAACCGCAGCAGCAAGACCATCAGTGCGCAGAAGAGCATTGCCATGAAGAAGCTGGGCCTGACCAACGACTACGAGCTCTACGAGTACGCCAGGACAAACGGCCTGCTGGGCGGCACCTGATCCTGGCGTCAACCCTCCCTTGCGGGCCGATCCCCCGGGCCGCGTCGCATTTCCCCTCCCTCCGCTGAATTGCACGCCAGGCGGCGCTGACGCCGGCCATCTCCTGCCGTGCGGCGGCACGTGCGCTATCCATCTGCTCGGAAGTTTCCCTGCTTATTTCAGGCTTGGCTGATTTCGAAAGCCAGGCGCATGGTTCATCCTGAATGCAGGAATGACAACGCTGGAGCGTAAGGTGGCCATGGAAAAAATCCGGGTGATCGTCGCGGACTCGCAACCTGTCATGCGGCGCCTTCTGGGCCGGCGGCTCGCGGCCAGCGCCTGCATCGAACTGGCTGGCCTGGTGGGCGACGAACCGAGCCTGGTGCAAGCGCTGCTGCAAGGCTCGTGTGATGTCGTGGCACTGCGTTACCCGCTTCGGGACACCAATGACCGCGATCCTTCCGGCTACGCACGCCTTGGCACGCGGCTCGCCGAGCTGGGCGGGCAGCGCGTGGTCGCGATCGCCAACGTCGCCGACCGTGCCGGCGTGCTGCAGCTGCTCAAGGACGGCTGCCGCAATGTCGTGACCGCCAGGGACAGCGTCGACGAGGTCATGAAGGCGGTCTGGATGGCATATCTGGGGCTGGCTTCCGTATCGGAAATCGCTTGCGCGCTGATCTGGAGCAGGCCCTGCGGCGGTCCGTCGGACGGCGGCGATTGGGCAGAGTTGCTGACCAGGCGTGAAAGCGAAGTGCTGCGGCTCTACCTGTCGGGCATGTCCGTTACCGGGATCGCCATACGCACCGGCCGGACCGTCAAGACGATCAGTACGCAAAAGCAGAGCGTCATGCGCAAGATCGGCGCCGAGAACGACGTGGAGCTTGCCGCCTTTGCCATCCAGCGCGGCATGTTGTGAGGCGCGGCACGCCGCTTGCCGCCACCCGCACTACGACCCATGCACTGGCCGGATGCTCCGGACAGTCGCGATATCAAGACGAGGTATGCAATGAAACGGCTGATGTCGATCGACAGCAGCTCTGCGTTGCCGTTGAGCATTCGCCAGATCCGTTATCTGGTCTACCTGTTCTCGGCCTGCGTGCTGGGACTGACCGTACTGTCCTGGGGGGTGCTGCTGCGCTATCGCCTGCACGAGGCGGTAGAGCGGCAGGAGATGGTGCTGCAGTCGCAGTCCGAGCAATTGCAGGCAAAGCTGCATTGGGCCGAGGCACTGACCGTGCGCGCGCAGGGATCGCTGACGCGGCTTTCCGAGATCGGCCTGGCCGATGAGCTGGCTGCGGTCAGCGATGAGCAATGGACCGACCGCCTGCAGCGCCGGGGCGACCGCCAGTACATCCCGTTGCTGGTCCCGCCAGCCCACGCCAAGGCGCCGGGCGCCAGGCTGAAAAGCCTGGCCGACATGATGACGTTCACTTTCCGCGTCAACAACCTGCAATACCGCGACGTGCAGAACGCCTACCTGGTCGACCTGCAGGCCGATCAACTCTATGTCATCCCGCGCCGGCTGGGCCCGGCACGCGCGCTCATGCAGCGCGATGGCGTGCGCCAGACCTTCCTGCGCGACACGCTCGCGCGCCTGCGCAATGACGCGCTGGTCGCACGCCTGCGCGCCCACCCGGGCCAGGCTGTGGTGCTGCCGCCGGCGCTGGACTGGGTCAGCGGCATGCGCACCGTCACCTTCGCCACACTGGTGCAAGCCGGTGGCGAGCCGGCCGCGGTGCTGGCCATGGAGTTCCCGCTGACGCCGATGCTGCCGGACGGACAGACCATTGACGGCGATTTCATGCTGGTGACCGATGCCGGCATGGTGCTGAGTGCGGATGGCATGCCGGCCGGCACGCTCGACCAGCCGGTCGCGGCATCGCTGGCAGCGAACGGTGCGCGCCCGGGCAGGGTGAGTTCGGCGCTGGTATGGCAAGGGCTGCTTGACCATGTCGTCGTGCTGGAATACCAGCTGGACGCGTGGGGCTGGCGCACGGTCGGCGTGATCGGACTGGGCCACGTATGGCACCAGTTCCGGCAGAACGCCTTGTGGATGCTGGGCCTGAGCGGCTCGCTGTCGGTGCTGATCCTGGCGTGGATCTGGCTGATCGACCGCCGCATCATGCGCCCGGCGCAGCGCCAGTCCTTGCGCCTGCAGGAAAGCGATGCGCTCGGGCGCTTCGTGATTGAAGTGGCCGGCGTGGGCCTGATGATCGTCGAGCGCAGCACGCGGCAGGTGCTGCTGGCCAACGCCGCCGCCAAGTCGATCGTCGATCAGGCCACTGCCGCCGGCCTGGCGCAACTGCAGGATGCCTGCGACGCGCGCTTGACCAGCGGCCACGCCAATGCTGAAGGCCCGCCGCAGGTACTGCCCCGTTTCGATGTGGACATGGCCGGCCGCAACGGCGAGATGCGGTCCCTGGAGGTGCGGCTGGTAGAGATTACCTACGAAGGCCGTGCCGCCGTGCTGTACGCCCTCAACGACGTCACCGAGGCGCGGCGCAGCGAAGCGCGCCTGCGCGAGGCGATCCGCGCGGCGGATACCGCCAACCATGCTAAGTCTTCGTTCCTGGCCACCATGAGCCATGAAATCCGCACGCCGCTCAATGGCATGCTGGGCAGCATCGAGCTGCTTGGCATGACCCGGCTCGATCTGCGCCAGCGCGACCAGCTGGCGGTCATGCAGCACGCGTCGCAGTCGCTGATCTACATCATCAATGACGTGCTGGACTTCAGCAAGATCGAGGCCGGGCAGATGTCATTGCAGCTGCGGCCGTGCCGCGTCGAGGAAGTCATCGAGGACGTGACCCGGCGCTTTGCGGCAGAAGCGGCGCGCAAGCAGTTGCGGCTGCTCTGCATCAATGATCCTTCGCTGGTTGAGCCGGTGATGGCTGACGTGGTCAAGCTCGAACAGATCCTGACCAACCTGGTCAGCAATGCGGTGAAGTTCACCGAGCAAGGCAAGGTGATCGTCACGGCCATGCGCAAGCCGGGCGGCGGCGTGGAAATCCGTGTCATCGACACCGGCATCGGCATCGCCGGGCGAGACCAGATCCGGCTGTTCGAGCCCTTCGTCCAGGCCGAGCAGCCGGACACGCGCCACTACGGCGGCACAGGCCTCGGGTTGTCGATCTGCCGCCGGCTGGTCGAACTGATGTCTGGCGAGATACGGGTGGTTAGCGAGCCCGGCCTGGGCAGCTGCTTTACCGTCAGCCTGCCGCTGGCCAGCGCCGGTGCCGCGGCGTCAGCCGACGCCTGGCCGCGGACCGCGCTGCGGGGACTGACGGTCGGCCTGACTGTCACCTTGCGCGAGCTCTACCAGGGCGTGGAGCAGTTGCTGCAGTTCTATGGCGCACGGGCGGTCAAGTATGACCCCGACGCGCCGCCGGCTACGCCGGTCGATGTCCTGGTGTGCGATGAGCAGGCCATGCCGCGCTGCAACGACGCCGATGTGGTGGTGTCGGCCATGGCGCCGGCAGTGCCGGACCTGACGCAGACGCCGGTGGTGGCATCGCCCTATGCATGGCGCGGCTTGCTGGCGGCGATCGCGGCAGCGGCAGGCGTGGAGGTGACGGAAACGCAGGCGCCACTGTCGGCGCGCGAGTATGCGCCTGCCGCGCAGTTGGCGCTGCTGCTGGTGGAAGACCATCCGATCAACCAGGTGGTGATGCGGGAGCAGCTTGAAAACCTGGGGCAGAAGGTCGATCTGGCCAGTGACGGGCCCGAGGCCCTGTTGATGGCATCGGGCCGGCACTACGACCTGGTCCTGACCGATCTGCAGATGCCTGGCATGGACGGCTTCACGCTGGCGCGGCGCCTGCGCGATGCCGGCCTGGCCACGCCGATCGTTGCCGTCACCGCCAGCGTGGGGCCCGATGTGGCCGAGCGATGCCAGCAGGCCGGCATCGACCGATGCCTGACCAAGCCGGTGGGGCTGGTGACGCTGCGCAAGCTGCTGGAAGACCTGTCCGGCGCCCATATGGCAGCGCGGGCAGCGCCGGGCCAGCATGCAGGCGGCGACACGTTGCTGCATGCCGACGCGCTGCGGCGCGACCAGCGCGCACTGGCCGAGGCGCTGCTGGCGGGCGACGCCGAAGCGTTTGCCCAACGTTTGCACGGATTGGCCGGGGCGCTGTCGGTGATGGGCCATGCGCTGCAGAGCCAGGCGTGCCGCTGGCTGGAGCAGGCGGTCCGGTGCTCGGGGCTGGTTGCCATTGGTGCGGACTGGCAGGCCTTCCATGCCGAACTGGAACAGCTGGCAGACGGGCTGGAGTCGCACGGCGGCACGCAGGGTGCCAACTACACGGCGGATTTAAGGCATGCCTGATGGAGCGGTCACGCGCCGGGGCGCGATACTGCATCCGTGGAGCGTCCTCCCCGTCGCTCCGCATTCTCCCGGGTGCGTCCCGTCGCGAGAACTTTCCCTGCCGCCTGCTTCCCCAGCAGGCGTTTTTTTGCGTGTTTCACAAATTCGTGAAATGAAAGCGCTGGTGGACCGGCGCCCAGATGACCGTGGCCCTGGCGCAGGGCCAACTGATCGAGGTGACGAACCATGGCTAGCAAACTGCTGAAGACCCTTCACGAGACTGCTCAGGATTTCGCGGAAGGCGGGCTCATCGATGCACAGACGATGCGCGAGTTCGACGCGCTCTGCCTGCCGCCGGTGCGCACTACACGGCCGAGGAGATCAAGGCGCTGCGCCTGCGTACGCGGGCGAGCCAGGCGGTGTTCGCCGCCTACCTGAATACCAGCGCGACAACTGTGCAGAAGTGGGAGCAGGGGCAGAAGCACCCGAGCGGGCCGTCGCTGAAGTTGCTGGACCTGGTTGAGCGCAAGGGTCTGGAGGTTTTGGCCTGACCGATTGAAATCGGCGAAGCAGACCTCTGGATCGGCCTAACGCCACACGCTCGGGCTCAACCAGGCGCGTGCCAGCATCACCGCAAAGCGCATGTTAGTCATCAGATAGCGCTTCCACATGCGCTTCGGCTCCTGCCACACCCGGAACAGCCATTCCAGTCCGCTGCGGCGCATCCATACCGGCGCGCGCCGGACTCGGATTGGCTTACCTGCGGACTTCCCAGCAGATGTTGGATCTTGCCCCTCTAAGCTTGCTTTCAATATCGGGCGCCCAATAGCACGAGGAGATGCCCAGCTCGGCGCCTTCGAACCTGCCAATGATGAAGATGTTTCCCGAGGCGCCACTGAGGAAGACTTTCTCACCATTGCTCTGGATGATGACCCGATTCAGCACCCTGCTGGTTTCGATGGCAACATCCCGATAGGGCTTAAGTGCCTGTTGCAGGGCAAAATCGGCAAGCTGTGGTTCGTTATTGAATGCCTGATGGATGAGAAAGCGACGCAAGTGGTCGCCAGACAGAGGGTTCATGCCATCAAACAGGCTTTGAACCAGTGGTTTCGGGCTGACGGCGAGGCGGTTGTAATCCGCCAGGGTTAGCTGTATGCGCAGGAAATCCCACCAGAACATGGTTTCGGCAACGCCGACTTCGAGCAGCAACGGTTGCCGGCAGACATGCTTCAACGCATGGGCGCGCAGGTTGGCGTCGGGATTGCCATGGTCGCCCGGCCCCCAGCGCGTATAGCCCATGAATCCGCTCAACGGAGGATGCGCACGCAGCATCCTGACCAGCGCAACAATGGTTCTGGACGTGATGCCGGCAGCGTTGCCGCCGTTTTGCATCACGGCTTTCATCACGCGCAGCGCATCATCGCCCATGCCTTCTTTGTTGGCGGTGTAAAAGATTTCCTCGATATCCGACAGTGCGCTTCGGGCATTGCGAGTTCGATAGAAGCGGTCGAGATAGATCCTGTCCTGCGGTGTCACGCGAGCGCATGCCTCGCCCAGCGCCTTCCATCGCGAAAGGGAATTGATTTCCGGGAGGGCGCTTGCCGTGATGTTGAATGCGGTATTTATCCGCTTGATCGCGTTGACCTTGATGGTAGCGAACTGGCTGGGCCGCAGATAATCCAGGAAAGAGACCAGCCACTGGTACTTTCTGTCACAGCGGAAATCCCTGAAATCGGGTAGACCGAGGCGCGGGGGCTGCTGTCGAGATGTATTGAAGGTTGAACCGCACATCCTTGCCGGACAAGGGGGACAAAGCCGTAGGTTCCCAGAGCTTTGAACCCCTGATTCATTCTTCGGCCAATGAACGCTGTTTCCACTTTGAAACTGGCGCCCACTGCCACCCGGGCAAGCCTTGGCGCCGTGCCGCGTCTGCGTCCCGACAGCCTCGGGAATTGCGAATCCGGCGCCATCGCGCACACCGCGCCTTAGAGGGCGGCATTGTCCAAGTTTGCCGAACCCTGCGTACAACCCGTGACGGCTGCCCAATCGGTATCTGCCGTCATAAGCTGTTGCACAGGAGCGGCAATGCGCTGTTTCCACATGCCTATTTCAAACTGGAGAGGACAATGTTAGTGCTCAAAGGATTTCATCATCTGACCCTCGGCGTAAGGCACGCGCAGGAGGATGTGGACTTCTACGTCAAGCTGCTCGGGCAGAGCCTCGTGAAGAAGACCGTGCTTCTCGACGGCGAGGATCCCATCTACCACCTCTACTACGGCAACGCGAATGGCGATCCTGGGACCCTGGTGACGTCGTTCCCGTTCCGCCAGCGGGGCGTCATGGCGCGTCAGGGGTCGGGCCAGGTGCGGGTCATCAACTACTCGGTTCCCAAGGGCTCGCTCGAATACTGGCGCAGCCGCTTCGATGCCATGGACGTGCCGTATGACAGCGAGATCGTCGAGCGCTTCGGCGAGCGCCGCCAGCGGTTCCAGCATCCGTGCGGCATCGAGTTCGATCTCGTCGAAACGGAACTCGATCCGCGTCCGGCTTGCGTGGCCAGCGGTATCCCCGAAGCCCATGCTATCCGCGGCGTGCACAGCATCACGCTGTCGCTGCGGGAAGTCGCCGAATCGATCCGCTTCATGAGCGAAGCGATCGGTTTCCGGAACGCAGGCCAGGCGGGATCCTACTACCGCTTCGAGACGTATAACGGCGGCCCGGGCATGATCGTCGAGTTCCTGCATGAGCCGGATCGGCACCAGGGTTCGTCGATCTACGGCGAAGGCACGGTCCACCATGTGGCCTTCGCGGTGGACAACGTGGAGCAACAGGCGATCCTGAAGGAGAGAATGTTCGCCCTGGGCTACATCGATACGTCCGAATCGGTGCACCGCAACTACTTCCGCTCGATGTACTTCAAGATGCCCGGCGGCGTGATGTTCGAGGCGACGACCACCGACATCGGCTTCGCGATCGATGAAGAGCCCGGCCATTTTGGCGAGGAGTTCCAGCTCCCGCCGTGGCTGGCTGATCGCAAAGACGAGTTGCTGGGCCGGCTCGAGCCCATCTCTGTATGACATTGCCGGGGATCACCATGCATAAACCGAAAGTACTGATTGTCTTCTACTCACGGAACAGCTCCACCGAGATGCTGGCCAAGGCTGTCGCCGAGGGGGCCCTCGAGGCTGGCGCGGAAGTCCGCATGCGGCGTGTGCGGGAGGTCGTCGGCCCCGACGTCATGCGGCAGGCGCCGGGCTGGCTCGAGAACGCCACGGAGATGAACGCGAAATACGAGGCGCCGACCGAAGCCGATGCCGAGTGGGCTGACGCCATCGTGTTCGGCACGCCGACGCGGTTCGGGTCGATCTCGGCCGAACTCAAGGCGTATATCGACGGGCTCGGCGGCCTTTGGTTCGCGGGCAAGCTGAACGGCAAGGTGGGCTCCGTCTTCGGCTCGACGTCCTCGCGCCACGGCGGCAATGAAGCCACCCTGCTGGCGACCTACGCGCCCATGGCGCACCTGGGCCTGATCATCGTGCCGCTGGGCTATGCCGACGCGGCGATGTTCAAGGCCGGCACCCCGTACGGCGCGACTCACGTCTCGCAGCGTGACGCCGTGAAGCCCGACGACGATCACCTGGCGGTGGCCCGGTTCCAGGGCCGCAGGGTGACGACCGTCGCCCGTGCCTTGCACGTCCAGCCGCAGCCCGTGGCAGCCTGAAAGTAAAAGCCTGATAGTAAAAAAGGGCGGAGACTCGCAGTCTCCGCCCGATTCCTGCATCGGCACAGGCTGATGACACGGTGGCAGCCAGCTCAGGCTGGCGCAGTCTCCGTCTTCAACACATCTTCCACGTGATGGCGCGCGGTGCGCTGGAATGCGGCATCGCGGCGGACCGCAATGCCGCCTCCTCCCTTTGCGATCCTGGTGCGGCAGGCGGCAACAAGTCCTGCGTCGCCGGCATGGTTGACGATCATGGACTCGAGCGCCGCGATCTTGTGATCGTAGACCGTTTCCATGACCGTCTTGAGCGCGTCACTCCGCAGCCCGGGCGTTTCCCTGTCCGCGGGCGTGCGGACACACCGCAGGCGGATCGCCGATGAAGCCGCGCGCAGACCAGAGTTCCGGGAACGGGATCTCGTTCATGGTCGGCAGGAGCCAGGCAATGCCCTCGGTGCCGAAATAGGCCGGCCGGGCGCCGAACGTCCGGCGTGTTGCCATCAGGTGCAGGTGCTTCCACGTGGAGAATCCCTCCGCGATATCGGCCAGCGTCTCGCCGAGCTGCTGCAGTTCCCGGTGCTCGTCCGGGTCGGCGTAGACGTCGCGCCAGACGTTCTCGACCGCCTTGTCCGGCGTGTAGGGCACACTGAAATCGCGGTCGAGTACCACCGCCGGCACGGCGAAGCCCTTGCGGCTCAGGTGGGCGAGCGCGTCGTCATACAGGCTCGGCTCTGCCAGCGCCTTGCTGAGTTGTTCCCAGCGCCGGGGTTGCGGCAGGAAGTGCTGCAGGTGCTCCCCCTGCTTGATGCCGAGCAGGTAGACCATCTGCCGGTACGTCCAGCCCTGGAGGGCGGTGTCCTTGCCGAACTTCGGGCCAACGCAGGACAGGATGGCCAGCAGGTCGACAGGCGTCATCCACGCGATGGAGCGCCATGTGGCATTGAGCGGCTCGTGGTGGGCGACGACGCGCCGCAGCGTCCGGCAGGCCCCGGTCAGGTCATCGGCACGCAATTGCGCCTGCGCGGCCTGTATTTCCTTGATGATCAGCATCCAGTAGAGCTCGGACACCTGCGCCGATACGATCCAGGCGTGCTCGCCGGGATGATCGCTGACCGGGTGCTGCAGCGAGTGGAGCACGTCTGTCTGTAACCAGTCACTGTATGGCGTATGCCCGGCTGGCGTTCCGGCCGGCGCCGGGGATGCGGGCTTGACGGTATCGTTCACTTTGGTCTCCTCGTGGTGGTGGGGTCAGGCAAGTTTTGTGGAAAGGCGACCATGCGCAGCATCGGATGGCTGGCCGGTCATTACCACAGGCTCTCCAGCAGCGCATCCAGCTTCGTGCCGGCATCCTCGCCAAGGTCGCCGACCTCGGAGGGATAGTTCTGCTTGAGCAGGGCCGCCATCTCGGGAAGCTTCGCGCGATCGAAATCGAGGTCGCCAAGCCGGCTCGGCAATTCCAGTGCGTCCACGGCTGCCTCAATGCGGTCAGCGAGGAATGCGGCGGGCGTGCGGCTGCCACGGTCTGTGGAGAAAATCTCAAGCTTTCGGCCATAGACGTCGGCGCAGGCGCGGATGACGGGCGCCAGCGCAATGCACGATGTCACGCTGTGCGGTACCCCGAAGGTCCCGCCGAGGATGTGCCCGATGCGATGGCTCAGGCCGTAGATGACCGAAGCAGGATAGAAGTAACACTGCCACGCGGCGAGCTGAAGCTGCAACAGGTCGTCGGTCGACACGTGGCCGCCCGCGATGGCCTCGGGCGTTTCGAGCTTGCGCGGCCACTTCTCCAGCACGGCAAGGAAGCGCTCCACGCCCCTGGCGGCCAGGATGGCGTGAGGGTGGTCCACGTCGACCCGGCGCATGCCTTCCACCGCATGGTCGATCCCCTTGATGGCCGAACTCAGCAGCAGCATACGTGGCGTGTCGACAATCATCCTGGGGTCGATCACCACCAGCCTGGGCGTCGTTTCGCGCACGGCATAACTGCGCTTGAACTTCTGGGGACCGTCCGTTTCCGTCACGCCGAAGTAGTGGGAGAACTCCGAACCCGACAGGGTCGTCGGAATCGCGGCAATGGGCAGGTAGCGGCCTGTCTGCTGGAAATGCCGGTAGGAGACTGCCTTCGCGGCATCGAGTACAGAGCCGCCGCCGAGGGCGATGATCGATCCCGCATTGGCCTCGATGCATGCACGCAGTCCGTCGCGTACGGCGAAATCGGGCACATGCGGCGGCAGGCCGGTGAAGGTGCCCACGCCGTCGCCGATGGCAGGCTGCAGGTGCTCGCGGTTCAGGGCCTCAAGGAATTCCACGGTGAACGTCATCGGACGGCGGATACCGTAGTTCCCCATGGAGGGGGCGACGGTTTTCAGCACGTCGTGTCCCCAGACAATCTCTTCCTGCGGCAAGCATTTCAACTGGTTCATTCCACTTCTCCACCATGTTTTCGTACGCGATCGGGGGCTCCGATCCCGAGTAGGAAGATAGGCGAATCGGGTTCGCGCGTGCGCGCGGGATTTGAGAACAGAGCGTCCAGGATTTTGGACGCCGCACATGTGCGAATGGGGGCCTGTCGTTCGTTGTTTCCGGACGAAGCTTTCAAGTTTTGCCGTCTTCACAAGGCAGGGGACGTGTCTATGATCCTTTCCACCGTAGCGACCCCCACCACGAGATCGGAGACATGAAGATGGAGGCAATCCAGATGACAGAAGCGCTGATTCGCGGACGCCACAGCAAGCGCGGCTTCCTTGACCAGCCGGTGCCGACGGAGACTGTCAGGGACATCCTGTCGGTCGCGAAATACGCGCCGAGTTCGAGCAACACGCAGCCCTGGCGCTGCTATGTACTGACCGGAAAGGCTCGCGAGAAGATTGCGGGAGCCGCGGTCGAGGCGTATCGCGCCGATCCTGAGGGACTGGCGCCCGATTACCCGTTCTTTCCAAAGGAATTGCCGGCGCCATTCTCGTCGCGCTTCAATACGTTTCGCGGGATGCTGGGCGATGCGCAGGGCGTGCACAGGAGCGATATCGTCGGGCGCCGGCGCGACGTCGAACGGCAGTTCCGGTTCTTCGATGCGCCAGTGGGACTGATCTTCACCATGGACCGGCGCCTGGAATGGGCCAGCTTCATCTGCTACGGCTGCTTTCTCCAGAACATCATGCTGGCCGCGCGCGCACGGGGGCTGGACACCTGCCCGCAGCAGATCTGGTCGCTGCAATCAGCGGTGCTTCGTGAAGGCCTCGCCATTCCCGACGAGGAGATGATCGTGGCCGGAATGTCACTCGGCTATGCAGACAACAATATTCCGGAAAACAACATGGAGCTTAGCAAGCTGGAACTGGACGAGTTCGTCTCGTTCGTCGATTGCTGACCCCCGGACCCGTCCGGGTCGCTCCTTGACCTGGAAAAGCGCGAAGAAGCGATAGCCATCGTTAGCGAGTCTCGGCAAGTTGCGGAGATGTCGAATACTTAACGTAGGCGCGCTTGACCGGCTGATGCGGATGCCCGGATGGCAATGGCGGTCATTGGGGGCGTCTGACCGTGGCACTGCGCGCACCCCTTGCAGTACCATGCGATGGAAGCAGACACCATTGGCCCAAGCCCAACCGCTACCAAGGCAGCCAGATGCTGGACCTGAAAGACGTTTTTCACTTCGTGCAAGTGGTCGACCGCGGTGGCTTTACGTCTGCCGGCAACAGCCTGGGGCTGCCCAAGTCCACGTTAAGTCACAGGGTCAAGGAGCTGGAGGCTTCGCTGGGCGTTCGCCTGATCAACCGGACCTCGCGCCAGTTTGCCTTGACCGACGTAGGCGCTGAGTTCTACCAGTACGCTGTCGCCTTGCTGCAGAGCGCCGACGTCGCGGAACAGGCGATGCGCCAGAGGCTCGTGGAACCCAGCGGGATCATCCGCGTGACGGTAGCGGTCGAGCTTGCGCAGTTTGCGCTGCGACAGGTCCTGCCGACGTTCCTGAGCAGCCATCCCAAGGTCAGCATCGTGGAAATCGCCACGGACAGGCTCGTCGACGTTGTCGGCGAGGGCTTCGACCTGGCGCTGCGCGGACATACCTCGGCACTGCAGGATTCCAACCTGGTCCAACGGCCCATTGTCAGGGCTCCATGGTACCTGTTTGCGGGTGCGGACTACCTCGAACGGATGCCACTCCTGGAGGCACCGGAGCAACTTGCATCCCATGCCATCGTCTCGATGGTGCGCAAAGGTCCGCTGCAGTGGCAACTGCGAGGCCCCGACGACAGGCTCGTCACCATCCCGATCGAGCCAAGGTTCCAGAGCAACAGCATGATGTCCCTGAAGGAGGCAGCCTGCGCCAACGTTGGCGTGGCAGCCCTGCCCGGGTATATCTGCCGGTCCGAGCTGCAGGCTGGCGTGCTGCGGCAAGTCCTGCCGGGCTGGATCGCCGCGGATGCGCGCATCTCCGCCCTCATGCCCTATCGGACCGGACTGCTGCCCGCGGTGCGGTCGCTGGTCGATTTCCTCGCCGCAGAGCTGCCCAAGGTCACCGCGTTCGACGGCCGCTGACCCGGCACTACCTCCTCTGCCTCCAATGCCACGCGGGCCACGCCCCGTGTGTCCCGCCGGGCGTTCCATATTCATGGACGCTGCGTTCGGCGCCAGCCAGCTTCCAAGGCCGAGCCGATCAACTATCGTTTCCAACCAGGGATAAGCCAACCGCAACGTCACCCTGGAGTGGAATCCATGAACCAGTTGAACTGCCAGCCACAAGACGCGATCTTCTCTGGCCACGACATACTTCCGACGGCTGTCGCGTCGCTCGACCAGCACGGCATCCGACGCCCATCCCGAACGACGGCCCCGCATTCCATGGGCTTGCGCAACGCGCTGGATGCCCTTGCCACGCGGCAAATCACCGCGACGGCATTGACGGAGCAGGCACTCGAACGCGCGGAAGCCAGCAAGCGGCTGCTCAATGCATTCTCGGCGATCGATTGGGACCGTGCCCTGAAGGCGGCCGCGGAAAGCGATCGCCGCTATGGCGAACGCCGGCCGCGGCCACTGGAAGGACTGCCCATTGCGGTCAAGGATCTGATCGACACCAAGGGCATGGAGACCCGCTACGGTTCCGCAGCCTATCTCGGTCATGTGCCAGCCGCCGATGCGGACATCGTGAAAACGCTGGTGGAGCGCGGCGCGATCATCATCGGCAAGACCACGACCCACGAATTCGCGTGGGGCGTGACAACCGCCAGCGCCAGGTTTGGCGATACCCTGAATCCGCTGGACCATACACGCATACCCGGGGGTTCCAGTGGTGGCGCCGCGGCGGCGATTGCGCACGGTGCCATCATGGCGGGCGTGGGCACGGATACCGGCGGCTCGGTCCGGATTCCCGCCGCGCTGTGCGGCGTCGTCGGATACAAGCCCACGCTCGGCACGTTATCCACGCGCGGCGTGTTCCCCCTGGCGCCCACTTGCGACCACGTTGGCCTGCTCGGCGAGCAGGTCGACGACGTGCTGTTGCTCGCCGATGCCATTGACATCAAGGTTCCCGAGAGCGATGCGTGGCTGTCCGCAAGGCTGGGCGTCATTCGTGACATTGCACCGGTTCCACTCAGTCCGGAAATTGCGGTGGCATTTGATGGCGCGATGAAGCGGCTGGCGCAAGTCTTTTCCTGTGTGAACGTCAGCACGTCCGGCCTGTTCGATGCGGTATTCGGTGCCTTCGCGAGGATCGTCCTGATCGAAGGCGGCATCGAGCATTTCCGCCGCAACGACTGGGACCGTATCTCGACGCACTACAACCCGGAAACCGTCGACCGGCTGAAACGCGCCGAAACCATGGACCTGCGCGCCTATGCGGCGGCCCAGCAGGCCAGGCGAGACTTCACGGCAAGGCTGCACGAGGTGATGTCGACGGTTGACTATCTCGTGCTGCCGACATGCCCGTGCACCGCACCGCATCTCGATGCCGGCACCGTCAGCATTGGCGCCTGGACCGGCACTGTCCGCGAGGCGCTGATGACCTATACGGCACCGTTCAATGTCGCGGGATTTCCTGCCATTTCGATTCCCCTGGCGACCGGCGAACGCAGCCTTCCCGCTGCCTTGCAGATCGTCGCGAAGCCCGGCGACGACGGTGCGCTGCTGCAGATTGCACAGCAGATGGAGCTGATGCTGCGAACGGGCACCGCCCACAAGAGTTGCTAGACGTCAACCCCAAAACCAGGAGACAACGATGAACGATAGCGCCAAACCTGAGTGCCAGGAAACCAGCAATGAGCCATGACAGCTTGACGAATATGGCGGCCGGTGCCCGCGCCGCCATCGCGGACCCCGCGCGAATCTCTCTCGTGGGTAGTGACGCCAACCCGCGCTTCGAACTGTTCCACGCGGCCAGTTCGCTCTGCTCGCAGAAGGTGCGCACGGTATTGTTCGAGAAGCAGTTGCCGTACCGTTCGAACAATATGATGATCCTCGGTTCGATGGGTCCGGATGGCCTTGTTCCAGCCGAGCACTACCATCCGCCCTACGTCCGACTGCGGTTGCTTGCACGCCGGGAAGTGGGGCGGGAACTTGTCAGCGGCTATAGCGGGCGCACTTCGGTGGAGACCGAAGGCTTTGATCCCTGCGCGGTCCCGTTGCTTGTGGACTACAAGGCTGGCCGTGTCATTGCCGATTCCAGACGGATCTGCTGCTATCTCGATGCGGTGTCGCGCGATCCCATTCATCTCGTGCCGGAAGATGCCGATGCGCGTGCCCAGGTGATGCATCAGGTGAGCATCGTCGATCGGATCCCGAACGGCACCTTGCTCTACGGCTTTCATCCCGATGCCGACCTGCGGCCTGAAGCGCTCAAGACGGTCATGGAAACGGTCTACGACTACAAGATCAAGGCGCTCGAAGCCATGATTGACGCCAATGCCGACGATGCGGAACTCGTTGCGGCGTATCGCGCGAAGATCGCGAAGGAGCGGGGCGGCAAGTCGGTCTGCCACGATGCGGCATTTCAGCGCGCCGCACGTCGGCACGTCGCGGGCCTCTTGACGGACCTCGACCATGCGCTTGGTTCGTCGTCACCGTACCTCAGGGGGGAATCATTCTCGCTCGGCGATGTGCTGTGGGGTGTCAACCTGGTCCGGATGGCTTATCTGGGGCTTGCGTCGATGTGGGAAAACCTGCCCAACGTCGAGCGATATGTGGATGCGCTGGTCAGGCGTCCGTCCCTGTGCAAAGAAGCGGTCCAGGCCACGGTCGATTCCATGCCGCCTTCGCGTTATATGCATGTCATGGCCGGCTGCGAGGAGGCGGTGCCGGTGTAGTTCTCCAGCCCGTTGGCACCGATCAATGCCGGTGCCTGTGGCAAGAGGCGAATGGGCGGAGACTCTGCATCTCCGCCCATTTGCTTTCTCAGGCTCTCACGGGCCGGATCCCGGTGGATGCGCGCCCTGGGGTATGATCGGAGGTCAAGATCACACCCACATCCGACCCGTTGCCACCGCCGGCAATGATTCGCGTTCCCATGCATCGGCGTTGCGGCACTGCCCGGATACGTCTGCCAGGCTATGACGAAGTCACCGGCTCAGGATCCATCCAACGCAGCGCCGCTGCATGAGCAGATCTACGCTCGGATTCGTGCCTCGATTCAGCAAGGGCAACTGAAACCCGGGCAGCGGGTGCCATCCTTGCGTGCGTTTGCGGGCGAGCTCGGCGTGGCGCGCGGGACCGTTCAGGTCGCCTATGAGCGGCTCTTGGGCGAAGGTTACCTGATCGCCAGAGGCCCTGCGGGGACGTTCGTTTCCGAGCAAATTGCGCCATCGCGCCCCCACCGCGTGGCCGCAGCGGCTGGCTCCAGCCGCACGCCACCGGACCAGGAACTTGCCGAGTTTTCGATCGAAACGGATGGTGGAATCCCCGCGCCGTTGCAACTGGGGCTTCCCGCGCTGGATGAGTTCCCGCGAAAACTATGGACGAGGTTGATGGCGCGGCAAATACGCAGCGCCGGCTCGCTGACCAGGCCGGTGTCAGCCGGATTTGGCCCGCTGCGGGAAGCGTTGGCCGCTTACCTGCAACGCTCACGGGGCATCGACGCCCAGCCGCACCAGGTGTTCGTCGTGCCGGCATATACGGCCAGCCTTGCGCTGATTGTGGATGCGCTCAGGCTGGCGGGCGCAAGCGCCTGGGTTGAGGATCCCAGCTACCCTCCGACAGCCCAGTCACTCAGGCGCCTGAACCTGCAGGTCCGGAATGTGCCAGTGGATGATCATGGCCTCGACGTCGAATTTGGGCGTCAGCATTTTCCAGAGGCGCGCCTGGCCATAGTGACGCCATCGCACCAGAGCCCGACTGGCGTGGCACTGACACTGCAACGTCGCGTCGAACTGCTCGACTGGGCCGGTGAGCGGCGCGCATGGATCATCGAGGACGACTACGACGGCGAGTTTCGTTACCGCGGCCACCCGTTGCCGGCCTTGAAGAGCCTGGACACATGCGACCGGGTGATCTATTGCGGCACGCTTAGCAAGGTGCTGTACCCGGGGCTACGGCTCGCTTACGTGGTCGTGCCACAAAGTCTGGTGCCGACCATGGATCTGGCCTGCAGGCGCACGGTGCATGGCGGCTGCCCCGAACTCTTGCAAGCCGTGGCGGCGGAGTTTATTGCGCAGGGGCACTTCGCCCGGCACATCAAACGCATGCGCACGCTTTACGCGCGACGACGCGCAATGCTGGCAGAGGCGCTGGCTCCATACAAAACGGACGGCTTCACTGTTTGCCTGCAGGATGGCGGCATGCACCTTCTGGTCGACGTCAGGGACGATCTTGACGATCTGGCGATGGCCCGTCGTGCGCGCGAGGCAGGATTCGCCGTCCATTCGCTGACCGCCTGGCGGTATGGAGCGCCAGGGCGGCGTGGCTTGATGATGGGCTTTACCAATCTGCGCAGTCAGACTGAAGCCGATCGCCTGGTTGCCGAGCTGATGCGCGCGCTGAAAGCATAGACGGTCGCCATCGGGGCTTGACAAATAACCAACCAGTCGTCTATTGTCATTCCCATCTGCTCACTTACTATTGCAACGTGCCAAGACCCGCTAACCCCGAAATCCGTAGCCGGCTGCTTATCGACGGTGGTCGTGTGATTCACAGCGCCGGTTTCAACGGGTCCGGCGTGCAGGACATCGTCGCTGCCGCCGATGTTCCCAAAGGATCTTTCTACAGCTATTTCGACAGCAAGGAAGCCTTTGCCGCAGAAGTGCTCGAAACCTATTGGGAGTCCATTGAACAACGCCATGGCAAAGTGATGTATGACGCGCGCATCACGCCGTTGGCCAGGATCGAAAAGTTGTTCGAGTTGCTGGTGGTGGACCACGCGGCACAAGATTTCAGGCTCGGGTGCCTGGTGGGCAACCTTTCGCTCGAATTGTCCAATACCAGCGGTGAAGTCCGAACGGCTCTGGAGCGCATTCTGGCGCGCTGGGAAGGCATCATCACAGCCTGCCTTGATGAGGCCAGGCTGCGCCAGGAAATGCCGGCGGACGGTGATTCCGCGCAGCTCGCGTCCATCATTATCGAAGCCTGGGAAGGGGCGGTCCTGCGCAGCAAGGTCGAGCGCAATGGCGACGCCTGCCGACGATTTCTGCAAGTCACCCTCAAGCGCTTGCTGTACTGAAATTTTTTTGCGGTTTTAAATAGACGACTGGTCATTTATATTCAAATCATGGCCTAGTTGAAAACGATAAACATGTGCCTGTTGACTGTGTCATCGCCCAACTACATTGAAGCCTGCTCAAACCAGCACGCATCGGCACCATGACCAAGAACCTGACGCTCAGACCTATTCAAGGCAACGCGCGCACGCGCCAATAAAGGAGTCTCACCATGTCTTCAGATCGCAGCCTCGACCAAGGCGTATCGCGACGTAACCTGCTGTTGGGCAGCGCGGCCGCAGCCAGCGCGCTGGTGGCTTCCGGCTTGCCCGGACCTGCGGCGGCAGCACCGTCGGCAGAAAAGGCGAATACCGCAAAGGCAAGCGGCAAGGCTTCAGGCAGCTACATCACGGCAAAGGACGGCACCCAGCTCTATTTCAAGGACTGGGGCGCCGGTCGCCCCGTTGTATTCAGTCATGGCTGGCCACTGAGCTCGGACAGTTGGGAGTCCCAGATGATCCTCGTTGCTTCGGAAGGGTACCGTGCCGTTGCGCATGACCGTCGTGGCCACGGCCGTTCAAGCCAGCCATGGAATGGCAATGAGATGAACACCTATGCCGACGATCTGGCCACGGTGTTCGAGACGCTCGACCTGCGGGACGCCATCCTGGTGGGCTTCTCCACGGGTGGTGGCGAGGTGGCCCGATACATCGGCCGGCACGGTACGCGACGCGTTTCAAAGGTGGTGCTGGTTTCAGCCGTGCCGCCTTTGATGGTGAAGACCGCCGCCAATCCGCGCGGACTGCCAATTGAAGTGTTCGACGGCCTGCGTGCCGCACAACTTGCCAATCGGTCCCAGTTCTACAAGGACGTGCCGGCGGGGCCGTTCTATGGCTTCAACCGTCCCGGTGCAAAGCCGTCGCAGGGGTTGATCGACGCATGGTGGGCGCAGGGCATGCAGGGTGGACACAAGAGTACGTACGACTCGATCAAGGCATTTTCTGAGACCGATTTCACCGAGGATCTCAGGAAGATCGATGTGCCTACCCTGATCATCCACGGTGACGACGATCAGATCGTGCCGATCGACGCCGCTGGACGCGCATCGGCAAAGCTCGTCAGGAACTCGAAGCTGATCGTCTACCCCGGTGCGCCGCATGGGCTCACCGACACCCACAAGGACAGATTCAACGCCGACCTGTTGGCATTCATCCGTAGTTGAAACGACGCCGCATCTGCCGGACCCCACGAAGGCGCCGGCAGACTGGGCTCACCATAAGAGGTACTTCCCATGTGCAACCACCACACCCCCTATGCAGATCCCGTTGATCCGGCTCTGCCGAAATCCAGCATTACGCTGGACCTGCCACGCACCGCGCTCGTCGTGATTGACCCGCAGATCGACTTCATGAGCCCCGAAGGCCGCAGCTGGGGCGTGGTCGGAGAAAGCGTGACGGAGCAGAACCTCGTGGCCAACCTGGTCCGTCTGTTCGAGGCCGCAAAACAGGCGGGCATCACGGTCGCCATCTCTCCCCACTATTACTTTCCCCATGATCACACATGGAAAGTGCAGGGCCCCGCCGAAATGTTCCAGCATGCCATCGGCATGTTCGACCGTCCGGGCGCGCTGAACCTGGACGGATTCCGTGACTCGGGCGCCGACTTCATGCCGGAGCTCAAGCCGTATATCGAGGATGGCAAGACCATCATCTGCTCCACGCACAAGCTGTACGGTCCGCAGGCCAACGACCTTGTCCTGCAGTTGCGCAAGCAGCGCGTCGACCAGGTGATCCTTGCCGGCATGGCCGCCAATCTGTGCGTCGAATCCCATCTGCGGGATCTGCTGGAGCAAGGTTTCGAAGTTGCTGTCGTGCGCGACGCCGTAGCAGGGCCGAAGCTACCGGAAGGCGACGGGTATCACGCGGCACTGGTCAACTTCCGCTTCATCGCAAACGCGCTGTGGGATACCAACGAAACCGTGCAGCGGTTGGCAGGAAAGATTGAAGCAGCCGCGTAGCGCCTTTTCATGCGCCAGGGGCGACAGCGCCTGGCGCGGCAATGGCAGGGTGCATCAATGTCTGGTTCAAAGAATGCATAGAGGCGACTCATATGCCTAAGATTCCTTCGCGCTACAGCTACTTCGCCTATGGCGTTATCCAGGCCGGCTTGACCTGCTCCATCGCTGCTGCCATCGCAAGCATTCCATTTGCAGAAGA
Source organism: Cupriavidus sp. CP313 (assembly GCF_054072015.1). Lineage (NCBI taxonomy): Bacteria > Pseudomonadati > Pseudomonadota > Betaproteobacteria > Burkholderiales > Burkholderiaceae > Cupriavidus > Cupriavidus sp. CP313. Next base: position 132,453 of record NZ_JBSVZB010000001.1, on the reverse strand, counting down.
AGGCCTGTTCTTTCAGCACTGGCTAAGGTCCTGGAGCGTTTCCTGGCTGACCATGCTGCCGGTCGTCGTGTCGGCCACGCCCATCATTCGCCGCCTGGTCGATCGCATGACAAACCACTCTTAGGTCATACCGTCATATGTCGATGGTCGATGGACTAGTTGAAAACGATAAACATGTGCCTGTTGACTGTGTCATCGCTCAACTACATTGAAGCCTGCACAAACCAGCACGCATCGGCATCATGACCAAGAACCTGACTCTCAGACATGCGGAAACGGAGGCCGAGATCCGTGCCTGCTTCCCGGTTATGCGGCAACTGCGCCCCAAGCTGCAAATGCCGGAAGACTTTCTCGACACCGTCATGCTGCAAAGCGGACAAGGGTACCGGCTGCTCGCGCTCTGGGACGATGGCAAAGCTGTTGCGCTGGCCGGATATCGGCGTCTTGACAACCTGATCCACGGGCGCTTTCTGTACGTCGACGACCTGATCACCGACGCCGAAGGCCGGGGGCAGGGTCACGGCGAGCGTCTGCTGCAAGCGCTTTGCGAGCTTGGACGCACAGAAGGCTGCCAGCGACTTGTCCTCGATACCGCACTCGCGAACGCGCTGGCCCAGCGCTTCTATTTCCGTTCCGGCCTGCTCGCCAAGGGCCTCCATTTCTACATGGAGCTGCAATGAAGCCCCTCAACCTGCTGCTGCTCGATTGCAGCCCGCGCCGTGACTATTCCACGAGCCGGCGCTCCGAGCCGATCTGGCGCGGGGATGCGGCGTTCCCTAACATGGAATCGTTCCACCTTCCTCAGCATGGAGAAGCATCATGAAGATTGTCATCATTGGCGGGACCGGCCTGATCGGCTCGAAGACCGTCGCCATTCTGCGCCAGGGCGGCCACGAGGTCCTGGCCGCCTCGCCCAGGAGCGGTGTCAACAGCATCACTGGCGAGGGGCTCCAGGAGGCCCTGACTGGCGCCCAGGTGGTGATCGACCTTGCCAATTCCCCGTCGTTTGAAGACAAGGCGGTGCTGGAATTCTTCGAGACCTCCGGCCGCAACCTTCACGCGGCGGAGACCGCAGCGGGCGTTCAGCACCATGTCGCGCTGTCCATCGTCGGCACCGACCGGACTCCCGAAAACGGCTATTTCCGCGCCAAGGTCGCGCAAGAAAAACTGATCGAAGCCTCCGGCATCCCCTACACCATCATCCGCTCGACCCAGTTCATGGAATTCATCGGCGGCATCGCCGATTCCAGTGTGCAAGGAAATATCGTCCGCCTTTCGCCTGGGCTGTTCCAGCCGATTGCGGCGGACGACGTCGCCGCCCTCGTTGCCGATGTAGCGCTCGCGCCACCGCGAAACGGCATCGTCGAGATCGCCGGCCCGGAACGAGCCCCGTTCAACGAGGTCGTCGCCCGCTATCTCAAGGCGGTTGGCGACCCGCGTGAAGTCGTGCGCGATCCCGAGGCCCGCTACTTCGGCGGCCGGGTCGAGGAACATTCGCTGGTGCCGTTGGGCGAGGCGCGCCTCGGGCGCATCGGCTTAGAGGAATGGCTGCGTCAATCGCAGCGACGATAGTCCGCAGGGCGCATGCCCACGTAAGCAGCACCGGTTTCGTCAGTACCACATTGAGCAGATCACCAGGAGCAAACATGACCCAACGTACGAATTACTTCCAGCAATCCCCGGAACTGTCCAAGAAGCTCATGGAGTTCGGCGCGCTGTTCCAGAAGACCACGATCGAAGAGCCCATTCGCGAGCTCGTCGAGATTCGTGCATCGCAGCTCAATGGCTGCGCGTTCTGCGTCGACATGCATATCAAGATGGCAAAGATCCACGGCGAGCGCGAATTACGACTGCATCATGTGGCGATCTGGCGCGAGTCGACGCTGTTCTCGCCGCGCGAACGCGCCGCGCTGGCCTGGACCGAGGTGCTGACCAGGCTTCCCGCCGACGGCGTGCCCGACGATATCTATGAGCGCGTGCGCACCCAGTACAGCGAGAAGGAACTGTCGGACCTCACCTTCCTGGTGGGGGCGATCAATACCTGGAACCGCCTGAACGTGGCGTTCCGCATGGTGCCTGGTTCGTCGGACAAGGCGTTCGGGCTCGACAAGGCCAACCTGGAGTGATGCCATGAAGACGGTCACTTCCGTTGCGGCAGCACTTGTGTTGTCGTGCCTGACGGTTGCAAAGCCGGCCGCCGCCGCGCCGGAGGCGAGTGTCACGCCCCTGGTCAAGGAAGCGTTGCCCGAATATCCGGGGAAGGAAGCCGAGATGATCATCGTGGAGTATCCGCCGGGCAGCGCCGATCCCGTGCATCGCCATGACGCCCACGCCTTCGTCTACGTGCTCGAGGGCAGCATCGTCATGGGCCTCAAGGGCGGAAAAGAGGTAACGCTCAAAGCGGGCGATACCTTCCACGAAGGTCCCAACGATATCCACACCGTCGGACGCAATGCCAGCAAGACGCAGCCAGCAAAGTTTGTCGTGTTCCTGCTCAAGAAAAAGGGCGCGCCGATCCTGACGCCGGTGAAGTAGCCGCCGTCCATGCAGGCACCGGCAATGTCGGTGCGCACTGTCCGGCCGGCAAGAGCGGCGCTACCGCATGCTCTTGCCGTGCCGCTGTTTTCCAGGGTGGCGTGAAGGGTTGGGACGGAAATTGATACTACGCCGGTTTCTTGGCAATATCACCATGACAAAACCAGGTCCTGGGCAGCGATCTGGTTAGTGGTGAGGGCGGTTGGCCGTACTGCCTGCCGGCAGTTCGGACCTCGGACCTGCGACCTGCCGCACCGCCGCGAGATGCGCACCATGCACCTGGGAAAATCGTACTCAATATCCGAGTTCACGTTCTGGTCGAGACGGCAACTTTATGCCTCGCTAGCATGCGGTTCGCTGGCCGTAGTCCTTTATCAGTTTTTCGGGCTGAAATGGCTGTCAATCCCGGTCTCGGTTGTGGTGCTGCTGGGCACCGCCACGTCATTCATCGTGGGTTTCCGGAACGTGCAGACCTACAGCAGGGCCCTGGAGGCACAGCAGATCTGGACTGAGATCCTGAACGGCAGCCGGTGTCTGGGTGTGATGAGCCGGGACTTTCTGGCAGGGCAGGCGGCCGGGCGGGATCTGGTTCTCCGGCATTGCGCGTGGCTGACGGCGCTCCGCTATCAACTGAGAACCCCAAGGATCTGGGAAAGCGCGGGCAAGGCATCCAACATGGAGTACCGGAAGTACTACCGTGTTCCAGAGTGGGAGACTCCATTGGACGAGGCGCTTGCGCGGTATCTGCCACAGGCCGAACTCGACTCGCTTGCGCACGCCGAGAGCAAGACAAGCCGGTTGCTGGGAATGCAGTCAGCGACGATCAGGCGGTTCCTTGACGCTGGCGAGATCGGCAATGCCTTCTATCTGGAGTTGGTAGGATCGATCAGAGGCTTCTTCGCGCAGCAAGGACGGGCGGAGCGTATCAAGGACTATCCGTATCCCAGGCAATATGCGGTCATCAACAAGCTCTTTGTCCGTACTTTTTGTCTGCTACTGCCTTTTGGCATTCTTACGGAGTTCGAAAAGCTCAATGCCAGCGTTTCAGGCGTCATGCATGGCAACATGATCTGGCTGGTCATTCCATTTAGCACGATGATCTCCTGGATGTATCTCGCGCTGGAGCAAGTGGGCGAAAGCACGGAGAACCCGTTCGAAGGAAACGCCAATGATGTGCCCATGGCACAGATCTGCCGGAAGATCGAACACGAACTCATGGACATGCTTGGCGAGAAGTGCGATATCCCCGCGCCGACGGCCGAGCACGGTATTATCCTCTGACCACTCAAGCTTATCGCTTTCCCACCTCCGACCATTTAGTCAGGCATCCTGTCCTGTCTGCGGGGCGTGCGTCGTCTTATCGCTCAGTGCGCAGCCGCAGCGGCGGCCGCGGAGCCGCCCCTGGCGGGCTTCGTAAACCAGATCAGCGGCACGAAGAACACCGCAAAGGCGACCGAGATGGCCACGGTGCCGGCCAGGAAGTTGCGGCCCTTGAACAGGCGCAGGTCGATGATCGGGTTCGGCTCGGTCAGCTCCCAGATCACGAAGAAGATGAAGCTGAGCAGCGCGACGATGCCCAGCCCGATGATGACGGGCGAGCTGAACCAGTCCAGGTCCCTTGCCCTTGTCGAGCATGATCTGCAGCGACGCAACCCAGGTGACCAGCGAGGCCAGGCCCACCACGTCGATCGACAGCTTGCGAGTCGGCGTTTCGCGGTCGCGGTAGATCGCCCAGGTAACGGCGGCGGCGAACAGGCCGACCGGCACGTTGATGTAGAAGATCCACGACCACGCGTAGCTGTCGGTTAGCCAGCCGCCCAGCGCCGGGCCGGCGATGGGGCCGAAATTTCCATCCGACCGACTTTATTTCTCGCGATCACAGGGCCGTGACGCGGCTGGCCGATCTGCCCCTATAATGCTTGATAACGCAACGATTGATCGAGCAATAAAAGTGACCCCACAGCCAGAAAAGTCCGACGCCAACGGCCAGGTGCTGCCGTTTCGCGAGTCCCTGCTGGCCATGCTGGGCGTGGCCTTTGTCGTGATGCTGGTGGCGCTGGACCAGACCGTGGTCGGCACGGCGCTGCCGACCGTGGTGGCCGAGCTGCAAGGCTTCGAGTACTACGCCTGGGTTGCCACGGCCTACCTGCTGACGTCGGTGATTACCGTGCCGGTGTTCGGACGGCTGGGGGACTATTACGGGCGCAAGCCGTTCGTGCTGGCATCGATCGTGGTCTTCTCGGTGGCCTCGGCGCTGTGCGGCATGGCGCCGAGCATGCCGTTCCTGGTGCTGGCGCGCGCCCTGCAGGGGATTGGCGGCGGCATGCTGGTCGGCACCGCCTTTGCCTGCATTGCCGACCTGTTTCCGGATGCGCATGTGCGGCTGCGCTGGCAGGTGATGCTGAGCGCGGCATTCGGCATTGCCAATGCGGTGGGGCCGTCGCTGGGCGGGCTGCTGACGGAGTGGTACGGCTGGCGCGCGGTGTTCTATGTCAACCTCCCGGTTGGCGTGCTGGGGCTGTGGTTTGCGTGGCGCTACCTGCCGCACCTGCGCCAGCAGGCGCACAGCGGGCCGATCCGAGTGGACTGGCTCGGTGCCTTGCTGATCGCAGCCGGGCTGGGGTGCGTGCAGCTGAGCGTTGAACTGCTGCCGGCGCGCGGGTTCGATGCCTATACCGGCGGCTTGCTGGTGCTGGCGTCGGTGGCATTGGTGGCGCTGTGGCAGTGGGAGCAGCGTTGTGCCAACCCGATCCTGCCGGTAGAGATGTTCCGCAACCCAGGGCTGGCGCCGTTGTTCCAGCTGGCGGTGTTCACGGGCTTCACCATGTTCGCGCTGCTGCTCTATGCGCCGCTGCTGTTCCAGGGCGGCTTTGGCTATTCGCCGAAGGAGGCGGGCATCCTGATCACGCCGCTGGTGGTCTGCATCACTGCTGGCAGCATTCTCAATGGCCGCATCGTCACGCGCATCCGCCGCCCGAATACCATGCTCTATGCCGGCTTCGGCATGCTGGCGGTGTCCTGCCTGGGCCTGTCGCAGGCCACGCGCAGCATGCCGCACGGCGTCTTGCTGACGATCATGCTGATCGGCGGGTTCGGCCTCGGCTTCATCATGCCGAACCTGACGGTGTTTGCGCAGCAGACGGCAGGGCGCGAACACCTTGGCATTGCCACGGCCATGCTGCAATCGCTGCGCATGGTAGGCGGTATGGTGGGCACCGCGATCGTGGGCACGCTGGTCACGCGCAGCTATACCGGTGGTGTGGAACACGCGCTGTCCGCCGCCAATGCCGGACAGTGGACGGCGCGCATGGCGGACCCGCAGGTGCTGATCGACAAGGCGTCGCAAGTCGCGTTGCTCGGCCAGCTGGAGCAAGCCGGGCACAATGGCGCCCTGCTGCTGCAACAGGCGCGCGTGTCGCTGGTCAGTGCCATCCACCTCGGCCTGGTGGTGGCTGCGGTGGCCGCCGCGCTGGGCGTGTGGTGCGCCCGCCGGGTACCGTCGATCAAGCTGACCCGGGCGCCGGCGCCCGCCATGGCCGCCGACTGACGCGCCGGCCTGCAATGTAACCTGAGGAAAACGGATGGAACTGGAGCGACAAAGCGTGGCCGTACTGCAGCAGTTCGGCCGCACCTACCGCGCCTACGCGGCCGCGTTCGAGCAGCGCCTGGGGCTGCCGCTGCCCCGCTGGCGCATCCTGCATGCGCTGCATCACCAGGAGGGCGCGATCGGCCAGAAGGCGCTGGCTGACCTGGTCGGCATGGACCCCGGCGCGCTGACGCGCCAGCTCAAGGCCATGCAGGAACTTGGCTGGGTGGAGCGCAGCACCTCGGAACGTGACAACCGCGTGACGCATGTCACGCTGTCACGGACCGGCCAGCAGGTGGTGGCGCACGCCATGCCGCTGCGCTCAGCCTTTCTGGAAGATGTGCTTGCCGAGGTGTCGCCGTCGACCATGCGCGAGCTGTCGCGCGGCCTGGCGCGGCTGGAGGCCGGCATCGCATACGCGCAGGCCCACGCGGCACAGGCAGCCGACGCCGCCTGATACGGCTGCGCCCGTGCCGCTGGCGCTCAGGCAGTCAGCAGCATGCCGTTAAGCGCCGCAAATTCGAACAGTTCCCGGTCGTTGGTGACGCCGAGCTTCTGCATGGCGCAGTTCTTCTGCCGGCTGATGGTCTTGACGCTGCGGCAGATCAGGATGGCGATCTCGCTCACGGACCGTCCTGTCAGGTACAGCCGCAATACTTCCATTTCACGCCGGGACAGGCGCTCCGCGCTGGCCTGGCCAGGTGCGACCGGGTTGCCCGGATCGGCCTGCGACAGCACTTCCAGCGCGGATTTGCCGATGTAGTGGAAGCCCCGCTGGATACGGCAAACCACGGTCACCAGTTCTGACAGCGGCGAGTCCTTGAGCAGCAGGCCGTGCACCTGGGTGTCGAGGATGGAGCGCAGCACCAGCGGATTGGTGATCATGGTCAGCACGATCACGGCCAGCGACGGATGCCGCCGCCGCAGGCTGGCAAGCAGGCGCAGGCCGTCGCTGTTGCCCTCGCCCTGCGCGGGCATGTGGTAGTCGGTGATCACGACATCGGGACGCAGGCTTTCCACGCTGTTCAGCAAGGCCGTCGCGCTGGTCACGCTGCCGCATACCTCCCACCCGGTCTAGGTATGCAAGCGGTCCGCGACGGCCGCGCTGACCAGGGGGTGGTCGTCGGCAAGCAGGATCCTCAATGTCATCTGGTTGCTCCTCGATTCTTGTTCGTGGCAGCGCCGGCATCAAGAAAACGCCGCACGTCAGCGAGACGTGCGGCGCAAAAACGACGCCAAACAATACGACGCCAGACAACTGCGTGCATTGCCCCGGGACCGGGCCAAACGGGAGACGGCCGGACCGCAGCAATGCCATTGCAGGATATCGGCAGCGCGGTCTGGCGAAACTAGGAGGATTCGCAAAGCGCCGCCGTGGCGCGGCGGCCTGCGCCGGCCAAAGTCGCGCGAGTGTAGCGCAAGGTCAGCGCTCGGAAAAATGTCTCAAGACTGTAATAAAAACGCCGCCGCTGCTGCGCAGCCAAAGAAAAAGGCGCTGGCGCCATGCGGCTGCCAGCGCCTTGCGGGCGCCTGTGCTGCGGGAGTTGCGTCAGGCCAGCGCGGGCTGCGCGTGGGCTGCGGGGCGCCCGTTGCGGCGGCCGTCGATGGCCTTGAGCGGGTCGCGCAGCACGGCGCTGCCGACATCCATGATGTCGCGCAGCACGCCCTTGTCGCCGTTGCGCTCCGGTGCCCAGAAATGCAGTGCGGCCCATTCCGGGAAGCTGCTTGGCGGTGCCAGCAGGCGCGTCTTGCGCTCACGCGTGACCAGCGGCACGTTGAAGTCCAGCACCGGGCAGATGCCCCCGGCTGAATGCAGCAGCGTGATCTGGGTATGCCATGACGGGACCACGGTCTCGCGATGCCCCGGAGTGCTGGCCTGGCGGCTCAGGAAGGTCCGCAGCGGGCTGCCGGCCTCGCAGTCTTCCTGCAGCAGGATCCAGTCGCTTTCGCCTTCGTCATGGCTGCCGCCGCGCGTGGCGCTGACCAGCCGGCGCGGCGTGGCCATGATGTTGTGCTGGCGCACGCGTTCGGGATTGTGGCCGCTGTCGACGACGAAGGCGCAGTCCAGTTCGCCGCTGCCGAGATGGCCGGCAAGGGCGGCGCCGGCAATCACCGGACGCGTGACAAAGCTGTCTTGCGGAAACTGCTCGCACAGTGCCGTCAGGATCTCGGTGATGACCGGGTCGCCGATCGACGATGAAAAGCCGATCGAAACGCGCCTGCCGTCGTCACGGCGCTTGCTCAGGCCAGGCTCGCCGGGGCGCACCAGCTGGTTCCATTTGGCCAGGATCTGCCGCGCCGTCTGCTCCAGGCGCAGGGCGTGCGGAGTGGGTTCGAGCATCCCGTTGCGCTTGACGAACAGCGGATCGCCGGTGATTTCGCGCAAGCGCGCGAGGCTGTAGGCCACCGTGGGCACGCGTCCCTGCGTGCAGGCCGCAACGGCGCTGAGGTCCCGGTATTCCATGACGAGGACAAAGACATGCAACAACTTCGTGCTGACGTGACGCATTCCGACTTCTCCCGATCCACGACTTTGCTTTCGTTTTTTTCTTGTTGGTCCGACGCGTACAGCGCTGCGTCGGACACGGGGCGCAAGAGCGGCCAGGTGTCAGGGCAATGATCCGGTCCCTGACAGTGACAGGCGCAAACGGCATGCACGGCGCGCGATGCGGGCATGTCCGGATGAGAACCAGGCGGGCAAAGGCCCGGGCAGGATGCTGCGAAAACGCATGGCACGACTCCTAAATGTCCGACTTGCGTCGACAAATGGCGCAGTGGCGACTCGATCCTTCAGGCCCGGTACATGTTGGCAGCGTGGAATGCGCACCGTACAACGTCAGGGTGGTGCGGGCTGCCTGGCCGCTCTTCTGCCGGCGCCGCCAGGGCGCCGCGCGAAGGCGTGCGAAATTTAGTTGTGCCGAGGAATCTTAATACATGCTCAGCGAAAGTCATAGAAACTTGAATTGATGGCAGTCTTCTAATTTTCTTTAGTACGTCTTTGTCTGTACATCAATACATGGCTTGAAATCGCGGTTGCGGGGCGATTCATGGACGACCACCCCGTGCGGAAGGTCGTCATGCCCATGTGTTATGGGGGGCTGGCATCTCCGTTTCCGCGATGCGCAGCGCCAATGGTCTAACTAGATTCCAAATTGGCTTAACGAAATTTGGCAATGCGCGCCGGCGCCGGCGCCAGCTTGCGCAGAGATAATTTTCTTAACTCGCGCAGCGAAGACACTAAATTGCCTTTTGCCGCGGCCCTGGGCTAACGTAGCGCCAGAGTCGGCACGGTTGGCGGCGCGGCTGGCGTCGCTTGTGGCCCGCCGTTGTGATGCGGAGAGATTCGTGAACAGACGGTATTCGGAAGAGCAGATTCGCAGCTACCTGGCCGAGGCGGCCAGTGGCGTGCCAGTGCGTGAGCTGTGTGCGCGCTATGGTTTCAGCGATGCTTCGTTCTACGGATGGCGTGCCCGTTACGGCCAGCCCAACCAGGGTGATGCGCGTGACGGCCGCAAGTTGCGCGAGCTGCAGGAAGAGAATGCCCGGCTGAAGAGTATGCTTGCGGACGCGCTGCTCAAGCTTGAGCTGATGCGCAACCGTACCGGCCGCCGCAATGGCACTGGCAAGGATCGCTAGCGGCGGACGGTTCTTGCAATGCGCCGCGGTGTCGGTTCCACATACCGCGGAGGGTTCTGGAGTATTGGTTTGACGAAGTTTCTGATCAAGGCGGGCGTGCTGGCATGCGCCGCCATGGTGGTTGTCCCGGCGTGGGCGGCCAGTGCTGCATCGGCGGCCGCGGCCGCCGGCACCCCGATGGTGGCCCCGCCGCCGCCTCGGATGCTGGACGAAGCCACGGCCGTGGTGGAAGGACCTGATGGCACGTTGTCCGCGTCACAGCGGCAGCACTGCCAGTCATTGCTGGACCAGATCAACGCGCTGCCCGGCGGGCCGCAGTGGTCCACCGGCAAGTCGTCGGTAGCCACTGCCGACGGGCGCACCTATCCGACACTGGAACGCCAGGCAGATCGCAAGCGCCTGGAAGAGGCGTATCGCCAGGAATGCGCGCAACAGCGCCGCTGAGGCGCCCCCCGGGCAGCAGGCCGTCACCTGCGAATTTGTGGAGAGCCGACGTGCACAGTTTCAAACACCTCTTCGCATGGTGCCTGGCACTGATGCTGATGGCGCCGCTCGGGCCAGCGATGGCGCAGTCCAAGCTGAGCAATGCCCAGCTTGACCAGCTGACCGCGCCGATTGCGCTGTATCCCGATGCGCTGCTGTCGCAGGTGCTGATGGCGGCCACCTATCCGGCTGACGTCGCGGCTGCGGCGCAATGGTCCAAGGCCAATCCCAGCCTGTCTGGCGATGCCGCGACCAAGGCGGTCGCCAGCCAGGCCTGGGACCCCAGCGTGCAGTCGCTGGCCGCGTTTCCGTCCGTGCTCGACATGATGGGCCGCCAGCCACAGTGGGTGCAGTCGGTCGGGGACGCGTTCCTGGCCCAGCCCAACGACGTGATGGATTCGGTGCAGCGGCTGCGGGTGCAGGCGCAGAAAGCTGGCACGCTGAAGACGACCGAGCAGCAGAAGGTCGTGACGCAGACCACCGGCGGCACCACGATCGTGCAGATCGAGCCGGCCAACCCGCAGGTGGTGTACGTGCCGGCCTACAACCCGACCACGGTCTACGGCACCTGGGCGTACCCCGCGTATCCGCCGGCCTACTACCCGCCGCCGCCCGGCTCCGTGTTTGCCACGGCATTGGTAGCGGGCATCGGCTTCGGGCTTGGCGTGGCGGCGGTCGATGCGATGTGGGGCGGGTTCGACTGGCATGGCCACGATGTCAACATCAATGTGAACCGCTACAACAACATCAATGTCAACCAGCGCCTGGACGTCAATCGTGCCAACGTGAACTGGCAGCACAACCCCGCCAACCGCGGCAACGTGCCCTACAACAATGCGGCGGTGCGCGGTCGCTATGACCAGCAGCGCCAGTCTGGCCTTGCCAGCCGCCAGCAGGGTGCGCAACCCGGCCAGCGCGTGGGGGCCGCTGGCGGCGGGGTGCAGCGCCAGCCTTCCCAGCGCGACCAGGCGCGTGAGCGCGCCGCGCAGTCGTTCGAGGGCCGTACCGGACAATCCATCCCGGGCCATGCGGGCGGGGCGGCAGAGCGCTCGCGGCCGGGTGCCGCCGGCGGTGGCGTGCAGAATCCGCGGCCGGCCGGTGCCGACCGCCAGCGCGCAGACCAGGCCCAGGCCCGCGACCGTGCCCACAGTGCCAACCGGGACAGCGCGTTGCGCGATGCCGGCAACGGCGACCGCGTACGCCAGCAGACCCAGCGCGCGGCGACGCCGCAGCGGGAAGCGCCGCATGCGCACCCGGCCGGGCTCCACCAGGACGGCGGCGCGCGCCAGGGTGGTGGACTGGGCGGCGGCGGTGGAGGCCGGCCCAGCGGCGGCGAACATTTCGGCCATGGGCGGAGGTAAATCATGATGCACATGACCGGTAATCCCTTCTCTGCGGCTGCGGCTGCGGGAGCGCGCGCGCTGCGCACGCTGGTGGCGGCCGCGGCCCTGTCCCTGGGCCTGCCGGCGATGGCCCAGCAGGTCTTCCCGAGCCCTGACGCGGCCGCCGAGGCGCTGGGCGATGCCATCGCGCGCAGCGACGGCGACGCCCTGCAGCGCGTGCTGGGCAAGCAATACCAGTCGCTGGTGCCGGAGGGCTCCATCGACCGGGACGACGTCTACGAATTCCTTGGCGCCTGGGCGCGCCACCATGCCGTGCAGCCCGATGGCGAGCGCCGCGCGCTGATCGCGGTCGGGCAGAGCGGATGGACATTCCCCGTGCCGCTGGCGAAGCAGAAGGACGGCTGGCAGTTCGACCTGCGTGCCGGCCAGCAGGAAGTGCGCCGCCGCCGACTCGGCCGCAATGAACTGGTGACGATGGAAACGCTGCTGCAGCTGGCCGATGCCCAGCAGCGCTACGCGGAGCAGGTGGGGCAGGGGCGCCCCGCAACCCAGTTGATCAGCGCGCCGGGCAAGACCAACGGCCTGTACTGGCCCGCGGCCATCGAGCAGGACGCCAGCCCGATCGGCCCCGATGCGCTGGCGATGGGCCCGGAAACGCCCGCCGCAGACGCTTTCTACGGCTACCACTACCGGATCCTGCCGCCGGCCAAGGGCAGCGGCGCCAAGTACGGCCTGATTGCCTGGCCGGCCCGCTATGGCGATACCGGCGTGCACACCTTCATGCTCGGCAGCGACCGTGTGTTCTATGAGCGCGACCTCGGGCCCGGCACGGCATCGCGCGCCAAGACCATCCGCAGTTTCTCGCCGGCCGGCTGGCAGCGCGTCGCGGACCGCTGAGCCCTCAGCCCCTGCGCCCCGGCCAGCCGCCTAGGCCAGCCGGGGTTCGCCGAACTCCCCGCCGTAGGCTTCTGATCTGGCCGCCGCCTGGCGCGGGGCCGGATCCAGGTCGGCATAGACCGAGGCCAGCCCGTCGCGGTCGATGATGCGCAGGTGCCGCTGGCGCACCGAGATCAGCCCGACCGAGGCAAATCGCGACAGCATCCTCGACACCGTTTCCAGGGTCAGCCCGAGCAGGCTGGCGATGTCCGTGCGCGACATGGCCAGCGTCAGCGCGCCGTCGCGGTTGCCGTCGCGGCGCGCCTGCTCGCCGGCCAGGTCGAGCAGCAGCATGGCCAGGCGCTGCGGCGCCTTCATCGATCCCACCGCCACCAGCAGCACGCGTTCGCGCTCGGCATTGCGGCGCATCGCTTCCAGCACCGTTTCACGGAATGGGGCGGCCTGCATGAGCGTGCGCAGGGATTCGACCGATACCGCACAAACCACCGCATCCTGCAACGCGATGGCACCAGTCCCGTGGACCGGGCCTTCGTGCGGCTCAAGCCCCAGCACATCGCCGGGCAGCGAAAAACCCGTTACCTGCCGCCAGCCCAGCGGCGATTCATAGACCTGCTTGGCGCTGCCATGGCGCAGGGGGTAGACCGTCAGCGCAGGGCGGCCCTGGCGGAATACAGGCTCGCCCGTGCGCAGCTCTACCCGCTCCGGCAGCAGCGCCATCGGCGCGTGCGACAGGGGGGCTTGCGCACCGGCGTTGTGGCAAACGTGGCGAAAGAGGCAGAGCAGGCAGGCTGGGGCGCCGCTGTCCGGCATGGTGTCATTGTCCTCCGGTGGCGATGGCCAAGTATAAAACGCCGGCAACGCAAGCCATCTCGCTGCGATCTGCATTCTTTCGTATTGCTAATTTAAAAATTTCGCATCGCGGGGGCGAGACTCGTTGCGTTTGTGCCATAACGGCGGGGGCACGCCGGCGGGCGTCATGCTGATTGTGATATGCTGCAACGCAACAATAAAGGTGTAGGGGGAGATTCCGTCACACGACCAGGAGTCCTCATGACCAAAAGCCTTGCCGCTGACTGGCATGCGCAGATCCGGCGACTGAGCCGAGCGCACGCACGCACGGAAGCCCAGGTGAAGTCCTGGCTGGACCGCATGGATTCGCTGAATCCGCTCACACCGGCTCGGCCTGCCGGCCCGCCGGGCAAAGTCCGGCCCGCCCGGCCGGCACCCGCGCCGGGTTCCCTGCCTGGTACCTGGCAGGCGCACAGGCTGCGCCTGGCGCCGCTGCCGGGCGAACTGGTGCCGCAACTCGCGTATCACCTCTACATACCGTCCAAGGCCCATCGCGGCCCGTTGCCGGTGGTGGTGGTGCTGCATGGCTGCCGCCAGACGCCGGATGACCTGTCGGCCGGCACCCGCATGAATGCACTGGCCGAGCGCGAGGGATTTATCGTGGCCTACCCGCAACAGCCCTTGCGGCGCCAGGTGCAGCGCTGCTGGCAGTGGTTCGACCTGGGCGCTGCCGAGGGCGGACGCGAGGCGCAGGCGGTGGCCGCGCTGATCGATACGCTGGCTGCGCGCCACGACGTGCGCGAGCGCGAGATCTACCTGGCCGGCATGTCCGCCGGCGCGGCCATGGCGGCGGTGGTGGCGTTGCGCTACCCGGGCAAGGTGGCGGCCGCGGCCCTGCATTCCGGCGTGGTCATCGGCGCGGCCGACAACCCGCGCGCCGGCCTGCGGGCGATGCAGCAGGGCTCGGCGGCCGATCTGTCATGGCTGCTGGATGCCGCCGGCGTGACGCCGGGCGGTCCCGAGATGCCCGCGCTGGTGATCCACGGCCTGGCCGACGATGCCGTGCATCCGGTCAATGGCCGTCTGCTGGCGCGGCAGTTCCTGGCTTACAACGGCCTGGAAGACCGGCTCGCCGGTACGCCCGCGCAGTCCAGCCCGGAGGACGAACCGCCGGGCCGGTCCCATGAATACCGCTTCGGCCGCTGGCGCCGCGACCTGGTGACGCTGGTGGAAGTGGAGGGCCTGGGCCACGCCTGGAGCGGCGGCGACGCCAGCTATGGCTACCACAGCGATATCGGCCCGGATGCCAGCACGATGATGTGGCAGTTCTTCAGCCAGCACCGGCGCTGAAGTCCGGCAGCACAAATGCGCATGAAGCGCGCATGAAAAAAGGGAGGGCGCCTGCCCTCCCTTTTTCTTTGCAGCAGCAGCGTCACCCGCGCGAGCGGTCCTTGACGAACAGCGCGGTCACCATGCCCAGCACGCACAGCGCGACCACATAGTGCGCCGGCGCCAGCGGATCCTGCTTCAGCATCAGCGTGACGACCATCGGCGTCAGCCCGCCGAAGATCGCATACGACACGTTGTACGAGAATGACAGGCCCGAGAAGCGCACCTGCGCCGGGAACGCATTGACCAGCACGAACGGCACCGCGCCGATGGTGCCGACCAGGAAGCCGGCCAGCGCATAGAGCGGCAGCAGCAGGTCGGGGCGGGTGAAGATCGTGGTGTAGAACATGTAGGCGCAGATGGCCAGCAGCAGGCCGCCGAAGAACAGCGTGCGGCGCGCGCCGATGCGGTCGGCCAGCGCGCCGGAGACGACGCAGCCGACCGTCAGGCACAGCGTGGCAACGCTGTTGGCGACCAGCGCCGTGCGCGCGTCAAAGCCGTACAGCTTCTGCAGGAAGGTGGGCGTCATCAGGATCACCACCACGATGCCG
The DNA here is from genome assembly GCF_054072015.1 of Cupriavidus sp. CP313. Classification (NCBI taxonomy): domain Bacteria; kingdom Pseudomonadati; phylum Pseudomonadota; class Betaproteobacteria; order Burkholderiales; family Burkholderiaceae; genus Cupriavidus; species Cupriavidus sp. CP313. The sequence goes on along the minus strand of NZ_JBSVZB010000001.1, from coordinate 117,244 downwards.
GCCGACAGCATCCAGGTCAGCAGCATCGATACCGCGACACTGCCGCGGTGGTTGCGCACCACCGACTTCAGCGGCATTTCAGCGGCCAGCGCCTTGCGCTTCTGCAGTTCGGCGAAGACCGGCGTCTCATGCAGCCAGCGCCGCAGGTACATCGAGGCGATGCCGAATACGCCGCCGATCAGGAACGGCACGCGCCAGCCGTAGTCGGCCAGCTCGGCCGGGGTGAAGACGCTGTTGATGCCGGTGGCGACCAGCGAACCCAGCAGGATGCCGGCAGTCAGCCCCGCGGTCAGCGTGCCGCAGGCATAGCCGACATGGCGCGCCGGCACGTGCTCGGATACGAACACCCAGGCGCCAGGCACTTCGCCGCCCACGGCCGCGCCTTGCAGGATGCGCAGCACCAGCAGCAGCACCGGCGCGGCCAGGCCGATCGACTGGTAGGTGGGCATCAGGCCCATCAGCAGCGTGGGCACCGACATCAGCAGGATCGACAGCGTGAACATCTTCTTGCGGCCGAGCAGGTCGCCGAAGTGCGCCATGATGATCCCGCCCAGCGGCCGGGCCAGGTAGCCGGCCGCGAAAATGCCGAAGGTCTGCAACTGGCGCAGCCAGTCCGGCACCGACGGCGGGAAGAACAGCTGCCCGATGACCGTCGCGAAAAATACGAAGATGATGAAGTCGTAGAACTCAAGGGCGCCGCCAAGCGCGGCAAGGGCAAGGGTCTTGTAATCCTGGCCGGTCAGCGGGCGCGCGCTGGCTCGCGGCGCGCCGACATCTGCGGCGGTACTGCTGGTGGTAGACATGAATGGACTCGCATGGAAGGGATCGCATGCGAAGCGCGCAGCACGGAATACGTGATGGGTGTGGCCGGAGGGTACAGCGCAGGGGAGGCAGGCACGATGTGGCGGGTAAGCCGCAGGCTTGCGACGAAACGCTTCGCAAAGGACGTAAAGATACCAGATCGGCCCATGCGGCGTTGAGGGGTCAATTCTGATTTCTTTGCTTTGTCCGAAAGCGTTGCCATAATGTCGGAAAATGTGAAATCCGGGGCACAAACCATCGTGCAGCGCCGGAATGCGGGGTCAGATCTTCTGGAACGACATGGCTTTCAAGCAATCCATCCAGGCAGTGGCTGCCACGCCACGCGGTCGGCTGGCGACGCGAGTCGCCGGCGGCGTGGTCGCGGCGCTCGCGGTGTTTGGGCTGGCGGGGTATTTTGGCGGCCCGCCGCTGCTCAAATACCTGATTGAAAAGAACGCGACCGAGGCGCTGGGGCGCAAGGTCACGCTGGGCAAGGCCCACGTGCGCCCGTTCGAGCTGGCGGCCACGCTGACGGACCTCACTATCTATGAGCGCGACGGCAAGACCCCCGCGCTGACGCTGGGCGAGGCCGAGGCCAATACCTCGCTGGCCTCGGTCTGGCACCTGGCGCCGGTGGTGGACAACCTGCATGTCGACCGGCTGGCCGTGCACGTGGTGCGCGGCGCCGACGGCCGCCTGAGCCTGGCCGATGTCCAGGACAAGTTCGCGGCCATGCCGCCCAAGCCGGCCGATGCCAAGCCGGCGCGCTTTTCGGTCAACAACATCGCGGTCACCGGCAGCAGCTTCAGCTATGACGACAAGCTGCTCGGTTCCAGCCTGCGCATCGACCACCTGACGCTGACCCTGCCGTTCCTGTCGAACCTGCCGCATGACGTCGAGATCGTGACGCGGCCCACGCTGAGCGCTCAGGTCAACGGCACGCCGCTGGCGCTGGACGGCGAGGTGCTGCCGTTTGCCGATTCGCGCCAGACCCGGATCAACGTCAACCTTGACGGCCTGGAGGTCGCGCGGCTGATGGCGTTCGCGCCGCCGCTGCGCGATGCCGAGGTCAAATCGGGCAAGCTCGATACGCGCCTGACCGTGGCCTTCCGCCAGCAGAAGGACACGCAGGAGATGCTGGTGATGGGCACGGCTGCGTTGCGCGATGCCGAGGTCGTCACGCGCGCCGGCAAGCCGCTGGTCAAGAGCGGCCGCCTGGCGGTGGATATCGGCAAGCTCGAGCCGCTGGCCCACCGCGCGCAGCTGCGCAGCGTGGAGATCGAGGGGCTCGGCGTGGAAGCCGCGCGGCGCGCGGATGGCTCGCTGAACCTGGCCACGGCGTTCCTGCCGCAGGCGGTCAGCAAATCCACGGATGGCGTGGCGCCCGCGCCGGCGGCTGCCCCTGCTGCCGCACCGGCGCCGGCCTCGGCGCCCGCAGCGGCCGCCGCCTCGGGTGTGCAGGCGGCGCCGGCCAAGGCGGCGCCAAAAGACGTGCCGTGGCGCTACGCGGTCGACCGCATCGTCGTCAAGCAGGCCCGGCTGGGGTTTGAAGATGCGCTGGCACCGTCGGGCCCGGGCAAGCTTGCACTCGGCACGCTCGATGCCGAGGTCAAGGGCTTTGCCGGCACCGACGGCGACAAGCCGGCCAGGATCGAGGCCACGCTGGCCGTGGCCGACGGCCAGACCCTGACCCATACCGGCGACCTGCTGCTGCGCGACGGCACGCTGGCCGGCACGCTGGAAACCACCGGCCTGCGGCCGCAGGGGTTTGCCGCATGGTGGCCGCGCGAGCTGCGCAGCCAGTTCGGCTCGACCGCGGTCAATGCCGAACTGAACTACCGCATGTCGTGGGGCACGCCGCAGTTCCAGTTCGTGCTGGAAAAATCGCGGCTGGAACTGGCGCCGCTCTATGTGGCCACGCGCGATCCGGTGACGATGCCGGTTTCGGCCGCCGCACGCGATGCCGATGCCAGCGCAACACCCGCCGGCAACGACAATGCCGCCCCGCGCACCGCACGCCGCGCGCGTGAGCGCGCCGCCGACCGCGAGGGCGCCAACCTGCCGCTGCTGCAGGCTGAAAAGCTGGTGCTGGACGATATCCAGTTCGACCTGGCCAAACAGACCTTCGCTACCAGCCAGGTCACCCTGGCCAAGCCGCAGATCGCTGCCACGCGCGACCATCACGGCGAGCTGATCGAGATGGCGCGGCTGTGGGCCGCCGAGTCGGCACAGCAGGCGCGCGCCACGCCGCGCCGGAATGGAGCGGCCGCTGCAACCGCCGCCAACGGCAAGCCAGCGGGTGGCGGCTGGAAGGCAGACATCGGCAAGGTCACGGTGGAAGGCGGCAGCGCCCGCCTGGCTGACTACCAGCCGGCCGGGGCCAACCGCGGCCGCCCGGTGATCCACGAGTTCCGCAATATCGCGCTGAGTACCGGTGCCGTCGCCTGGCCGCTGACGCCGGCGGCGGTGCCGCTCAAGCTGCATGCCGAATCCGGTCGTCGCGGCGTGATCGGCGTCGATGGCACGGTGTTGCCAGCCGTCCCTGCCAGCCGGCTGCAGCTGGACCTGCGCGAGGTGGAGGTGCGCCCGCTGCAGCCCTACCTGGCTGACCGCTTCAACGCCGCCCTGCGCACCGGCACGCTGACGGTAAAGGGCAAGCTCAATGTCGATGCGCCAACCGGCAAGCCCATCGCCGCGCAGTTCAGCGGCAACGTGCAAACCGGCAACGTGCGCACGGTGGACCGCGTCAGCGGCGACGACTTCCTGCGCTGGCGCTCGCTGGCGGTGTCGGGCATCGACTTTGCCATGGACGAGAGCAAGGGGCCGATGCGCGTGAGCCTGGGCAATATCGCGCTGTCTGACTTCTATGCCCGCGTGATCCTGAACGCCAACGGCCGCCTGAACCTGCAGGACGTGATGGCCGGCGGCGCCGCGAAGGGCGAGGCAGCGCCGTCCACCAGCCTGACGCAGGCCAGCCCGGCATCGGCGCCGGCAACGCCGCCGGTGCAGACCGGCGCTACGCGCACGGCCCAGGTCGAGCAGAAGCCGGGCGGGCCCAAGCCGCAGGTGCGCATCGGCGGGGTGTCGCTCGAGAAGGGCAACATCAATTTCTCGGACTTCTTCGTCAAGCCCAACTACACGGCCAACCTGACCGGCATGCAGGGCAAGGTGTCCAAGGTGTCGTCGGGCGACCCCACGCCGGCCGACCTGGTGCTGGATGGCCGCATCGACGACGATGCGCCGGTCAATATCAGCGGCAAGCTCAATCCGCTGGGTGAGCAGCTGTTCCTGGACATTGCCGCCAAGGCCTCGGGCGTGGAACTGACGCGGCTCACGCCGTATGCGGCCAAGTACGCCGGCTACCCGATCACCAAGGGCAAGCTGACAGTGGACGTGGCCTACAAGATCGAGAACGGGAAGCTCGATGCGAGCAACCACCTGTTCCTGGACCAGCTCACCTTCGGCGAGCGCGTCGACAGCCCGGATGCGACCAAGCTGCCGGTGCTGCTGGCGGTGTCGCTGCTGAAGGACCGCAACGGTGTGATCGACGTGAACCTGCCGGTGTCGGGCTCGTTGTCGGATCCGGAGTTCAGCATCGGCGGCGTGATCGTGCGCGTGATCGTCAACCTGCTGACCAAGGCGATCACGTCGCCGTTCTCGCTGATCGCCTCGGCCTTTGGCGGCGGCGGGGGCGAGGAGCTGGGCTATGTCGAGTTCGCGCCCGGCACCGCGACGCTGACGCCGGCGGCCAAGGACAAGATCGCCAAGCTGGGCCAGGCGCTCAATGACAGGCCGTCGCTGCGGCTGGAAATCAGCGGCCGCATCGACCCGGCCACCGACGAGGCCGGCGCGCGCCGCGCGTGGCTGGATGCGCGCGTGGCCGAGCAGAAGCGGCGCGACCAGCGCGACAGCGCACAGGCAGGCGGCGAGGCCGGCAACGACGAAGCCGGCGAGCAGGGCTCCGAGATCAAGGTTTCGAAACAGGAATACCCGAAGTACCTGGAGCAGGTCTACAAGCGCACTTCCATGAAGAAGCCGCGCAATTTCGTCGGCTTCACCAAATCCCTGCCGCCCGAGGAAATGGAAAAGATGCTGATGGCCAACGCCACGGTCACCGAGGCCGACCTGAAGCGCCTGGCCGAGCAACGCGCACTGGTGGTCAAGCAGTCGCTCGAACGCGAGGGCAAGGTGCCGGAGAGCCGGCTGTTCCTGACCGCGCCCAAGCTCAGCGCCGAGGGTATCAAGGACAAGGGCGCGCCCAACCGCGTGGACTTTTCCATCCGTGGGTAGCCCGGGTGGCGGGGGGGGGGGGGGGGGGGGGAAAGCAGGGNTTTCATCGGTTTCCCCCCCGCCACAGGCCCTACCCGGAAAACCGGTATGATTCGGCCCGGACAATCCGTTCCATAGCCGATTCAGGAGTGTGTTTTGCAGCAGGATCAAATGGAAGCCGCCGTCGCCTACAAGACCTGGGTGTGCGTGATCTGCGGCTGGGTCTACGACGAAGAACAGGGCTGGCCGGAAGACGGCATCGCCCCCGGCACGCGCTGGGAAGACATCCCCGAGGACTGGCGCTGCCCGGAATGCGACGTCGGCAAGGCCGAATTCGCCATGATCGAGCTGTAACGCCGCAGGCACTTCCCTGTCCGGCTGAGCCTTGCAGGCTCAGCCCTGGGCTTGCGCCAGCATGGCAGCAAGCAGCACATTGGCGCCCGCCTCTAGGTGCTCGGGCCTGGCGTCCTCGATCTCGTTATGGCTGATGCCGTCCTTGCACGGCACGAAGATCATTGCCGTCGGCGCCACCCTGGCCAGGTAGACCGCGTCGTGGCCCGCGCCGGTGACGATGTCGCAATGCGTGTAGCCACGCGCCGCGGCCGCCTGCCGGACATGCGCCACAAGCTCGGGCGCGAAGGGCGTCGGCTCGAACCGCTGGATCGCTTCGACTTCCACCGCCAGCGCGGCACCTGTCGTGCTGCCGCTGGCCAGCGCCGCGCACGCTGCGCGCAGCCTTGCTTCCATCTGGTCAAGCTGGCCGCCATCGAGATGGCGAAGGTCGACGCTGAATTGCACCCGCCCCGGGATGACGTTGCGTGAAGACGGGTGGACATCGACCACCCCGACCGTCCCCCGGCCATGGGGGGCAAAGTCGTTCGCGATCTTCGTCACTTCCTGGAACAGGAACGACGCGCCATGCAGGGCGTCCCGGCGCAGCGCCATGGGGGTGGGGCCGGCATGCGCCTCCATGCCCGTCACCGTGACGTCATACCAGCGCAGGCCAAGCGACCCCGTCACCACGCCGATAACCTTGTCCTCGGCCTCGAGGATCGGGCCTTGCTCGATATGCGCCTCGAAGTACGCGCCAACCTTGTGGCCGACCGGCGCGTTGCCCGCATAGCCGATCGCCGCGAGTTCGCCGGCAACGGACTTGCCGGCGTTGTCCGTCGCCGTCAACGCGGTGGCTTCGGGGAAAACGCCGGCAAACACGCCCGATCCCATCATCACCGGCACGAAGCGCGCGCCTTCCTCATTGGTCCAGATCGCCAGTTCCAGCGGCGCCTCGGTGGTCACGCCGTGCTGGTTGAGCGTGCGCATGACTTCCAGCCCGGCCATGACGCCATAGCATCCGTCGAACTTGCCGCCGGTGGGCTGGGTGTCGATATGGCTGCCGGTCGTGACCGGGGCAAGCGCGTCGTTGCGGCCCGCCCGGCGCCCGAAGATATTGCCCACGCGGTCGATGCGCACCGTCATGCCGGCCTCGCGCATCCAGCCGGTGACGAGGTCGCGCGCCTGCCCGTCCAGCGCGGTCAGTGCCAGGCGCGCATTGCCGCCCCTGGGCGTGGCGCCGATCTGCGCCAGTGCCATCAGCGCTTGCCACAGGCGTTCGCCATTGATCGTGATTGCGTTCATAAGCCCGTCCCTGAGTGTTGGATGCCGCCGAAGAAGGCCCTCGCATTGGCGGCGAGCGAATCGAGGTGGTAGCCGCCCTCCTGCACGATCAGCGTGGGCAGGCCCAGCGCGGCAACGGCGCGGCCGAGGCGGCCGAAGCCTTCGGTGGACACGTCCACCAGCGACTGCGGATCCTCGCGGTAGATGTCGAAGCCAAGCGACAGCACCAGCGCGTCTGCCTGGAAGCGTTCGATGGCGCCGCGCGCCGTGTCCAGCTTGTCGAAGAAGACGGACTCGGGCGAACGGTGCGGCATCGGCAGGTTGAGGTTGTGGCCGGCGCCTGCGCCGCGGCCGTGCTCATCGTCGAAGCCCGCGACCACCGGATAGAAATTGGTCGGGTCGCCGTGGATCGACACGTAGAGCACATCGGCCCGGTCGTAGAAGATCTCCTGGATGCCCTGGCCGTGGTGCATGTCGGTATCGAGGATGGCCACGCGGCCAAAGCGCGCGCGCAGGGCCTGTGCGGCGATCGCCGCATTGTTCAGGTAGCAGAAGCCGCCCGCCGCGTCGCGCCGGGCATGATGGCCCGGCGGCCGGCACAAGGCGTAGGCGCGGCGTTCGCCGTCCAGCAGCGCCCGGGCGCCGGCCACCGCGCTCTGCGCCGACCAGTAGGCCGAGCGCCAGGTGTTCAGGCCCACCGGGCAGCTGCCGTCGGCAAGATAGCGCGCGGCCTGCGCCAGCACGCCGCGCAGGGCGTTGGGCTCGCGCACGAAGATATTGGACATGACCTCGTCGCCCCAGTCCTCCGGCAGCTCGCGCCAGCTGGCATGGGCGTCCTGCAGGAACTGCAGGTAAGGCTGGTCGTGCACGGCGGCGAGCGGCGCGAGGCCGAGGTCAGCGGGGGCGTGGAGCGCGAAGCCAAGCGCCTCTGCCGCCTGCACCAGCCGCTGCGCCCGCGCGGGCAGTTCCTGCGGCGAGCGCATCTTGCCGCGCGAGTAGTAGCTCTGCGGATGGTGCAGCAATTGCTCGGGATGGAAGAACGTCAGCATGGAGTTTGCAATGTCTGTGGAAAGCCGTCAGGCCTGCGCGGCTTGCCCGGCGGGTTGTTGTTGCTGGCGCTGGCGTGCATCGATGCCGGCGATGCACAGCAGCGACACGCCGGCCAGCAAGGTGTAGAACACCGCCAGCGGCCACCATTGGCCCTGGAAGCGCTGCGCGAGGATGGTCCCCACCAGCGGTGTCAGCCCGCCCGCCACCGCGCCGCAGACCTGGTAGGACAAAGAGATCGCCGAGTAGCGCACGCGCGTTTCGAAGACGCCGCTGACAAAGCCCGCGATCACCGAATAGAAGCTCGCCATGCACACCACCGCCAGCGCGATGCCGAGCACGATGGCCGGCGCCTGGCGCGTCTGCACCAGCAGGAACATCGGATAGGGTGAAGCCATGGCCAGCAGCGCGGCCAGCTTGAGGAAGCGCGCGCCGCCAAGCTTCTCTGCCAGCCAGGCGGCCAGCGGCTGCACCAGGAACTGGATGATGGCGACGGCGAACAGGCAGTCGAGAATCAGCGTCCTGGACAGCGACAGATATTGCGTGGTGTAGGCAATCATGAAGGTGTTGGTGAAGTACACCCCCGCAATGCCGATGGTATTGGCGCCGATGCACAGCAGCACCGGCACGCGGGCCGTGCGCCAGACCTCGGCAATCGGCAGCTTGGCGGTCTTGCGCTGCGCCTGCACCTGCGCGAACTCGGGCGATTCATTCACGCCCAGCCGGATTGCCACGCCCACCAGCAGCAGCGCCGCGCTGGCCAGGAATGGCAGGCGCCAGCCCCAGTCCATGAACACGTCGTGCTCCATTGACGTCACCGCGCGGAAAGCCAGCAGCGACAGGATCAGGCCGGCCGGGCTGCCGAGCTGCGCGAACGAGGCGAAGAAAGTGCGGCGGCCCCTGGGGGCGTGCTCGCCCGCCATCAGCACCGCGCCGCCCCATTCGCCGCCCACGGCGATGCCCTGCACCACGCGCAGCAGCACCAGCAGCACCGGCGCGATGGCGCCCGCGGTGGCGTAGGTCGGCAGCAGGCCGATGCCGATGGTGGCCACGCCCATCATCATGAGCGTGATCATCAGCGCCTTCTTGCGGCCGATGCGGTCGCCCCAGTGGCCGAACACGATGCCGCCGAGCGGACGGGCAAAGAAGCCGACCGCGAAGGTGCCGAATGACGCCAGCGTGCTCAGGAAGGGATCGCCGCCGGGAAAGAACAGCGGGCCGAACACCAGCGCGGCGGCGGTGGCGTAGATGTAGAAGTCGTACCACTCGATCATGGTGCCGACAAAGGCGGCCGTAGCGGCGCGCACGGGCTGGCGCGTGCCGGAAGGGGACACTTGCATGGACTGGCTCCTCACTATGTTTGTGCCGCTGCATCAGGGGCAGCTGTGGGAGGAGTTATCGCCCGTTGACAAACATCAGTCAAATTTCTAATATTTATTTTTAATATAACTTGAATTTATATGGTGGCGTGATGGAGCGTTCTGCCCTGGACCGGGCCCTGCTGACCGACCGGCTCGACTGGAACCTGCTGCGCACCTTCCTGACCATCGTCCACGAGCGCAGCCTGAGCCGCGCTGCGGTGCGGCTGCATATCACCCAGCCGGCGGTGAGCCTGGCCTTGCGCCGGCTCGAAGAGCATCTGGGACACACGCTGATCGAGCGGCGCGGCAGCAATTTCCGCCTGACCCGGGCCGGCGAAGAGGTGCTGCGCATCGCCACCGACGTCTATGGCAGCGTGGCGCGGCTGGGGGCGGAACTGGCGGAGCAGCACGATGAAGTCAGCGGCCTGCTGCGGCTGCTGACCGTGAGCCGGATCCATTCCGGCGTCTATGACGAATGCCTGGCCGCCTTCCATCGGCAGCATCCGCGCGTCACGCTGCAGGTGGACGTGATGCGCAGCACCGAGATCGCAGACGCCCTTGCGCAGAAGGCTGCCGGCGTGGGCCTGAGCCTGTACCGGCAGTCGGGCCGGCAGTCGGGCGACAGGCTTGAGCACATGCTCTTCCTGCGCCAGCGCTACGCCATCTTCTGCGGGCGCCATCACCGGTTGTTCGGAAGCACCGGGCTGGCCATTGCCGACCTGCTGACCGAGAACTTCGTGTCGTTCAGCAGCGACCAGCTTGGCGACGTGCTGGCGCCATTGGCCGTATTCCGTGACCAGCACGGTTTTTCGGGCCGCATCGTCGCGACCTCGCCCAGCCTCGATGAAATCCGGCGGCTGGTGTTCGCGGGCTATGGCATTGGCTGCCTGCCGGAACACATCGTGGCCGACGATGTCGCCCAGCAACGGCTGTGGCGCCTGCCGCCCGAAGAGGGCGTGGCCGATATCGACATGTACCTGCTGTGGAATCCGGAGCGGCGCCAGACGCCGGCCGAGGCGGCGTTCCTCGAGCACTTCCGGCACTACGTGGCGCGCTATTCGCTGATGGAGCGGCTGGGGGAGTCAGTGAACGCGCCGCTGGCGGCGTTGCGCGCGCCGACGGCGTGACGGGCTATTGCCCGGTTCGCGTGCCGGGCAATGGTGCAAGAGGGGGCATTGTTGCTGCTAGCCGGGCCGTCGCAGCGTATGCCGGCACAGCCCCGCGCGTTGCCGTTGTGCAGCGCAGCGCCGGTAGCGCATCCGGTACGGATGGCTGCAGCGCCAGATGGCCCGCAAGACGGTAATGAACAGCAGCGCCGCCATGACAGCAGCGAGCAGGCCGATCGACATAACGGCCCTCCTCCCCAAAAACCGTCTGTCCGACCTCTGGGGGTCAGATCAGCAGCGGTAATGCCTCTAGCACCAACACCGCAACCAGTGCGCCGATCAGGGCGCCCATGGTCCGGCAACTGATGCGCAGGTATTTGGCGGTCACCGGGATCGAACCCATGGCGATCACGCCTACCAGCGCCATCGGAATCAGGAATACAAGATCATGCGCGTTGAAGTGCATGGCGGTCTCCTGTCTCTCTCTTTTGTGATTCCAGTATAGGCAGTGTGTGGCCGATGCACGGCTGCTTGCATCGGGATTGTCCCGAACCCGGGCGATGCGGATGCCACCCAGGTATCGATGCGCGCACATAGGGCCGTTCAGGCGTTGCGCTGCGTACGCATGCCCCACGTTTTTCGCCATGCGAACCCCGAAGCGGGAAACACGTGTCCTATGCTGATCAGAGACGCGGGGCCCCGTTCCCATTCAAGTCCAATGCCCCGCAGACCGAGAGAGACGGAGGTGGCTATGGAACTTCACATGCAATCGCACCACTACGTGCGGCGGCAGCCGGACTGGACCGCGGCAGCGGTTTCGGGGCTGGCGGCCGGGGCGTTGCTGCTGGTGCTGGAGCTGTTCTGGTCGTCGATGGTGTCGGGCGTGAACCCGTGGATCGCCACGCGCATGATCGCCGGGATCCTGATGGGCCAGGACGTGCTGCAGAGCGCAACGTTCACCGTCGGCACGGTGGCCGCGGCTCTGATGATCCATTTCGTGCTGGGCGCCGTGCTGGGCATGATCCTGGCGGCCATCATCGCGCCATTTACGCTGGATTCGAGCCTGGGCATGGCAATGCTGGCGGGCGCCGTGTTTGGCCTGGTGGTGTACTTCTTCAATTTCTATGTGATGACGCGGGCCTTCCACTGGTTTGTCGAGGTGCGCGGATGGCATACGTTTATCGGGCACCTGATTTTCGGGATGGCCGCGGCGGCATGCTACTGGAAGCTGGAGAGCAAGGACGTATCGCACTGACATCGCATCGGGGCAGGGCGCGGCGAGCGCCCGCACATGACGGTTGCGTTGCGCGCGCCAGCCCCTGGGCGGGTACGCGCGCAAGGCCTGCGGCGGCCGGAATCAAGGGTTCCCGCCGCCGCTTTTTCTCGCGCTGCGCGCTTGTGCAGTGCGACACCAATGCATTGGCATGTCGCCTTGCAGTGACCTGACGGCATGCACTAGTCTTATGTCTACCTGCGTGACTTGAGCATCCCTCGCCGCGCGCGAGGAGGAGGGTGGATATGGCGTTGGCCATCGCACTCGTAGTCATGGTCGTCGCTTCGGTGCTCTTCCATTTCCTGAGCCCGTGGTGGGCGACCCCGCTGGCGTCCAACTGGAAGCAGATGGACGACACGCTGACCATTACCCTCGTCATCACCGGCATTTTCTTCATCGGCATCAACCTGTTTGTCGGCTACATCGTCTGGCGCTACCGGCATGAGGCGCCGCATCCCAATGGCGGCACCGGCCACCGCGCGTCCTACCACCCGGAGAACAGCAAGCTCGAACTGTGGCTGATCGCCGGCACCACGCTGGGCGTGGTGGCATTGCTGGCGCCGGGCCTGTTCGTCTACGCCGACTACGTGCGCCCGCCGCGCGACGCGATGGTGATGGAAGTGGTGGGGCAGCAGTGGTCCTGGGCCTTCCGCTTTCCCGGCAAGAGCGGCCAGCTGGGTGCGTCCGATCCGCGCTTTGTCACCGGCGCGAATCCGCTCGGGCTGGACCCCGACGATCCGCGCGGCCTGGACAATATCGTGATCGTCGGCCCGGAGGTGCACCTGCCGCTGAACAAGCCGGTCAAGGTGTTGTTGCGCTCCAAGGACGTGCTGCATGACTTCTATGTGCCGCCGTTCCGCGCGCGCATGAACATGGTGCCGGGCATGGTGACATCGTTCTGGTTCACGCCGACGCAGACGGGCCGCTTCGACGTCCTGTGCGCGCAGCTGTGCGGCGTGGGGCACTACAACATGCGCGGCACGGTGGTGGTGGAAGAACCGGCTGCGTACGAGGCATGGCTGGCGAAGCAGCAGACCTTTGCCATGACGCTGGCGAAGGCCGCGGCACCGCCGGCGGCAATGGCCGCTGCCGCACCCGGCGCCGCGGGCGACGCCGGCACTGTCGAGAAGGGCCGCGCGCTGGCGCAGAGCAAGGGCTGCGTCGGCTGCCACAGCATCGACGGCAATCCGGGCGTGGGGCCGACCTGGAAGGGCCTGTACGGCAAGACCGAGACCTTTGCCGACGGCAGCAGCGCCAAGGTGGACGATGCCTTCCTGCACCAGGAGATCATCGACCCGCATGCGCGCCTGGTCAAAGGCTTCGGGCCGGTGATGCCGAAGTTGCCGATGAGCGAGGACGAGGTCGCGGCGCTGACCGCCTATATCAAGTCGGCCGGCAGCGGCGCGGCGGAAGCTGGCATGGTGGCGCCGGTAGCGCCCGCGGACGTGCCCGCCGGCCCGGCTGCCGCAACCAGCGCCGCCACCACGGCAACCGCTGGCTCTGGCGCGCCCGCTGCCACGCCCGGGGCCGCGTCCGGCACCTATACGACTTCGACGGCCGTGGCCGTGCCGCCCTCGGCGGCGCCCGCGCCCGCCAGGAAGTGAGGAGACCCGCATGGCTTACGCCGACGATGCCGCCCATCACGCGCCGCAGAGCTTCTGGACCCGCTATGTCTGGAGCCAGGACCACAAGGTGATCGCCGTGCAGTACACCATCGTGGCGATCGTGGTGGGGCTGGTGGGCGTGGCGCTGTCCAACCTGATGCGCATGCAGCTCGGCTTCCCGGGGCGCTTCGAGTTCATCGACGCCAACCGCTACTACCAGTTCGTCACCATGCACGGCATGATCATGGTGATCTACCTGCTGACCGCGCTGTTCCTCGGCGGCTTCGGCAACTACCTGATCCCGCTGATGGTGGGGGCGCGCGACATGGTGTTCCCCTTCCTCAACATGCTCAGCTTCTGGGTCTACCTGCTGTCGGTGATCGTGCTGCTGACCAGCTTCTTCGTGCCCGGCGGGCCCACCGGCGCGGGCTGGACGCTATATCCGCCGCAGGCCATCCTGCCCGGCACCCCAGGCCATGACTGGGGCATCATCCTGATGCTGGTGTCGCTGGCGATCTTTATCGTCGCGGCCACCATGGGCGGCCTCAACTACGTCACCACCGTGCTGCAGGCGCGCACGGAAGGGATGACGCTGCTGCGCATGCCGCTGTCGGTGTGGGGCATCTTCATGGCCACCATCCTGGCGCTGCTGGCGTTCCCGGCGCTGTTCGTGTCGGCGGTGATGATGCTGCTGGACAAGACCCTCGGCACCAGCTTTTTCATGCCGGCGATGGTGTCGATGGGGCAGCAGCTGCAGTACAAGGGCGGCAGCCCGTTGCTGTTCCAGCACCTGTTCTGGTTCTTCGGCCACCCCGAGGTATATATCGTCGCGCTGCCGGCCTTCGGCATCGTCTCTGACCTGGTCAGCGTGCATTCGCGCAAGAGCATCTTCGGCTACCGCACCATGGTGTGGGCGATCCTGGCGATCGGGGTGCTGTCGGTGGTGGTGTGGGCGCACCACATGTTCGTCAGCGGGATGAACCCGTACTTCGGCTTCTTCTTTGCCACCACCACGCTGATCATCGCCATCCCCACCGCGATCAAGGTCTACAACTGGGTCATCACGCTATGGCGCGGCGATATCCATTTCACCGTGCCGATGCTGTTCGCGATCGCGTTCATCAGCACCTTCGTCATCGGCGGCCTGACCGGGCTGTTCCTGGGCAATGTCAGCGTGGATATCCCGCTGTCCAACACTTACTTCGTGGTGGCGCACTTCCACATGGTGATGGGCGTGTCGCCGATCCTGGTGGTGTTCGGCGGCCTCTACCACTGGTACCCGAAGGTCACGGGCCGGATGCTGGACGACAACATGGGCCGGATCCATTTCTGGGTCACCTTCGTCGGCACCTACGCTATCTTCTTCCCGATGCACTACCTGGGCGTGCTGGGCATGCCGCGCCGCTACTACGCCTATGAGAACTACGCCTTTATCCCGGAATCGGCGCATGTGATGAACATGTACATCTCGGTGGCCGCTTTCATCGTCGCCACGGCGCAGCTGCTCTTTGTCTTCAACCTGGTGTGGAGCCTGTGGCATGGCCGCAAGGCCGACGCCAACCCGTGGCGCTCCGCCTCGCTGGAATGGCAGACGCCGCAGACGCCGCCCGTGCACGGCAACTGGGGGCCGCATCTGCCGGTGGTGTACCGCTGGGCCTATGCCTACAGCGTGCCGGGCGCGCGCGAGGACTTTATCGCGCAGAACGCGCCGCCGGAAGAGGGCGGGGCCGAGCCTGAACCGCATGCCAGCCGCGGAGCCGTCGCATGAACGCCGAAGCCCTGTACAAGGTCAGCCGCGACGATTTCGGCGGCAACCCGTCCGACGAGAATGCCGCCAACCACCGGCCGCGCGGGCGTGCCCCCGCAAGCATCGGCCTGTGGGTGTTCATGGGCGTGGTGACCTCGCTGTTTGCGCTGTTCCTGACCGCCTATGCGCTGCGCATGGACAGCCCGGACTGGCACCGCATCGGGCTGCCCTGGCAGGTGTGGCTGTCCACCGCGCTGCTGGCCGCGGGCAGCGTGGCGATGGCGGTGGCGTCGCGCGCCGCGGGCCAGGGCGAGATGGCCGTGGCCAGGCAGGCGCTGCGCCTGGGCGGTCTGGGCGCGGCCGGTTTCGTCGCCTCGCAGCTGTGGGCCTGGCAGGCACTGGGCGCGATGCAGGTGATGCCTGCCGGCAATCCGGCCGGCAGCTTCTTCTACCTGCTGACCGCGATGCACGGCCTGCACGTGCTGGGAGGCCTGGCCGGCTGGGGCTTTGCCATGTCGTCACGCGGCAGCGGCGAGTCCGCGGTGCTGCGCATGCGGCTGTGCGCGCGTTACTGGCATTTCCTGCTGGCGGTGTGGGTGGTGCTGCTGGCGGCGCTGGGGTGGCTTACGCCCGAACTGGTGCGCTATATCTGCGGCACGGCCTAGCGGCGGCGGCAGCAAGGAGGACCGGCATGTCAACGCAACTGTCTTCACCATCGGGCACACCCGGCGTGGCGCCTGCGCCCCAGGTGGGCGGCGTGCGCGGCCTGCTGGCCGACTGGTCGTCAGACCAGCAGGCCTTCAAGGTGTCGTGGGGCAAGGCGATGATGTGGATCTTCCTGCTGTCCGACACCTTTATCTTCAGCTGTTTCCTGACCGGCTACATGACCGTGCGCATGTCGACCACGGTGCCGTGGCCCAATCCCAGCGAGGTGTTCGCACTGCACGTGGGCGGCGCCGACATCCCGTTGCTGCTGATCGCCATCATGACCTTCGTGCTGATCAGCAGCAGCGGCACCATGGCGATGGCGGTCAACTTTGCCTACCGGCGCGCGCGCCGTGAGTGCGCGCTGCTGATGTTCGTCACCGCGCTGTTCGGCGTGATGTTCGTCGGCATGCAGGCCTTCGAATGGACCAAGCTGATCGTGGACGAGGGCGTGCGCCCGTGGACCAACCCGATGGGGGCGGCGCAGTTCGGCTCGACCTTCTTCATGATCACGGGCTTCCACGGCCTGCATGTGTCGTGCGGCGTGGTGTACCTGCTGATCGTGGCCACGCGCGTGCTGCGCGGACGCTACGAGGCCACCGGCAACTACCAGATCGTGGAGATCGCGGGCCTGTACTGGCACTTCGTCGACCTGGTCTGGGTGTTTATCTTTGCGTTGTTCTATCTCTGGTGAGGGCGGCCATGGCATCGAATCCGGCAACTCCCGCAACCCCGGTTACGCCAGCGCATGGCTCCGGCCAGGATGCCGGGCATGCCGCGCACTCCGGCCAGCAGCATCCCATCGGGCTGTACCTGAAGATCTGGGCGCTGCTGTTCGTGCTGTCGACGCTGTCGTACCTGGTCGACTATTTCCATGTCACCGGCTACCTGCGCTGGACGCTGATCCTGGTGTTCATGGGGCTGAAGGCGGGGCTGATCGTGGCAGTGTTCATGCACATGGCATGGGAGCGCATGGCGCTGATCTGCGCCATCCTGGTGCCGCCAATGTGCCTGCTGGTGCTGGTCTGGCTGATGGCGGAAGAAGCGAATCACACTTTCCTCACGCGCGGCCTGTTCTTCCGCTGACCGGCCGCGCCGCTGCCGGATTTCAACGCTGAACGGAAGCCGAGCCCATGCACGCCGCCACGCAAGCCATCCTCACCTTCAACCATGGCCGCGATCCCGAGCGGCTGACCCGCAAGCTTGCGGCGATCGCCGCGGACCCGTTTGGCTTCTTTCGCGGCACCAACCATCTCTATGCCGCATCGCTGCGCGATGAGGCGGCAATGTGCGATGCGCCCATCACCTACGTCTGCGGCGATCTGCACCTGGAGAACTTCGGCAGCTTCAAGGGCGACAACGGGCTGGTTTATTTCGACCTGAACGACTTTGACGATGCCCTGGTCGCGCCGCTTACCGTGGATGTGGTCCGGGTACTGTCGAGCGTGCTGGTGGCCGCCGGCCAGCTGGGCCTGTCCGAAGCCAACGCCACGCGCGCCTGCGAGGCCATGCTGTCCACCTATGCCGCCGTGCTGCAGGCGGGCAAGCCACGCTGGCTCGAGCGCGCCACGGCGGTCGGCATGGTCGCCACGCTGCTGCGCCGGGTCAAGGGCCGCAAGCGCGGCGCGCTGCTGGCCGAGCTCACCACGCTGCGCAAGGGCAAACGGCGCCTGGTATGCAACGGCCGCCATGCGCTTCCGGCGGACAAGCCGGCCCGTGAGCACGCTCGCGCGATCCTTGTTGCCTACTCGAAGCAGGGCCACCATGGCCACCGCCTGGCCCTCGACGATGCCGCGCGGCGCGTGGCGGGCATTGGCAGCCTCGGGCTGGAACGCTACATGGTGCTGGCCCGGGATGAACTGAGCGGCATGCAGCGCCTGGTCGACATCAAGCGCGCCGCGCCCAGTCCATGGCAAGACCTGCCCAACCTCTGCCTGCCGCCCTGGAGCAGTGATGCACGGCGTGTGGCGGCCGTGCAGCAGGTCATGCAGGCGGCTTCGCCGGCGCTGCTGTCGGCAGTCGACATGGGCAAGGCCTCTTACCTGGTAAAGAGCCTGCAGCCAACCGCCGACCGCGTCGACCTGGCGCATTGCAGCAACTTTGCATCGCTACGCGAGTTGCTGGGCACCATGGCGCATGCCGCGGCGTGGGCGCATCTGCGTGGCTGCGGGCACCAGGCCGCGGACCGGATCGAGCAGCTGCAGGCGTTTGCCGGCGGCACCCGCTGGCGCACCGGCGTCCTGCGGCTGGCACGGCATGGCTGCGTGGTGTCGGTGGCACAGTGGAAAGCCTATGCGGACGATTACCGCAAGGCGCGGGGAGGGTGAGCGGGGGCCGAACGGGGGCGAAGGGTGCACGCGCCGTTCACGCTTGCGTGAACGGCGCCAGCGTCAGCGCCACCGTCAGGATGGTCAGGCCTGGGTGATGAACTTGGTCACCAGGTAGCCGTCGAAGGTCTCCTGGCCGCCTTCGCTGCCGATGCCTGAATCCTTGATGCCCCCGAACGGGGTCTCGGCCAGCGCCATGCCGAAGTGGTTGATATTGACCATGCCGGCTTCCAGGCCGTTGGACACTTCGGTCGCAGTCTTCAGCGAATTGGTGAACACATACGACGCCAGGCCAAAGGGCAGGCTGTTGGCGCGGCGCAGCACCTCGGCCGTGTCCTTGAAGCGCGTCACCGGCGCCACCGGGCCGAACGGCTCGTCGGTCATCAGGCGCGAGTCGTCGGGCAGGTCGGTGACCACGGTCGGCGCGAAGAAGTAGCCCTTGTCGCCAAGGCGCGAGCCGCCGGCCACCACCTTGCCGCCGCGCTGGCTGGCGTCGTCCAGGAACTGCTCCATCGACAGCACGCGGCGCTCATGCGCAAGCGGCCCCATCTGGGTGCCGTCTTCCAGGCCGTTGCCGACCTTGATCGAGCCGATCACCTCGGTAAAGCGCGCCAGGAAGCGGTCATAGGCCTTCTCCTGGACGTAGAAGCGCGTCGGCGACACGCATACCTGGCCGGCATTGCGCAGCTTGAAGCGCGCCAGCATCTCGGCGGCGGGGTCGATGTCGGCGTCGTCGAACACCAGCACCGGCGAATGGCCGCCCAGCTCCATGGTGACGCGCTTCATATGGGCACCGGCCAGCGCCGCCAGCTGCTTGCCCACCGGTACCGAGCCGGTGAACGAAATCTTGCGCACGATCGGCGATTCGATCAGGTAGGTCGAAACCTCGCCGGGCACGCCCCAGACGATGTTGAGCACGCCCGGGGGCAGGCCGGCATCATGGAACAGCTGCGCCAGCGCCACCACCGCGCTGGGCGAGTCTTCCGGGCCCTTCAGGATCAGCGTGCAGCCGGCACCCAGCGCCGACACGATCTTGCGGATGGCCTGGTTGAACGGGAAGTTCCACGGCGTGAATGCGGCGCACACGCCGATCGGCTCGCGTACCACGATCTGGCGCACATTGGGCTGGCGCGGCGGGATCACGCGGCCGTAGATGCGGCGGCATTCCTCGGCGTGCCAGTCGGCGTGTTCGGCGCAGACCATCACTTCGCCGACGGCTTCGGCGAGCGGCTTGCCCTGGTCCAGCGTGATATTGCGGCCGATCTCCTTGGCGCGCTCGCGGGTGAGCTCGCCCACGCGGCGCAGGATCCTGGCGCGCTCCAGCGGCGAGGTCTTCTTCCAGGTTTCAAAGGCACGCTGCGCGGCGGCCAGCGCGCGGTCCAGGTCGGCGCGGCTGGCATGCGGCAGCTTGCCCAGCACTTCCTGCGTCGCCGGGTTGATGACATCCTGCTCGCGCCGGTCGCCTCCCTTGATGAATTCCCCGTCGATATAGAGGGCGAGATCCTGGTACATGCGTGTTCTCCTGGTGGGCGGTGAAACCGCAAGCTTAACCCGGCGGCCGCGTTCATGCAGCGCGCCGGGTGCGTTCCCAGGAGGAATGTGCGGGAATGTCCCCGCGGCCGGTTCAGGCGATATCAGGCGGTATCGCGCGTCCGCGCCACGGGCACGACTTTAGCTCCGGCGCGGGTGGCTTCCACCACCAGGATCACCATCAGCGTGATCAGCGTCAGGCCGAACACCGCATAGCCGATGCTGTCGCCCTCGATGGCGAACAGGCTGGGCGCGTAGGTCGGGCTGGTGCAGATCATCGTGCCCGCCGACATGCCGGTGTAGTGCATGCCGCAGACGGCAACGCCCATGACCACTGCCGCTGCCAGCTGCTTGCCGCGGGTCTTCACCGTGGTGGCCAGCCACAGCGCCACCACCGACACCACCACCGCGATCACCACCGACAGCCCGATGACAGCCAGGTCCCAGTCGAAGCGGGTGTTGGAGCGGATCGCCGCCATGCCGGTGTAGTGCATCGCCACCACGCCCAGCCCGGTCAGCACGCCGCCCTTGACCACGTTGTCGGTACGGCTGCCGCGCGGGCGCGAGGCGATCGCCAGCCCGGCGCCGGCCAGCACCATCACGACGACCAGCGAAGCCAGCGTCATGAACAGGCCGAACTCGCGGTGCGTCGGGGTCTGGTAGGCCACCATGCCGATGAAATGCATCGACCAGACCGCGCCGCCGCCCAGCGCCACACTGGCGCACAACAGCCGGTCCACGTCCAGGCGGCCATCGGGCATGCGCACGCGCCGCGACCAGCGCAGGCCCACGTAGGCGCCGCAGACGGAGATCAGGAACGACAGGCCCACCATCGGCCAGTCATAGGCAAACGGCACCAGGGCGCCGGAAACAGGCTGGAAACCGACAAACATGACCCCACCTCCTCGTTTTGACTGCGACTGAAGGGCGCACGCGCATGCCGGGCATTCCTTCCGGCAGCCGGCCTGGGACGCGGTGGTCCCGCGCCGAGTATGCGGGGGGCCGCAACCGGAGGGGAATAACTCATTCAGGTAAAAAAGCACGGTGCCGTGCCGGCCGTGTGTCCTTGTAGCCGCCTCCGGGCAGGAATAGACTGGGCGGATTTCCTCATGCGCAACGCCTCATGAAGCCAGACGCCAGACTGACCACCGGCCCGATCGGCCGCACCCTGCTGCTGTTCTCGCTGCCGGTGCTCGGCAGCAACATCCTGCAGTCGCTGAACGCGTCGATCAATTCGGTCTGGGTCGGCCGCTTCCTGGGCGAGGCCGCGCTGACGGCAACCTCCAACGCCAACATCATCCTGTTCTTCCTGCTGGGCGTGGTGTTCGGCATCAGCATGGCCAACACCATCATGATCGGCCAGGCCGTGGGTGCGCGCGACCTGGACGAGGCGCGCCGCGTGGTCGGCACCAGCACCACCTTCTTTGTCGGGCTGTCGGTGCTGGCCTCGGCGCTGGGCTATTTCTATACGCCGGCCATCCTGGCGGCGATGCACACGCCGGAAGACGCCGCGCCGCTGGCAGTGAGCTACCTGCGCATCATCTTCCTGGCGCTGCCGTTCATGTACTTCTACAACTTCGTGATGATGACGCTGCGCGGCGCGGGCGATTCGCGAACGCCGTTCTGGTTCATGCTGCTGTCCGTGGTGCTGGACGTGGCGCTCAACCCGGTGCTGATCTTCGGCATGGGCCCGATCCCGCCGCTGGGCATCGCGGGCTCGGCGCTGGCCACGCTGATCGCGCAGCTGGTGAGCCTGGCGGCGATGATGGTGCTGCTGTACCGGCGCCGCCATTTCCTGCTGCTGCACCGTGGCCAGCTTGCGCTGCTGCGGCCCGATCCGGCAATCCTGCGGGCGCTGGTGGTCAAGGGCTTGCCGATGGGCCTGCAGATGGTGGTGATCTCGTCGTCGGCGATCGTGATGATGGCGCTGGTCAATGCCTATGGCTCGCAGACCACCGCCGCCTACGGCGTGGCCTCGCAGTTGTGGACCTACGTGCAGATGCCGGCGCTGGCGGTGGGCGCGAGCGTGTCGTCGATGGTGGCGCAGAACGTCGGCGCCGGGCTGTGGCAGCGGGTGTCGCGCATCACGCGCATGGGGCTGCTGATCAATGTGGTGATGACCGGTGCGCTGGTCGCGCTGATCTATCTGTTCAACCGGCATTCGCTGGGGCTGTTCCTGGGCACTGACGGCGTGGCCATCGGCGTCGCGCAGCATATCAACGTGGTGGTGCTGTGGTCGTTCATCCTGTTTGGCTTCACCATCGTCATCTTCGGCACGGTGCGCGCCACCGGCGCGGTGATGGCGCCGCTGGTGATCCTGTTCCTGTCGATGTGGGTGATCCGGCTGCCGTTCGCGTGGGTGCTGGGCCCGCGCATCGGCGCCGAGGCGATCTGGTGGAGCTTTCCGCTGGGCTCGGTGGTGTCGCTGGTGCTGGCGGCCGGCTACTACCGCTTCGGCAACTGGCGCCGCAGCCATATCCTGCCCGCCGGGCCGCACCCGGCAGAAGCCGTGGGGCAGGCGGCCGACACCAGCATGGGAACGCCCTGTGAAGACGCGGGCGAGGTCGTCGAGGAGACAGCCTCGGCAACGCCCGAGCCCGCAGGCGCGCGCTGACCTGCAGCGGCCCGTGATTGTGTCGCCGGCTTTGAAAGCCATTCGAAAGACCGGTGTGTCATCGTGTCATCGCTGGCACTCCCTCCCAGCGCACGCGTCGCCTGCCTAGCCAGAGCAGGCGTGCGCGTCTTTCCGGCCGCGCCTTGCCTTTGACGCAAGCGCGCGTGCCGTCTTGTTCGTCTGACGTTCCCGCCGATTTTGCTTCCGGATTCTTCCCCGAATTAATACATCACGTTGTGATGTATTAATTCTGGCGCATCGGCTGGATTTGCCTTGTTTTCAAGGGGTATCGGTGAATACCCCTAAACCAAGACAAATGAAAGGCACCTGAAAGATCACGTCTCTAAGGTTCGGGTCAACCGTCGGGGAGCATGCGCGGCGCATGCCTTGCCGCCCGAGCCAGTGCGCCCCCGACACGGCATTTCGTGAACTTTGAGGAGAATCGTTTTGCGCATACGCAGCCAAAAGGACTTTGCCTCCGGCCTGATGTTCGTTCTGGTCGGTCTGGGCTTTTCCTGGGTCGCTCGCGGCTATTCCATGGGAACGGCCGCGAAGATGGGACCCGGATATTTTCCATTCCTGCTGGGGCTGGTGTTGGCAGTGCTTGGGGCGGTGGTGCTGCTGTCCGCGCTGTCGTCCAAGGGTGAGGAAGACCATCTTGCCCGCTGGGACCTGAAGACGTTGCTGTGGATCCTTGGTTCGGTGGTGCTGTTCGGCCTGCTGCTCAAGCCGCTGGGCATGGTGCTGTCGGTGTTCGTGCTGGTGATGGTGTCGTCGATGGCCAGCCATGAATTCAGCTGGAAGGGTGCGCTGCTCAACGCCGTGGTGCTGGTGCTGATCAGCCTTGGCGCATTCGTCTACGGCATCAACCTGCAGATGCCGGTGTGGCCGGCCTTCATCACCGGTTAAGGAGCGCCGACCATGGAATTGATTGATCACCTTGCGCTGGGCTTTTCCACGGCCCTGTCGCTGCAGAACCTGGCCTACGCCTTCCTGGGCTGCGTGCTGGGTACCCTGATCGGCGTGCTGCCGGGCCTGGGGCCGCTGGCCACCATCGCCATGCTGCTGCCGGTGACCTACACGCTGCCGCCGGTGGCCGCGCTGATCATGCTGGCCGGCATCTACTACGGCGCCCAGTACGGTGGTTCGACCACCGCCATCCTGGTGAACCTGCCTGGTGAATCGTCCTCGGTGGTGACAACCATCGATGGCTACCAGATGGCGCGGCGAGGGCGAGCGGGCGTGGCACTTGCCACCGCCGGTCTCGGCTCGTTCTTCGCCGGCTGCGTGGCGACGCTGATCCTGGCCGCCTTTGCCACGCCGCTGTCGGAACTGGCGTTCAAGTTCGGCCCTTCCGAATACTTCTCGCTGATGGTGCTGGGCCTGATCGGCGCCGTGGTGCTGGCTTCCGGCTCGCTGCCGAAGGCTGTGTCGATGATCGTGCTGGGCCTGCTGATGGGGCTGATCGGCACCGACGTGAACTCGGGCGCCGCGCGCTTCTCGTTCGACGTACCGGAACTGACCGACGGCATCGACTTCGTGGCGCTGGCCATGGGCATGTTCGGCTTCGCGGAAATCATCGCGAACCTGGAGCAGAAGGAAGCCCGTGAGACGTTCACCGATAGCGTGACGAACCTGTGGCCGACCAAGGAAGACTTCAAGCGCATGATCCCGGCCGTGCTGCGCGGGACGTTCCTGGGCTCGGCCCTGGGCATCCTGCCGGGCGGCGGTGCGGCACTGGCTTCGTTCGCGGCCTACTCGCTGGAAAAGAAAACCTCCAAGTACGCGCATGAATTCGGCAAGGGTGCGATCGAAGGCGTGGCCGGTCCGGAGTCGGCCAACAACGCCGCGGCGCAGACCTCCTTCATCCCGCTGCTGACGCTGGGCATTCCGCCCAACGCGGTGATGGCGCTGATGGTCGGTGCCATGACCATCCACAATATCCAGCCCGGCCCGCAGGTGATGACCAGCAACCCGGCGCTGTTCTGGGGCCTGATCGCCTCGATGTGGATCGGCAACCTGATGCTGATCATCCTGAACCTGCCGATGATCGGCGTGTGGGTGAAGCTGCTGACCGTGCCGTACCGCTTCCTGTACCCGGCGATCCTGGTCTTTTGCGGCATTGGCGTGTACTCGGTCAACAACCAGACCTTCGACGTGTTCATGGCTGCGGGCTTCGGCATCATCGGCTACCTGTTCCTGAAGCTGCGCTGCGAACCGGCACCGCTGCTGCTGGGCTTCGTGCTGGGGCCGATGATGGAAGAGAACTTCCGCCGCTCGCTGCTGCTGTCGCGCGGTGACTTCACCGTGTTCGTGACGCGCCCGCTGTCGCTGGGCCTGCTGATCGCAGCCGCTGCCCTGGTTGCAGTGGTGGCCCTGCCGTCGATCAAGGCCAAGCGCGAAGAAGCGTTCCAGGAAGAATAGCGTTACGCGCGCTCCCCGGAATGGCGCCGGCCTGGCTCATGCCAGACGGCGCACGCAACGCAAGCATTCGGGGTGCCTTCGCGCACCCCGTTTGCTTTCGCGGGCCGATCGCGCTGCACGTCCGCCCGCCATCAAGACCAGAGAGTGCCCGACTGCGGCAGCAGTCATGGGCTGCGCATGATGATCAGGATTCCCGCACCGTCGGGTGCGCCGACAGCGCCCATGAAACCGCCTATCTTTGACCGGTTTTTCTCACGTATCTATGTGCTCAAGCTGGTCCAGTCGAGCCCGTCCACGGTCCTGAGCCTTGTCGACCGGCTGCGCGAGCGCGGCATCGACAAGAATATCCGCTCGTTGCGGCCGATCCTGCGCAGCCTGATGATGGCGCGGGCCATTACTGCCGAGCTGGTTGAAGGTAGTGGCCGCGTCTATTGCATCACCGAGCAGGGGCGGGCGGAGCTGGAGGCTTATATGTCGCACCTGGCGGTGCTGAAGGCGGAGCTGGAGCCGGGGGAAGAAGAGTAGGGGCAGTCAGCCGCCACCCGTCAAACAAGAAAGGCCGATCCTTCGGACCGGCCTCCTGCAGGCTGCCCGCCTGCCGCAGGCAGCTGCAAGCATGCTGTTACTGCGTTACGAGCTCAAGCCCAGCCTGCGACTCATCATCGCCACGTGCCACCAGCACCTTGATCTTGTTCGGCGTCAGGCCAGCAATGCCATCCACCGGGATCGTGGTGATCAGCCAGTCAGCGTTGTTGGCCAGGGTCAGGGCACCCGAATCGAAGATGACGGTCTTGGTGCCCGCCGTGGTGATACGCAGGCGATAGGTGCCGCCGTCCAGGTCAAGCGAGTCCCTGCCTGAAGCGGGAGAGGCCTGCTTGTACCCAACCGCGCCGAAAGTCGGCGCCACCGAGTTCAGGTCGATCGCCGGCATGGTGATGTAGACATCGACGTTCTGCGCATTGAACGAGGCGTTCAGTGAGCGCACGCGGGCCTTGTTGGACAGCAAGCCCTTTTCAAACGGATCGTCGATGGTCAGGGCTTCCGCGGCGCTGGCCCCCGGCAGCGCCACCACGGTGTACTTGTGGCCGGTGGCGGCGATGACCGTGGCGCGGGCCAGTTCGGTCTGCGTGCCGGCGGTGTTGAACGAGATCAGCTGGTTGCCGATTTCAACGTTGAAGTAGGTCGAAACGAACTTGTACGGCTTGTTCACGAAGCTGGTCTTCACGCCGTTCTGCAGCACGTCGACATTGGGGCCACCGGTGATGGCGTGGATCGCGCGGATGGTCGGCTTGCTCAGCCCGATGCGGTCGTCGATGCCGTCGTCACCGCCGCCGCAGGCGGTCAGGACCGCGGTGGCGGCCAACGCCAGGCCAATGAACAGGGTCTTGGATCGGAACATGGGTCACCTCTTGCTGTTGGAGTCAGAGACGATCTGGCCCATGCCCGCGCGGGGCGCGCCGGTCGCGTGGCCAGTTGGCGGTCTGTCGATGCAGGCGCAGCGCTTGCGCCCGCCGTGATGCAAAGATAGGCATCAAGCCAGGGGCGAGACAGGCGCGGGGTTCCTAATCGCTTGTCGGACGATTCCGACAAGCGATGACGCGTGCGTGCGCGGCGGGGCGGCCAGGCCCGCAGGCGCGGGGCCTGGCGGACGTGGCCGGGGCAGGTGGCGCGGTTGGCCGGGTGGCTGCCAGTGTGTAACTGGTTGTTGCAGCCGTGCTGCTGCAGTGACTCAGCCTTGCGACATCATTACCTGGTTGCGGCCATTGCGCTTGGCCTGGTAGAGGCCTGCATCGGCGGCTTCCACCAGCTGGTTCGGCGGCTGGTCAGGCTGGGGCACCAGCACGGCGCCGCCGACGCTGACGGTGACGCAGTCGGCGGTGGGGGAGCCGCTGTGGACAATGGCCAGCCCCTGCACCGCGCGCCGTACCTTCTCGGCCAGCAGCCGCACGCCGCCGGGCGAGGTCGCCGGCAGCACCATGGCGAATTCTTCACCGCCGAAGCGCGCGGGCAGGTCGGTGGCGCGCACGCAATTCTCGCGGATCACCGTGGCCACGCGGCGCAGCACCTCGTCACCGGCGACGTGGCCGTAGGTGTCGTTGTAGGCCTTGAACGCGTCGACATCGATCATCAGCAGCGCCACCTGGGTTTGCTCGCGCAGCGCGCGGCGCCATTCCGCGCCGAGGTATTCATCGAAATAGCGCCGGTTGGACAAGCCGGTCAGGCCGTCTGAATTGGTCAGCCGCTGCAGCTCCAGGTTGGTTTCCAGCAGCTGTTGCTGGCTTTGCCGCAGCGCGCGATAGGCTTCGTCGCGCTGCAGCTGGTTCAGGTACGAGCGCGAGTGGTAGCGGATGCGCGCAATCAGCTCGATGCTGTCGGGCAGCTTGACCAGGTAGTCGTTGGCGCCGGCGGCAAATGCCGCGCCCTTGGTCGCGGCTTCTTCCTTGGTCGACAGCACGATGATGGGGATGTCGCGCGTGGCGGGGTTCTCGCGATAGCGCTGCACCAGCGTCAGGCCGTCCACGCCCGGCATGACCAGGTCCTGCAGGATCACGGTGGGCTTGGTGCGCTGCGCCACCGCCACGGCCTCATCGGGCTGCGAGCAGTAGTGGAAGTCGATGTCGGGCTCGGTGGAGAGCGCGCGGCGCACCGCTTCGCCGACCATGGACTGGTCGTCCACCAGCAGCACCATGGCAAGGTAGTCCTTGTCGGCTGCAGGCGCCGCGGGTTGGTTGGGTGATTCGGGTTGCATGTTCAGTTCCTGGGTGTCACGGTCCCGGTGCCGGCCGGGACGTATTGCATTGGGTCAAAGCAGCGCGGCGCCGCCGCATGCCTGCACCAGCCGCGGCGCAATGCGCGGCAGCGGCAGGATCTCCGCGGCCGCGCCCATGGCTGCGGCGGCCTTGGGCATGCCGTACACGGCGCTGGTGGCGCGGTCCTGGGCGATGGTCAGGAAGCCGCGCTCGCGCATGGCCTTCAGCCCCAGCGCGCCGTCGCGGCCCATGCCGGTGAGCAGCACGCCGATCACGTCGCCGCGCCAGTGCTCCACCACGCTTTCGAAGAACACATCGATGGAGGGGCGGTACAGGTAGTCGCAGGGCTGCTCGGTGTAGGTCATGCGCGTGGGGCTGGCCAGGCGCAGGTGATCGTTGGTGCCGGCCAGCAGCACCGTGCCGGCCTGGGGCGCGTCGCCGGCGCGGGCAATGCGCACCGGCAGCGCGCACTGTCCGTCGAGCCAGTTGGCCATGCCGGCGGCAAAGGCCTCGTCCACATGCTGCACGGTGACCACCGCGGCACCGAAGTCCGCCGGCAGTGCCCCCAGCAGCGTGGCCAGCGCGGCCGGGCCGCCGGCCGAGGCGCCGATCGCCACCAGCCGTGGTGCGGCCACTGCGCGCGGCGCCGCCGTCAGCGTGTGCTGCGGGGCCACCCGGCCCGCCAGCAGGCGGCCGATATTGCGCAGCTTGCGCAGCAGCGGCCCGGCGGCAAGCTGGGCGTCGGGCTCGGCCAGCGTGGGGGTGTCGACCGCGTCGATGGCGCCATGGCCCATCGCGTCGAACACCTGCGAGGCGTTGCGGCCCAGGTCCATGGTCACCACCACGATCGCGCAGGGCGTGGCGGACATGATGCGCCGGGTCGCCTCGACGCCGTCCATGACCGGCATCAGCAGGTCCATCAGGATCAGGTCAGGGGTCCGGCGCGCGGCCATCTGCACCGCCTGTTCGCCGTCGCCGGCGACCCAGGCGATCTCGAACGACGGATCCAGCGCAAGCGCGCGGCGCAGCGCGGTTACCGCAAGCGCCGAGTCGTTGACGATGCCGATTTTCATTGACGTGCCTCGCCGATCAGGTCCTGGACCGCGTCGAGCAACGCGGCGTCGTGGAAACTTCCCTTGGCCAGATAATAGTCCGCGCCGGCCTCCAGGCCGCGCTGGCGGTCCTGTTCGCGGTCCTTGTACGACACCACCATCACCGGCAGCTGCCGCAGCGCGGCGTCCTGCCGGATCCGGCGCACCAGCTCGATGCCGTCCATGCGCGGCATGTCGATATCGGTGATGACCAGGTCGAAGGGCTCGGCGCGCAGCACGTTCCAGCCGTCCATGCCGTCGACCGCCACCGCCACATCATAGCCGCGCCCGGCCAGCAGCTTGCGCTGCAGCTCGCGCACGGTGAGCGAGTCGTCCACCACCAGCACGCGCCGCGCGCGCGCCTGGACGCTGGCCACGGCCGCCTGCCGCACGCCTTCGATGCGGCCCTCGGAGACCAGCTTCTCGACCGAGCGGATCACGTCCTCGACATCGAAGATCAGCACCGGCATGCCGTCGTCGGTGAGGCTGCCGGCGGCGATGTCGCGGACCTTGCCCAGTGCCGCGGGCAGCGGCTGCACCACCAGCAGGCGCTCGCCCAGCATGCGGTCGACGGCAATGCCATAGATGCGCTCGGCCTCGCCGATGACCACCACCGGCACTTGCTCGCGCGCATTGGCAGCGTCGGCCTCGGGGCGTTGCAGCACCTGCGCCGCGCTGACCAGCCCGATGGCGCGGCCCTCGTGGCGGAAATGCTGGTGCCCTTCAGTCTGCTCGATCTCGCTGCGCGCCACCGAGGTCGCGCGCAGCACGCGGCCCAGCGGGAAGGCATAGGCTTCGCCCGCGACCTCCACCAGCAGCGTGCGCACTACCGACAGCGTCAGCGGCAGCTCCAGCCGGAAGTGCAGGCCCTGGCCCGGCTGCTGCGTCAGGCGCAGGCTGCCGCGCACGCGGCGCACCATCTCCTGCACGGCATCGAGGCCCACGCCGCGGCCGGAGACCTCGGAGACCGTGTCGCGCATGCTGAAGCCCGGCAGCAGCAGGAAGTCGAGCAGCTCTGCCTGCGACAGCCGCGCCGCGGTCTCTTCGGACGCCAGCCGCCGCCGCACGATGGCGCGGCGCAGGGCTTCCAGGTCGACGCCGGCACCGTCGTCGAAGATCTCGATGACCAGGCGGCCCGCGTTGTGGCGCGCCTGCAGCGTGACGCTGCCCTCCGCCGGCTTGCCCTGCGCCGCGCGCGCCTCGGGCGGTTCGATGCCGTGGTCCACCGCGTTGCGCAGCAGGTGCGCCAGCGGCGCGTCCAGCGCTTCCAGGATGTCGCGGTCCACCTGCGTGCCTGCGCCGATGAGCTCCAGGTGCACCGGCTTGCCCAGCGCGCGCCCGAGGTCGCGCACCATGCGCGCGTAGCCGGTCAGCGCGTCCGCCAGCGGGCGCATGCGCGAAGCCAGCGCGCTGTCATAGAGCCGGCGCGCCAGCCGCGTGGCGCGGTGATCGTACTGTTCGAACTCTTCCAGCCGCGCGGCCAGCTGGTCGTGGCCTTCGTCCAGCAGCTGGCGCAGTTCGGCCAGTGCGGTGTGCGCAGCCGCGCCCGCGTTGCCGTCCGGCGCGTCCTGCAAGGCTTCCTGCAGCGCATCGGCGGCGCGCAGTGCGCGTGCCTGTTGCCGCCTTGCCTTCTGCAGCGAGGTGCCGAAGGGGCGCAGCCAGTGCGACTCGACCATGGCCTCGCCGGACAGCGCCAGCAGCTGGTCAAGCGCATCGGCATTCACGCGCAGCATGCGCTCCTGCGTGTCGTCTGCCGGTATCGCGGGCGCTGGTTCCGGTAACGGGGCCGGGGCCAGCGCTGGCGGTGCCGGCACGAACGGCGCCCCGGCACCGCCATCGACCGTGCCCAGCCGCTGCACCACTGCATCGATCTCGGCGCGGCCCGCGTGCTCGGCCCAGCCTGGGTCGCCGCCGGGCGGATGGCCGATGCGCAGCAGCAGGTCGGTGCCTTGCAGCAGTGCGTCGATATGCGCGGCGGTCAGCGGCATGCCGCCCTGTGCGGCGACCAGGCAGTCTTCCATGGCGTGTGCCACCCGCACGCCGCCATCGAGCCCGACGATGCGGGCCGCGCCCTTGAGCGAGTGGGCGGCACGCATGCAGGCTTCGAGCTGCTCGGCGGCTGCCGGGTTGCGCTCCAGCGCCAGCAGGCCGGCATTGAGGACTTCGGCCTGGGCATCGGCCTCGAGCGCGAACAGTTCCAGCAGCGAGGCGTCGCGCAATTGCTCGGGATTCATGCCAGGCTCCTGGCCAGCGCCTGGCGCACCAGTGCGGCATCGAGCAGCCCGACGCTGCGGCCCTGGTCGAGGAAGAGCGCCTGGGTATAGCGCGCCGACGCCCGCGCAAGGGTGGCGGGCAGCGGCTGCAGCGCGGGCTTTGGCACGCGGGCGATGCCGGACACCTCGGCCACCGGCAGCGCGATCGCGGCGCGGCCCTGCCCGAGGATCAGGAAGCGGCTGCCGCTGGCACTTTCACCGGCGCCCGCGTCGAACAGCCGGGCCAGCGACAGGCAGGCCAGCAGGTTGCCGCGCACCGCGGCCAGCCCCAGCACGGCGGCATCGCGCCGGTGCGGCAGCGAATGGATCGGGCAGGGGGCGGTGACTTCGCCCAGCGCAGCGGTCGGCAGGGCCAGCCACTCATCGCCGATGCGGAACACCAGGCAGGCCAGCGCGGTGCCGCGTTCGGCCGGCAAGGCGCCGTCATCGTCGGTGAGCGTGGCGGCATCGGGCAGTGCGTCCGGCACGACGTCCAGCCGTTGCGCGTCCAGCAGCATGGCCGCGGCCTGGGCGTAGGTCGGGCAGTTGCGGCAGTGCGCGTGCTCGGCCAGCGCGGGGCACGAGCCGTCGCCGCGCACGCCGATGCGCCGCCAGCAGTCGTCGACGTTTTCGGTGCGCAGGACAATGCCTTGGGGCTCAGCCATGGTGCTTGCGGGTGTGGCGTTGCGCGCGCTGGCGCAGGCGCATGGCGCCATCGTGATCGCCTTCGGTATCGAGCAGCGCGGCCAGGTGGTACAGGCTTTCCTGGTGCGCCGGGTCCAGGTACAGCGCCTTGCGGTAGGCGGCATGGGCCTGCGCGGCGCGGCCGGCGGCGTCGTGCAGCACGCCCAGCATGCAATAGGCGTCGGCGTTGGCATCCGGGGTGCGCTCGAGCAGCGCCAGGCAGGCGGCGGTGGCGGCCTCCAGCTCGCCGCGGTCGGCCTGGGCGGCAATGGCAGCCAGCGCGGCGCGCTGATCGTTGCCAGGCGCGGGCGCCGCGGGCCGCAGGGGCGTGGGCGTGACCGGGGCAGGCCGCATCGAGGCTGGTGGCCTCGGCAGCCGTGGCGGTGCGGCCATGCGGGGCGGCTGGGCCGCGTGCACGGGCACACGCGGCGCCGCCCTGGCGGCTGGCGCGGCGGACGGCTTGCGGAAGGCAAAGGTCAGCGGCAAGCCAACCGGCTCCAGGCCCTGCGCACTCAGCACGCTGGCCTCGGCCGGCCCGACAAAGAGCAGGCCGTCGGCAGCGGCCAGCCGCGCCAGCGTCTGCACCGCATGCCGCTGCCCCGGCGCGTCGAAATAGATCAGCAGGTTGCGGCAGAACACAAAGTCATAGGGCGGCTCGCCGGCCAGCAGGCCGGGATCGACCAGGTTGCCCTGCAGCAGCCGCACCTGCGCGCGCACGCGTGCATCCAGCACATAGCCGGCGGGCGTGGCCGTGAAATAACGGTCGCGGAAATCCAGCGGCGCGCTGCGAAAGGCGTTTGCGCCGTATTCGCCCTGGCGTGCGCGGGCCAGCGCGCGGGCGCTGATGTCCACCGCATCGATGGCAAAGCGGCCCGCCGGCACGCCCGCATCGAGCATGGCCATGGCGATCGAGTAGGGCTCTTCGCCGGTGGAGCAGGGCAGGCTCAGCACGCGCAGCGTGCGCCTGCCGTCGGCAAAGGCGCGCTCGGCGGCAAGGCGGCCCAGCGCCAGCAGCGCTTCGCGATGCCGGAAGAACCAGGTCTCGGGCACCACCACGGCCTCGATCAGCGCCTGGAATTCATCGGCGGTGCCGTGCAGCAAGTCCCAGTAGGCCTGGGTGTCCGGCGCCTGCCGTGCCTGCTGGCGCTCACGCACGGCGCGTGCCACCGCACCGGTGCCGATGGCGCCCGCGTCCAGGCCGATGCGGGCCTTGAGCAGGGCCTCGATGTGCGTGGCAGTGCTCATGTCGCGGCCTCCCCGGAGGTGTCGGCAAACAGCATGGCATGGACGTCGTCCGGCAGCAGGGCCTCGACCCGCACCCACTGCAGCAGGCCGCGCGCGTCGTGCCGCACCGGCCCCAGGTAGCGCGGGCTGGCCCCGGCGATGCCGCCGTCGACAAACGATTCCGCCGGGCAGCGCAGTGTCTGGGTGGCCGATTCCAGGCGCAGGCCCAGCAGCCGGCTGGCCTCGCCGCCATGGCGGCGGTAGTGGACCAGCACCGTGCGCGTGCTGGTGCGCAGCGCCGCCGGCACGCCGGTGGCCAGCGCCGGCAGGTCGATCACCGGCACTGGCTGGCCGCGGCGCTCCATCAGGCCCGCCACCCAGGCCGGCGTGCCGGGGATCTGCTTGAGCCGCGTGAGCGGCAGCACTTCGGCCACCTCGGCGGCATCGAGCGCATAGTGGTCAGCGCCGAGGCGGAACAGCAGGAAGAGTTTCATGGCGGCGGGGCGCAGGTCCTGGTGGCGGGGCCTAGACCTTGAAGCGCGATACGCCGCTGCGCAGGTCGTTGGCCACCAGCGTCAGTTCGTCGATCGCCTGGCTCGACTGGCGCAGCGACTCCACGGTCTGCTGCGCGGCCTCGGACAGCTGCATCAGCGCCTGGTTGATCTGCTCGGCGCCGCCGGCCTGGGCCTGCATGCCCTCATTGACCATCAGCACGCGCGGCGCCAGCGACTGCACCTGCGCGATGATCTGCGACAGCTGGTCGCCCACCTGCGTGACCTCGGACATGCCGCGGCGCACTTCCTCCGAGAACTTGTCCATGCCCATCACGCCCGCCGACACCGCCGACTGGATCTCGCGCACCATCTGCTCGATATCGTAGGTGGCCACCGCGGTCTGGTCGGCCAGGCGGCGGATCTCGGTCGCCACCACGGCAAAGCCGCGGCCGTATTCGCCGGCCTTCTCGGCCTCGATCGCGGCGTTCAGCGACAGCAGGTTGGTCTGGTCGGCCACCTTGGCGATGGTGGTCACCACCTGGTTGATATTGCCGGCCTTTTCGTTGAGCGTGGCCAGCTTGGCATTGACCGAGCCGGCGGCGTCCATCACATGCTGCATGGTGCCTTCCATGCGCGACAGCCCCACCTGGCCGGTGCCGGCCAGCCCGGCCGCCTGCTCGGCGGCACTGGAGACTTCATGGATGGTGCGCACCAGGTCGCGCGCGGTGGCCGAGATCTCGCGCGAGGTCGCGCCGATCTGCGTCGTGGTGGCGGCGGTCTCGGTGGCGGTGGCCTGCTGCTGGCGCGCCGTCGCGGCGATCTCGTTGACCGAGGTGGTGACCTGGATCGCGGTGCGCTGCGCCTGGCCCACCAGCGAGGTCAGCTCGCCCGACATCTGGTTGAAACCTTCCTCCACTTCCTGGAATTCGTCCTTGCGGCGCAGCGCCATGCGCAGGCGCAGGTCGCCGCCGCGGATGCCGGACAGCAGGTTGACGATCAACTGCATCGGCACCGTGATCGCGCGTAGCAGCAGGTAGCCGCAGACCACGGCAACCACCAGGGCCACGATCAGCGCCGCTTCGATGCCGATCTTGGCTGCACTGACGGCATCGTCGATGCCCCGCGCCGCCCGCGAATTGACCGCGCTGTTGTCGTCCACCAGGTGCTGGGCCGCCTTGCGCGCCTCGACCCAGCGGTCATGCGCTTCGCCGCGCAGCGCTGCCGCGGCGGCGGCGCCGTTCCACTCGCCCTGGCGGGACAGGATCTGGGCGGCCTGTTCGTAGCGCGCGCGCACGTCCCGATAGGCCTTGAAGGCGACGCGGTCTTCGTCGCGCGTGATTGAGGTCTCGTACTGCTGCTCGAGCTTGTCGAGGCGGCCGGCGGCGTCCTGGCTTTGCTGCTGGAAGCCGCGGCGCTCAGCCGGGTCGGCGGCATTGATGGTCTGCCACGCCAGCACATAGCGCTCGCCCCAGACGCCGCGGATGCCGGTGCTGTAGTTCAGCCCGGGCAGCGCGTCCTGCAGCATCAGCGTGGTTTCGCGTTCAATGGCGCTCAGGCGGGCGTAGGCGACAACGCCCATCAGTGCCATGACAAGCAGGATCAGCGAGAAGCTTGCCAGGATGCGCGTGCGGATGGTCCATTCGTTCACGGTGAGGTCCCGGTGATGTTCTTGTTCAGGAGCGGCCGTTCCCCGCAAAGCCGCCTCAGGGGCGGCGCTCCGGGCAAGCAGGAGGTCGCGGGGCGGCGGGGGCGGCCTGATGCGCGGTAGGGTACTGTAAGCCGGGAGCCGATTCAACGCGCAATGCGGCGCCGTTGCGCGGCCGCATAGATGTTCCCGCCACAATCGGAACTGCTTGATTTTTTCCAAGTTTTCGTCACACTTGCTAAATTGCTAGCAGGTAACAATGTCGACAATTACAGATGGGGCAGGGATGGTGGCCAAGTCGGGGGCGAAGGCGGCTGGCGCCTCGCCAGGCTCGGATCTCGATCCGCTGACCGGCGTTGACAATCGCCAGGGATTTCTGAAGCGGCTGGAGGCACGCCTGCAGAGCGAGGCGGTGCCCCGCTGTGCTTTGCTGCTGATCGGCATTGACGATTTCCGCGCCTTCAACGACATGCACGGGCATGCCGAAGGCGACCTGATCCTGCAGCGCGTGGCCCGCCGCCTGCGCGACGCCTCGCCGCGCGACGCCGCCATCGGCCGCATTGGCAGCGACGAGTTCGGTGTGCTGCTCCCCTCCATTGCCGATCCCACGCTGGTGCGCCATGTCGGTGCGGCGATCCTCTCGATGCTGTCCTCCCCGCATGAGAGCGCAGGTCGCCGCCACCATGTGCTGGCCAGCATCGGCGCCTGCGTGATCCCCGCCGCCGGCGAACAGGGTTCAGACGTGCTGGCCGCGGCCAGCCTGGCGCTGGCCCGCGCCAAGCACGACGGCGGCCGCACCATCCGCTTCTTCAAGCCGCAGATGCGCTCGGACGTGACCACGCGGCTGTCGCTGGTGCAGGCGTTGCACGAAGCCTATGCCCAGCGCCAGTTCGAGCTGCTGTACCAGCCGCAGGTCGACCTGCGCGACGGCCGCGTGCACGGTGCCGAGGCGCTGATGCGCTGGCGCCATCCGACCCGCGGCCTGCTGGCGCCTGCCGCCTTCATCGACGCGCTGGCCGGCAGCAGCATTGCCAGCGATGTCGGCATGTGGCTGCTGCAGACCGCCTGCGCCCAGGCGCGCGCGTGGTCGCTGGCCTTTCCGCAGCCGCCGCGGGTGGCCATCAACCTGTTCGCGGCCCAGCTGTCCGAAAGCCGGCTGCTGACCGAGGTGCGCCACGTGCTGCGCGCGCTGGAACTGGCGCCGGACTGCCTGGAGATCGAGATCACCGAAACCATCGCGCTGCAGCAGGGCGACGAGGTCGCGGACCAGCTGCAGGCGCTGCGCCGCGACGGCGTGACGCTGACCTGCGATGACTTCGGCACGGGCTATGCCTCGCTCAGCTTCCTGAAGTCGTTCCCGGTGGACCGGCTCAAGATCGACCAGTCCTTTATCCGCAACGTGACCGAAGATCCGGTCGATGCGGCAATCGTGCGCTCGGTGATCAACGTGGGCGCAAGCCTGCACATTGGCGTGGTCGCCGAAGGCGTGGAAACGCCCGAGCAGCGCGACTTCCTGCTGGCCAACGGCTGCCATGAGGCGCAGGGCTACCTGTACGGCCGCCCGATGCCGGCCGAGCGCCTGACCGAAATGCTGCGCCAGCAGTCCGGCCGCTGAGCCGCCTCCGCCCCCGTTTCGCCCCGCCCGCCCCCGCCCTGTCAGGGAAGTTGTTTCCACCTTTGACGGCGAGCCTGCCCGTCCCGGGCACCCGCTGCCCCCCCGCCCGCCCGCAGCCTGCCTGGGATAGCGCTCCGGCCTGCGCTGCACTGCCGCATGGCGAAATACGAACTTACAAAGTCTGCCGCGCCGGGCGTGCCGCGGCCTCCGGGGCAATGTATGGTGACATTAGGGTTGCCGCTGACATCGGCCGGCCGCCCCGGTGCGTTATGCGTTTTGTCCCGGTCCTGACTTCCATGTTCGATCCTTCCCAATCTTCCCGCCCTGCTCGTGGCCAACTCCGTGGCAGACTGGCGCTGACGGCCCTGGCCGCCGCCGCCGGCCTGGCGGTGGCGGCTGCTGCACTGGCCCAGGTGCCCGCCGGCCCGCCCGGCGAGGCCTATCTTGATGCGCCGGGGGCTGATGCCCCGCTTCAGCAAGCCGATCCTTCCTCGCGCATTGCCACGCTGACCGCCGTCGACGGCAACCTCAGCTTTGCGCCGGCAGGCTCGGACGACTGGGCTGCCGCAGGCCTGAACCGGCCCGTCACCACCGGCGACCGGCTCTGGCTGGACCACGGCGGCCGTGCCGAGCTGCATGCCGGCACGGTGGCGGTCCGGCTGGGCGGCGCCACCGCGGCCAGCATCCTGAACCTGGACGACAGCGCCACGCAGGTCAAGCTGACCCAGGGCACGCTGCAGCTGCGCGTGCGCGCGCTGCCGCCGGGCCAGACGGTCGAGGTCGACACCCCCAACCTGGCCTTCGTGCCGCGCGAGCCGGGCGACTACCGGCTGGACGTGGCGCCGGACGGCAGCACCACCACCGTGACCATGCGCCACGGCAGCGCCGTGGTCTATGGCGACAGCCGCTCGATCGAGCTGCAGCGCGGCGACCGCATGCGCTTTGCCGGCACCGACCTGGCCGACGCCGGTGGCGGCGCCGCGCCGGAAGACGCCTTCGACCACTGGACCGCGGCGCGCGACGCGCGCGAAGACGCCTCGCCGTCCGCCCGCTACGTGCCGCGCGAGATGCCGGGCTACGCCGCGCTGGACGGCTACGGCGACTGGCAGGAAGACCCCGGCTACGGCGCGGTCTGGTTCCCGCGCGTGGTCAGCGTCGGCTGGGCGCCGTACAGCGCCGGGCACTGGGCCTGGATCGCCCCGTGGGGCTGGACCTGGATCGATGACGCGCCCTGGGGCTTCGCGCCTTCGCACTACGGCCGCTGGGCCTATGTGGGCGCGCGCTGGGGCTGGGTGCCGGGACCGCGCGTGCGCCCGTGCTACGCCCCCGCGGTGGTGGCCTTTGTCGGCGCCAGCGGGCCGAACTGGAGCGTGCGCGTTGGCAGCGGGCCGGGCGTGGCCTGGTATCCGCTGGGGCCGCGCGACGCGTACCGGCCGGTCTATCGTGCCAGCCCGACCTATGTCGCCCGCATCAACCGGGTGACCGTCAACAACATCGTGATGGGCGACCGCCGGCCTCCGCCTTACGCCAACCGCAACGTGCCCGGCGCCATCACCGGCATGCCGGCACGCAATTTCGTCGAAGGGCGCCCGGCGCGCGGCATGCATCGCGACGAATGGCGCAACCTGCCGGCAGGCGAGGCCAGGGGGGGGCCGCCGGTGGCGCCGGTCAAGGGCAGCCTGGTGGGATCGGCCCCGATGCGGCCGCTGCCGCCGCAGGCCCGCCATGGCTTCGAGCGCCAGGCCATCGCCGCCCGCCCGCCGGGCCGGCCCGCCACGGACGACCTGGCCCGCCGCTTCGCGCGCGAGGGCGGGGTTGTGCCCGGCGCCGGCCCTGCCTGGCGCGGTGGCAATGAACGGCGGCCCGGGCGCGACGTGCAGCGGGCACCCGATGTGCGCATGAGCCAGGCTGCCATCGCCGCGCGCGACCAGGCGCCGCCGCAGCCGCGCGCCGGCCGCGGCGATGCCGATGGCCCCGGTCGTGGCGATCGCGGCGATCGCAACTATTCGAACGCCCCGGGCGAACCCTGGCGCGGCAACGGCCGTGGCCAGAGCAGCCGGCCCGACGAAGCCCGCGGCTTTGTTGGCCAGCCGGGCCAGCCGGGCGGGCCGGCCGACGCGCAACGGCAGGCGCAGGGCATGCAGCGCGAACAGCAGCAGGCTTTGCAGCGCCAGCAGATGGAACAGCAGCGGGAACAGCAGCGCGCGCTGCGCGAGCAGCAGCGGCAGGGGCCTGATCTGCAGCGGCAACAGCAGGAGGCCCAGCAACGCGACGCCCAGCAACGCCAGTGGCAGGACCAGGCCCGCGACCAGCAACGCCAGCAGGATCAGCAGCGCATGCAACAGCGCCAGTGGGCGGATGGGCAGGACCGTCCCGATCCGGGGCGGCAATCGCAGGAAATGCAGCGGCAGCGCTTTGAGCAGCAACGGCAGATGCAGGAAGCCCAGCAACAGCGCCAGATGCAGGAAAGCCAGCAGCAACGGCAGATGCA
Source organism: Cupriavidus sp. CP313 (assembly GCF_054072015.1). Classification (NCBI taxonomy): domain Bacteria; kingdom Pseudomonadati; phylum Pseudomonadota; class Betaproteobacteria; order Burkholderiales; family Burkholderiaceae; genus Cupriavidus; species Cupriavidus sp. CP313. The sequence continues at coordinate 78,576 of NZ_JBSVZB010000001.1, read as the reverse complement.
GGAATCGCGGCAGCGCCAGGCGCAAGACACCCAGCGCCAGCAGATGGAGCAACAGCGCCAGTCCGAAGTCCAGCAGCAACGGCAGATGCAGGAATCGCGGCAACGCCAGGCGCAGGACACCCAGCGCCAGCAAATGGAGCAACAGCGCCAGTCCGAAGTCCAGCAGCAACGGCAGATGCAGGAATCGCGGCAACGCCAGGCGCAGGACATCCAGCGCCAGCAGATGGAGCAACAGCGCCAGTCCGAAGCGCAGCAACGCCAGGCCGCCGACCAGCAGCGCCAGCAGGTGGAGCGCCAGCACCAGATGGCCGAGCAGCAGCGGCAGGGCCAGGAGATGCAGCGCCAGCGTTTCGAGCAGCAGCGGCAAATGCAGGAAGCCCAGCAGCGGCAGGCCGAGGCGGCCCAGCGCCAGCAGATGGCACAGCAGCGGCAGATGCAGGAGCAGCAACGCCAGGTGCAGGAGCAGCAGCGGCAGCAGGCCATGCAGCGCCAGCAGGCGGAACAGCAGCAGCGCCACATGCAGGAGCAGCAGCGTGCCGCGCAGGAGCAGCAGCGTGCGATGCAGGAGCAGCAGCGGCACCAGCAGGACCAGCAACGACAGATGCAGGACCGCCAGCGGCAGCAGATGGAACAGCAGCGCCAGCAGCAACAGCAGCAACAGCAACAGCAGCAACAGCAACAGCAACAGCGCGCCCAGAACTAACGCGGCCAGATGGAGGCGCGCAACGGGGCGCGACGGCGATCGCCGGCAGTAGCACGGCCCGTTTGACGGAGCCCGGAAGGCAGAAACCCCGGCAGGCCTCGCGGCCTGCCGGGGTTTGTTCTTGCGCGGTGCCGCGCGGGCGGCGCCGCGGCCTGGCTTACTTCGCCAGCTCCGACAACCGTACCTGCGAAATCTTGCCGTTCTGCACCCAGCCGACGATGGTGTCGGCCATCGACCCGCCCTTGGCGTCGATGCCGTCGACTTCGTTGGGGTTGACCTCCCTGGCCAGGCCCTTGACCGCGTCGGGCATCTTCGCCCGGATCGCTGCCGCGTCGCTGGTGGTGCCGGCCAGCTTCATCGCACCGGCCAGCGCGTACACCATGGTGTAGTTCAGCGACATCTCGGTGGTGGCATCGCGCCCGTCATGCAGCTTCTTGTACTTGGCGTTGAAGTTCTGCGCGGCGGGGCGGCTGTCGTTGACCAGCGGCAGCACGCCGATGGAACCTTCCAGCATGCCCAGGCCGTTGGTGACCTTGGCCATTTCATCCATCTTGGCCTGGTCCATCACGATAAAGCCGCCCTTGAAGCCCAGTTCGCGCGCCTGCTTGACCACCAGTGCGGTCGGCTCCGACGGGCCGCCGACGAACATCACGTCCGGCTTCTCGCTCATCGCGCGCGACACGCCGCTGTAGAAGTCGGTGGCCTTGGTGTACGACATCGGGTTGTTGGCCACCACCTTGCCGCCGGCCGATTCCCACGCCGGCACGAAGGCCTGCACCCAGGCCTTGGCGTAGTCGTGGTCGGCCGGTGCCAGCGCCACGTTCTTGCCGTAGCGCTTCATCTGCGCCTTGACGAAGGGCTCGATATAGCCGGTGTACGCGGGCGGGATGCGGATGGTCAGCTTGTTGCCGGCGTCAGTGATGCGCGGCACGCTGGAGTAGGCCATCACCAGGAACTTCTCCTGCTCATTGAAGGCCTGCAGCGCGAAGATGCCGCCCGAATGGGGCACGAACACCGCCGGGGTCTTGTGCTGCTGCACCAGGCGGCGCCCGTTGATGGCGGCCTCGGCGGGCGAGTACTTGTCATCCAGCGCCACCACCTCCAGCTTGACTTTCTTGCCCTTGACTTCCAGGCCGGATGCATTGATCTCGTCCACCGCCATCTGCACGCCCGACAGCACGTTCTTGCCATACAGCGCGGCGCCGCCGGACAGCGGGCCGGTATAGCCGATCTTGACCACTTCCTGCGCCAGCGCAGTGCCAGAGGCCAGCATGGCGGCCACGGCGGTGGCGGCCAGCGGGAAGATACGGCGCATGATCTTGCTTTGCATTGCTATGTCTCCTGAAAGTACTGCTTGTCAGTTCCGGTTGTCTTTAATGACCCCTCGGTTTTCTCCCCTCTCCCGCTTGCGGGAGAGGGGCCGGGGGAGAGGGCAGGCACAGGCAGACCGACACGCTTTACTTCGTCGATACTCCGGCCCTCTCCCCAACCCTCTCCCGCAAGCGGGAGAGGGAGCATGCTTGCGGGACAGCAAGCTCATCGCGTCGAGCCTGCCGGCTACCCCCCGATATACGCCTTCCGAATCCCCTCATCCTTCAGCAACGTATCCCGATCCCCTTCCATCACGATGCGCCCGCTCTCGATCACATAGGCGCGATGCGCGATCCCCAGCGCCGCGTAGGCGTTCTGCTCGGCCAGCAGCACGGTGGTGCCGGCGCGGTTGATGCGCTGGATGATCTCGAACATCTGCTTGACCACCAGCGGCGCCAGCCCCAGCGACGGCTCATCCAGCAACAGCGCGCGCGGGCGGCTCATCAGGGCGCGGCCCAGCGCCACCATCTGCTGCTGCCCGCCGGACAGCGAGCCGGCCGGGTCGTCCTTCTTCTGCCGCAGGATCGGGAACAGTTCATAGACCTCTTCCAGCGTCTTGCGGATGCCCGCGCCATCGCGCCGGTGCACGTAGGCGCCCAGCACCAGATTCTTCTCCACGCTCATCGCCGGGAACAGCTTGCGGCCCTCCGGGCAGTGCACCAGCCCGGCCTGCACGATCTGCGACGGCTTCATGCCCGACAGCTCGCGCCCGTCAAAGCGCATGCTGCCGCCGCTGATGCGGTGGATCGCGCTCATCGCCAGGAAGATCGAGCTCTTGCCGGCGCCGTTGGCGCCCAGCAGCACCACCAGTTCGCCGGCGCGGGCGTGCAGGGTGATGTTGTCCAGGGCGCGGAAGCTGCCGTACGACAGCGAGACGCGTTCAAGCTGCAACATGGTCGGCTCCCAGGTAGGCCTCGATGACATGCGGATCCTGCTGGATCTGCGCGGGCGTGCCTTCGGCAATCTTCTCGCCGTAGTTCAGCACCATGATCTTGTCTGCGAGGCGCATGATCATGTCCATCTTGTGTTCGATCAGGCAGACGGTCTTGCCATGGCGCACCATCTTGCGGATCAGCTCGGCCAGGCCGACGGTCTCTTCCGGGTTGACGCCGCCTGCCGGTTCGTCAAGAAGCAGCAGTTCCGGGTCGGTCGCCAGTGCCAGCGCAAAGGCCACGCGCTTGCGCGCCTCTTGCGTGATGTCGGCGGCGACCTCGTGCGCCAGGTGCGACAGGCCGACGAAGTCCAGCGCGGCTTCGGCCTTGTCGCGGCACAGGCGCTCTTCCTCACGCAGGCGGCGCGAGTTGAACAGCACGTCGCGCAGGCCGGAGTGGGTGCGCAGGCGGTGGCCGACGATCAGGTTGTCGAGCACCGTGGCGCGGTCGAACAGCGCCGTGGCCTGGAAGGTGCGGGCCACGCCCAGGCGCGCGATCTGGTCGGCGCGCATGCCGGCCACGTCCTGGCCCTTGAACAGGATCTGGCCGGAGCTGGGCGCATGCGTGCCTGCCACCAGGTTGAAGAAGGTGGTCTTGCCGGCGCCGTTGGGGCCGATGATGGCGTTGATATGGCCTTGCTCGAAGGTCACCGAGACATCGTGCACCGCGGTCAGGCCGCCGAATTTCTTGGTCAGGTTGCGGATCTCAAGCATGGTCGGCTCCGGCGCGGGTGGTCGGGACAGCGGTGGCGGGTTGTGCAGGGGACTGCGCCGCCAGCTTGCCACGCCGTTCGGCCGCGGCCTTGCGCGCCTGCTTCTTCAGCCAGGAACCCACGATCCCGTCCGGCACGAAGATGATCAGCAGGATCAGCACCGGGCCGAACACCAGCATGCGGTAGTCCTGCATGAACTGCAGCGACTGCGTGATCCACGGCACCAGCACCGCGCCCAGCAGCGGCCCGAAGATGGTGCCGATGCCGCCCACCAGCATCGACATCACCATGTCGAAGGTCAGGTCCGTGCGCGCGATATCCGGCCCCAGGAAGCGCACCTGCCCGGCGTACAGCGCACCGGCAAAGCCGGCGTAGCCCACCGACAGCACGAACGACAGCACCTTGGTGCGCATCAGGTTGATGCCCAGCGCCTCGGCCAGGGCGTCGCTGTTGCGCACGGCCATGAAACTGCGGCCCAGCAGCGAGGTGACGATGCGGTGCATCAGGAAGGTGCCGACCGCCAGGAAGAACAGCACCAGGTAGTACTGGGCCTGCACGCTGTCGAACGCGACCGGGCCGATCGCCGCCGGCACCGGGATGCCGATCAGGCCCACCGTGCCATGCGTCAGGCTTTCCCACTTCTCGATCAGCAGGTAGATGATGTAGCCCACGCACATGGTGAAGATCGAGAAGTAATGGCCCTTCAGGCGCAGCGACACCACGCCGACCACATAGCCCAGCACCATGCAGACCACGCCGGCCAGCACGAAGGCCAGCCAGAACGGCACCTGGTGGTCCACTGTCAGGATGCCCAGCGTATAGGCGCCGATGGCCATGAAGCCGCCATGGGCCAGGTTCAGCTGGCCGGTGTAGCCGGTGATCAGGTTCAGGCCGAGCGTGGCGATGGCGTAGATGAAGGCCAGCGTCATCACGGTCAGGTAGTAGCTGTTGGGCGTGATCAGCGGGAAGGCGATGGCCAGCGCCAGCAGCAGCGTCCAGCCGGTTTTTCCTTGCAGTGCTTTCATGTCTTGTGCTCCTCAGGCCGTCTTGCCGGCAAACAGGCCCTGCGGCCGGATCGACAGGATCACCACCAGCAGCACGAAGGCGATGATGTCCTTGTAGTCGGTGGAAACGTAGAAGCCGCCGAAGCTCTCGGCCATGCCGATGATCAGCCCGCCGACGATGGCGCCGGGGATGCTGCCCATGCCGCCCAGGATGATGATGACGAAGGCCTTGGTGATCACCAGGTTGCCCATGCTGGGGTAGACCAGGTTGATCGGGGCGTAGAGCGTGGCGGCGATTGCGGCCAGCGCGCCGGAGATGGCAAACACCAGCAGCGTCACGCGGGTGGCGTCGATGCCCACCAGTGCGGCGCCTTCGCGGTTCTGCGCCATCGCCATGATGGTGGCGCCGGTCATGGTGCGCGTCAGGAACAGGTGCAGCAGCACCATCAGCGCAAAGGCGGCGCCGATGATCAGCAGGCGCTGCAGCGGCGCGGTCAGCCCGAACACGTCGACGATCTGGCCATAGGGCGTGGGCATGCGGTGGAAGTCCGCGCCCCACAGCGCCTGCGCGCCGGCTTCCAGGAACAGCAGGATGCCGATCGCGGCGATCATGTCGTGCAGCTCGGGCGAGTTGCGCAGCGGGTGGAACACCAGCCGGTCGGCAGCCATCGACAATACGGCCACCGCCAGCGCCGCGCCCAGCATCGCCAGCCAGTAGTTCACGCCCAGCGAGGTCATCAGGAAGTACGACACATAGGCGCCAGCCATGTAGAAGGCGCCGTGCGCGAAGTTGGGCACGTGCAGGATGCCGTAGACCAGCGTCAGGCCAAGCGCCACCAGGCTGTAGACGCCTCCCAGCGTCAGGCCGTTCAGGAACTGTTGAAGGAACAATGCCACAGGGGTACCTCGTGCGGTTCGGGAAACCAGGCACGCAGCGGCAAAGGCCGTGCGTGTGCCGTCGCGGCGGCGCCAGGCGCGGCCACGGTCAGGAAGTCGGGGGCGGAACTCAGGCGGGCGGCAACGCCGGCTCGCGCGCGGCGATACGCGGGCGGGATGGCCTGGCCCAAGGCGCGCCGTGGCGGTCACGGTGCGGGTGCGCAGATGCGTGTTGCAGGTGCTGCATGGTTGATCTCCTGTGCGATGCGGCGCGCTGGCCGCCCGGCAAGCCGGGGCACTGGCCGCGTCGGCGTGGACGGCGGCGTTGCGACCCGGTGACGAGGTGTCGGGAGTATTCCCGCACGATCGTTCGTTTTCATCGACTGTTGCATAGGCTTCGAGGCACCGTCAAGGAAAGCGGCGGAGTATTCCGCACCGCGAAATAGCAAGACACTGGCCTCCGGGTATGTCCTGAGAGGGTCTGTCCGCCGCCATCGATGGGGCATATGACCCCTATGTTTTCCCTGCATTGACGTCAGCCCGACCGCGTCACCGCGGGATACGCTGCCGACCGGGCGGATATGGTGGATTAGGTATTTGCTGACGATATGGGTCGATTTGCACTTGGCGATCACATCGGCCAAAGACATACCGATGGCATCCAGGCGCAGTGCCGTCGGGATAGCAACCTTCACGTCAGTCTTAGAGCGGCGGGCGATGATCACGTCGCCCTTAACGGTCGACCTCTCCCAGCGCGCGACAGTGGAACGATCCTGGCCTGACACCAGCGCCAGCAGCATGGCGTTCTCCAGCCACTCCGAGACTTCGGGCGCCTTTGCCAATATCGCCTTGAACTCGTCCAGCGTCAGCCGGCGGCGAATCACCTTCACCGTGAACCTCTCGGTCACAGCAGCCGGGTTTTTCTCCATCCAGCCCAATGCGATCACGGGGCGAGACAGCGCGTGCCTGCCTTCGACTACCGCGGCAATGGCTTCAGATGGCTCGGATGATCTGTGTCAAGAGGATCGATCTGCGGCGTCGATTCAAGGGGCTGGAATGCCCCACGCTGCGTGCCGCAGGCCTCGACCACGCGGCGGTCGGTTCCATTGCCGAACGCGGCGGAAGTTGGATGGAAGACACCAGCACAAGAAGGTTTCCCGCTCGATTCCGACGTTTGCCGGCCTGTCGCGGCACCCAGCATCAAATCGTCAGTTTTGACGACGGACAGCCGTGGGGGGCGTCGCTAGACTGCTTCCAGACGTGAGGGCAGGGGATCGCACGGTGACACTGGGTAGCGTGCGAAACATCGGCACTCGCATGCTTCAGCGCCGCGCCGTGTGTGGCCACGCTGTGCTGACCGAAAGCGCACATCAAGGATAGGAACGATAGCGATGTCTCTCAGAAATGTTGCGGCGATCACAGGGTATGCAGAGTTCAAATCTCGGAAGACTGCAGACGGGCTGACGCCCATGGGATTGACCGCGGAAATCGCGCGCAGGACGGCGCTGGACGCGGGCGTGTCTCCCGGTGAAATCGACGGCCTGCTCGTCACCACGCCGGTGGCTGCATACAGCATGTTCTGGCCGTCTGCTGTGGCCGAGCACTTGGGCCTGAACTTGAAGTACTTCGATACGGTGGAGTTGGGTGGCGCATCTGCCGCTGGCATGGTGTGGCGCGCGGCCGCGGCGATCCAGGCAGGGCTGTGCGATCGCGTGCTCTGCCTGACCGTCGAAGTGCCAAGTGCAGACCGGAACAACAGCCGCAAGGGCATGCTGCGCTCGGAAGCCGTTACCGAATTCGAAATTCCGTTTGGTGCGTCTCCTCCGAATGCCGGCTACGCGATGGTGGCGCGGCGGCACATGCATGAATTCGGCACGAAGTCGGAGCAGCTGGCAAAAATTGCCGTGGATCAGCGCACGAGTGCCTTGTCGAATCCGCTTGCGCTCTTCAATCAGAGCGTGCTCACGATCGATGATGTGCTGAACTCAAAAATGATCTTCGACCCGCTGCACCTGCTGGAGATCGTTTCGCCTTGCGTGGGTGGTTCCGCGGTTCTGGTAACGCGGCAGTCCCTGGCGAACCGAGGGCCGAATCCGCCGGTCAGGCTATTGGGAGCAGGAGAGGCGGGGTCCCATCTTTCGATCACCCATAGGCAGGACATCACCACATCCTGGTCGAAGCAGTCCGCCGAAGCGGCCTTCGCCATGGCCGGCGTTTCGCCGGGACGCGTCGATCTTGCCCAGCTCTATGACTGCTACACCATCGCGGTCCTGATGGCGATCGAGGACCTTGGATTCTGCCCCAAGGGACACGGCGGCCCATTTATAGCGGAGCGTGACCTCACATTTGCGGGCGATTTCCCGTGCAACACCAACGGCGGCCAGCTGTCCTTCGGACAGGCAGGCGCCGCGGGCGGCATGACCCACGTCGTGGAGGGCGTGCGGCAACTGATGGGGCGCGCCGAGGCCCGGCAGGTCAAAGGGGCGACGGTCGGCGTCGTCCACGGCAATGGTGGCGTCATGTCAGACGAAGTCACGCTCGTCCTCGCAAACTGAAAAGGAAGACCCATGGCAGCCAATGAATATCGCAAGCCGCTACCGATCCCGCAGCCGCATACCCGTGCGTTCTGGCAGGCAGCCAGGCAGAACGAACTCAAGATCCAGAAGTGCAGGCAATGCGGCCATGTCCAGCACTATCCGCGTGCCACATGCACGGCGTGCTGGAGTGCCGAACTGGATTGGCAGACCTGTACCGGCAGGGGGACCGTCTATTCCTACACCATCGCCTATCGGTCGACCACGCCAGAGTTCGTGAACGACGATCCGTACATCGTCGCCATTGTCAAGCTCGAGGAGGGCGTGCGCATGACGACGAATATCGTGGACTGCCCCCTGACCGCGATTGGTGTCGATATGCCTGTCCAGGTCGTGTTCGATCACGTTACCGAGGAAATCGCATTGCCGAAATTCAGGCCGGCTTAGGGCGCCTTGGGGCACCTTAGGGCCCCTGGTGACTCAGGCATCCACTGGCGAACGCAAGTTCCGAAGTCACCCGGCTCGGCCGAGGGACAACTCATAGCTCACGGAAGGATCATGGATAACACTGAAAAGCGCAGCTATTTCCGCACGGAAGTCATCGAAGATCATGTGCTGGTCATCACGATCGACCGGCCGGAAGCGCGCAATGCATTCAACCTCGCGATGGCTCTCCAGATGGAGGCGATCCTGGATCGGTTTGAAGAGGACGACGCCTTGTGGGTGGCTGTCCTGCGGGGGGAGGGCTCGACCTTCTGCGCAGGCCATGACCTGAAGGCCGCGGCAATCGGCGAGATCGCCCGTACACCCAAACGCGGCGGCTTCGGCATGATGACGCGCCCGCCGTTGAAGCCCGTGATCGCGGCGATTGAAGGCCATGCCTATGCGGGCGGCCTGGAGCTTGCCCTGTCCTGCGACATGATCGTCGCCTCGGAAGAGACCCGGTTCGCCTTGACCGAGGTGAAGCGCGGCCTGGTTGCCACTGGCGGGGGATGCTTCCGCCTGCACAAGCGGATTCCGTATCACCTGGCCATGGAGATGATCCTGACCGGAGAGCCACGCAGCGCGGCCGAAATGCAGGGGCATGGCCTGCTGGCCAAGGTCACGGCGCCAGGCAAGACGTTCGAAGCGGCGCTCGAGCTGGCGCGCAAGGTCCTGGTCAATGCGCCGATCGCCGTTCGCGCTTCCAAGGAAATCGTGTCGCGCTCCCAGGCGGAAGGCTGGACCGAGGAGGAGAGCTGGTCGAAGCAGCGAGGACCGGCCGGCCGCAATGCGGAGTCCGAAGACAAGCGGGAAGGGCTTGCCGCGTTTGCCGAGAAACGCAGCCCGGTCTGGAAGAACCGCTAGCCGAGCGCCATCGATCGAAGATGAGAGCAGACCCAGTTAAGGTGAATGGCATGTTGCAAGGCGTCGATCCATCCGGGAACTCCCCGCACCGCAAACCGCTTGCCGGCGTCCGCGTCCTTGAGCTCGCCCGGGAAGCTACGGTCTCGTCCTGTGCCTGGATACTGTCGCGCCTTGGTGCCGAAGTCTTGCGGCTCGTTCCGCCAGCGCCCACGTATGCCTTTTCCGCCGATGCAGGCGGTGGCGCCTCCAGCGAAGGTCATGGCGACGGAGCGAACTCGCGTGGATCGCCGCCTGGACAACCACACTCGCTGACCATTGACTTTGCCGGGTCGGCGGAGCGCGAACTCATTCTACAGCTCGCCAAGGAATGCGACGTGTTTCTTGGCAACCTCGACGTCGTGGAGATGACGCGCTGTGGCCTGGACTATGACGCAGTGTGGAAAGTCAATCGTCGCATCATTTATCTCCTTCAGGCGGAGTGCAGGCAGAGGGAAGACCCCGCCTGTGCAGGGTCATCTCAGAGCGGACTCCATGGTGCGATCGCCGTGCTCGGTGCGCTGCGCCATCGCGAGGTACAAGGCGGTCTTGGGCAAGCGATCGACATTGCGCCTCTGGACGTCGGCCCTGCGGCGCGCGATGACACGCCAGGGACGCTGCCGGGGCAGGTTGCGCGCCACATCCTTTCCGACTGGCTCAGCCTGTCAAAAGAGCAGCTCACATGCCTGGTGAATGACGGCGTGATCTGATTGGTTTGCCTAAGGAGCATTGGATTATGAAGAAAGAAAACGGCCCCATGCTGGAGGGTATTCGCGTCGTCGATATGTCGACCGTGATCTTCGGGCCCTACTGCACGCAGATCCTGGCTGACATGGGCGCGGACGTCATCAAGATCGAGCCGGCCGAAGGGGACTCGATGCGCCATAGCGGCAGCTTCGTCGAGACGCCTGGCATGAGCGGCACGCATATGACCATAAACCGCGGGAAGCGGTCCGTCACGTGGGACCTGCGTAGTGAAGCAGGCCGAGAGGCGATGCACCGGCTATTGCAGTCGAGCGATGTCTTCATCCATAACGTGCGTGCCGACGGTATCGCCCGGCTTGGCCTTGACTATGACGCTGTCCGCCAGATTCGGCCCGACATCATTTACGTTCACTGCGTTGGCTTTGGCATGTCTGGGCCCTATGCATCTATGCAGGCTTACGACGACGTCATCCAGGCCGCCTCCGGCATGGCTTCGCTCTTGCCCAGGGTGGATGGAGACCCCAATCCCCGCTATTTCCCAATGATCATCGCGGACAAGGTGTCTGGTCTGCACGCCGCTTACGCCACGCTTGCCGCTCTGGTACACAAGCTTCGAGCCGGCGAAGGTCAACATGTGGAGGTGCCGATGATGGAGGCCCTCACGAGCTTCACGCTGCTGGAGCATCTGGGAGAGCGCACGTTCATACCGTCGATCGGCAATATGCTGTCTCCCAGGGTCATGAATCCAAAGCGCAAACCTGCGCGAACGAAGGATGGCTACATCGGGATCACGCCCTATTCCGATGAGCGATGGGTTGCCTTCTTCCATGCCGTCGGCAAGAGTGACGTGCTGGAAGACCCTCGGCTCAACTCGAAGGCACTGCGAACCAAGCACCTTGACGTCATGTACGAACTGCTCGCGGCGGTTACGCCTGAGCGGACCACGGATGAGTGGCTGGCCTTCCTCAAGAAAACCGGCATTCCGGCAATGCGTGTCAATGACGTGGAAGACCTGTTCGACGATCCACACCTGAAGGCAGTCGGCTTCTTCCAGGATCGGATTCATCCCAGCGAAGGCAAATACGTCGAGGTACAGCCACCCGTCAAGTTCTCCGCCAGGCCGAAGCCAAGGATTGAACCCGCACCTCGCCTCGGCCAGCACAGCGATGACTTACTGGCCGAACTCGGTATTGCCGAGCGCACAGCTTAGACAGCTCAGATTTTGCGGCACCTGGGCCACGGAATCTTCGCGTGGCAAAAGAAAATGGACGGAGACAAGGAAATGAGAAAGCACCGCCTGGTTGGCGCCATGCTGGGTATTGCGCTCGTACTATGCGGCGCAAGGAATGTGGGAGCAGCGTATCCGGAGAAGCCGATTCGGCTGATTGTGTCTTTCCCTGCTGGCAGCGGTCCGGATCGGCAGGCGCGATATGCCGCGATGAAACTGCAGGAACGGAACGGGCAGGCGGTCGTCGTCGAAAACCGGCCGGGGGGTAACGGCATCATTGCCGCACAGGCGGTGGTGCATGCGCCGCCGGATGGGTACACCGTCTTCTTCACCAGCAACTCGCCCGTGGCGACCAATGCCGCCATGTTCAATGCCTTGCCCTATGACCCCATCAAAGACCTTGCACCGGTTGCCAGGCTGACGAAGTCGGTGATGACGGTCGTGGTCCCGGGCGGGTCGCCCATTCGTACCGTGGCGGATCTGGTGGCGCGGGCAAAGGCCGCTCCCGGCAAGCTGAACTACGGTAGCGGTAGTCCGCTGTACCAGCTCGCGACGGAGAAGTTCCTCGTTGCAGCGGGGGTTTCCGCGGCGCACGTGCCATACAAGGGCGCGGTGCAGGCGCTCAGTGACCTGGCTGGCGGGCAGATCGACTTTGCATTTGCCGACTACTCCATCGTCCGGCCGCATATCCAATCCGGGAAGCTACGCATCCTGGCGGTGACAGGCGACAAGCGGCTTTCCATGGAGCCTTCGGTGCCCACCATGCAGGAAAGTGGCTATCGCGATTTCGTCTTTGTCACGTGGATGGCGGCTTATGTTCCCGCAAAGACGCCGCCGGACATCGTCAAGAAGCTCAGCGATGACCTGCTCGCTATCTATGCGCTCCCAGAGTCCGCGCGGTTCTCCAAACAGATGGACGGGGAGATCTTCCTCGCCGGACCGGCAGAACTGCGCCGCTTTCAGTTGGCCGAGATCGAGCAGGCGGAGAAGATTGTCAAGGCGGCGGGCATTCCTAAGCAGTAAGTGGACACCGGGTGTGTCTGATGGTCGGTAACAGAAGCCAAGGGGCTCAAGGAGAGGGCATGTCAGCGGATGGCGTACTGAGTGGAATCCGGGTCCTCGACTTCGGGAGATACGTTGCGGCGCCATATTGCGCGGCCCTGCTGGCCGAGTTTGGTGCCGAGGTCATTCGCATCGAGAAGCCGGGCGGTAGCGAAGACCGGTACCTGATGCCGGTGGCGCCCACAGGGGATGGTGCCCTGTTCATGCAGATGAACCGCAACAAGCTGTCCATGACGCTGGATCCCGCGACCCCGGAAGGCAGGCAGGTGGTCAGGCGCCTGGTGGCATCGGCGGATGTCGTGGTGGTGAATCTGCCGGCCTACACGCTGGAGAAGATGGGGCTGGACTACCCCTCGCTCGCCGCGATCAATCCGCGCATCATTCTCACGCATGTGTCGGCCTTTGGTTCGCAGGGGCCCCTGCGCGATCACCTCGGCTTTGATGGCGTGGCGCAGGCCATGTCGGGAGGTGTCTTTCTCAGCGGCCCGCCCGGCTCGCCGCAGAAATCGCAGATCGTCTGGGCCGATTTTGGCACCGCTCTGCACTGTGCTTATGGGACGCTGGCTGCCTTGCTTGCCAGAATGAAGACGGGGAAAGGGCAGGTCGTCGAAGCTTCGCTATTCGCGACGGCGGCGATGTTCGGCAGCGGGCTGATCGCCGAGCAGGCCCTGACCGGGATCAATCGGGCGGCGGTGGGGAACCGGAGCTTCGTGGCCGCACCGTCCGATCTGTACCGGACGCGCGATGGCTGGATCACGTGCGCCGTGGTGGGCCAGCCGCTCTTCAAGCGGTGGGCCAGGCTGACGGGAAACATCGCATGGCTGGACGACGATCGCTTTGCCAGCGATACCGCGCGTGGCGAGAACGGTCATCTGGTATCGGCGCGCATGCAGCAGTGGTGCGAGACCTTGTGTACCGAGGAAGCACTGGCTCTTCTTGCCGAGGCCAAGATTCCTGCGGGCCCGGTGTTGAGGCCGGCGGAGGTGGTCGACCATCCTCAGGCCGTTGCCACGGCCCTTTTTCAACCCGTTGCCTATCCGGGCGTCGATCGGCCCGTGCCAATCGCGCGTGCGCCCGTCTTCCTGTCGGATACCCCCGGCGGGATCCGGAATCGTCCGCCGCGCCTGGGCGAACACACGGGCCAGATTCTTTCGAGCCTTGGATACACCGAAGCGGCAATCCGGAACTTGGAAGACACCGGAATCATTTGAAACAGACCAAGACTTACAGAGGAAATCATGAGAACGGAAGCTGTCATTGTGGACGCAGTGCGCTCGCCCATGGCCCGAGGGAAGGCCGGTGGCGCGTTTGCCAACCTCCATCCCGTGGAGATGCTGGCGCAGGTGCTTCAGGGACTGGTGCGCCGGAACGATCTTGACCCGGCGCTGGTTGACGATGTGCTGATTGGCTGCGTCAGCCAGGTTGCGGAGCAATCGGCCTTGCCCGGCCGGAACGCGTGGCTGGCTGCCGGCTTTCCGGAGCATGTGCCGGCGGCGATGATCGACCGCCGCTGCGGATCGAGTCAGCAGGCGGTGCATTTCGCCGCGCAGGGGATCATGGCCGGCGCCTATGACATTGTGATCGCCGGGGGGGTCGAGTCGATGAGCCGCGTGCCGATGGGAAGCTCGCGTGGCGGTGCTGATGGGGACGGGCCATCCGTCCGGGCCCGCTATGCACCGGGCCTGGTGGGCCAGGGTATCTCGGCCGAGCTGGTGACACGGAAATGGGGGCTCAGCCGGCAGGAACTGGACGAATACTCGGCGACGTCGCATCGGCGCGCCGCCAGGGTGCGGGACAGCGGCGGGTTCGCGGCCGAGATCCTGCCGATCCATACCGACGAGGGCATCGTCACGGAGGATCAGACCATCCGAGCGGAAACGACGGTTGCAGGTCTTGCCCAGCTCAAGCCCTCCTTCCGCTCGGAAGCCTATATCGAGCGCTTTCCGGAGATCGACTGGAGCATCACACCCGGCAATTCATCGCAGATCACGGATGGCGCTTCCGCGCTCCTGATCATGAGTGAGGCAATGGCGAGAAGACTGAATCTCAAGCCGCGGGCCCGCTTTGTATCGTTCGACGTGCGCGGCGACGATCCGCTACTGATGCTGACGGCGCCGATCACGGCCACGCAGCGGGCGCTTGGGAAGGCGGGACTCGCCGCCGAAGACATCCATCACTATGAGGTCAACGAGGCCTTCGCGCCAGTGCCGCTCGCATGGCAACGCGAGTTCAATGTCGACCCGGATCGCCTCAATCCATGCGGCGGGGCGATTGCACTCGGCCATCCCCTCGGCGCATCTGGTGCCCGTCTCATGACCACGATGCTGCACGCGCTGGAGCGCGGCGGTGGCCGCTACGGGCTGCAGACCATGTGCGAGGCAGGCGGCATGGCCAATGCCACCATTATCGAGAGACTGTAAACGCGGCGTCATCCGTACGTCAGGAGAGCATAAGTCATGAAGATTCAGGGAAGTTCCTGTGTGGTGACCGGTGGTGCTTCCGGTCTTGGCCTTGCTACAGCAAAGTTCCTTGCCGGGCAGGGAGGCGCAGTGGTAATTGCGGACCTGCCTTCGTCGAATGGCGCCGCAATTGCTGCTGAACTGGGTGACGCCGTGACGTTCGTCCCGGCAGACATCACCAGTTCGTCGGATCTCGAGCGTGTCTTCGATGCGGCGCAAGCCAATGGCGAACTGCGCGCCGTGGTGCATTGTGCCGGTCGGGGAGGCGCGCTGCGCATCCTTGGCAAGGACGGGGAGCCAGGCTCGCTGGAGCAGTACGAAGCGATCGTGCGCGTCAACCTGGTCGGCAGTTTCAATGTCCTGCGCCTGGCGGCGGCCAGGATGGCGAGGAATGAGCCAGTCAACGGCGAGCGCGGCGTGCTCGTTCTTACGGCCTCGGTCGCCGCGTACGAGGGCCAGATCGGGCAGATTCCCTATGCCTCGTCCAAGGCGGGCGTGGTCGGGATGACGCTCGTGGCCGCACGCGACCTCGCCGCCAGGGCCATTCGCGTCTGCACCATTGCCCCTGGTCTCTTCGATACTCCGATGCTGGCCAGGCTGCCCGAGGATGCGCGCGCTGCACTGGCGAGTGGCGTGCCACATCCGCGTCGACTGGGTGATGCCTCGGAATTTGCCGCACTCGCCGCGCACATCATCGAGAACCCGATGCTCAATGGAGAGACCATCCGTCTCGATGGCGGACTTCGCATGCCACCGCGCTGAGTAGCACGCGTGACATTGGCCTAGACCCAGCTCAAGGATGCCAGGCGGACGGCAGAGTCTCGCTTGCTCTGCCGCCCTGCAACCACCGATCACCGGAGCGATTTCTCCATGACCAAAAGAACGCTGCTTGCCATTGCGATGCTTCTCTTGAGTGCGATTTGCGCGGCCCAAGGGTATCCGTCCAAGCCGATCACCTTCATCGTGCCCGCACCACCAGGGGGTTCCCTCGATACCTTCGCGCGCAGCCTGGCGCAAGAGATGGGCAAGCAGATGGGCCAGCCAGTCATTGTGGACAACAAGCCCGGCGGTGGTGGCGTGCTGGCCGTCCAGACCGTGACCCGCGCGGCGCCCGATGGTTATACGGTGCTGCTCACACATTCCGCCCCGATCGTCAGCGTGCCCTACCTGGTGCAAAAGGTACCCTATGATGTCAGGCGCGATCTGGCGTTCATCTCCCAGGTAGCCATTGGCAGAATCGTATTGGCCGTTAATCAGAATGTGCCGGTGAGCAATATGACGGAATTCCTTGCCTGGGCGGTCAGCAACAAGGGCAAGGCGGCCTTTGGCTCCTATGGCGTGGGAAGCTTCGGACATCTGGCCGGCACCTACTTGTGCCAATCCAGAGGGCTCGATATGGCTCATGTTCCCTATAAGGGCGAGGCGCCAATGGTGCAGGACCTGGCGGCAGGACAGATCGCCTGGGGCATTGCCAGCGTCGGCTCGATGAGGCCCCATATTGAGAGTGGAAAGGTGCGGCCGATCGCGGTATTCGGTGACCGTCGGGCCAAGAGCTTGCCAAATGTGCCAAGCATGGCTGAGCTCGGCCTGACCGATCCTGAGCTGAAGCCGCTTGGCTGGACCGGGATGCTCGTACGCGCGGGCACTCAGCCAGCGACTCTTGCGCAACTGGAAAGGGCGACGCGTGCCGCTGCCTGGTCGGTGCCGGTGAAGGCCAGCCTGGACCTGGCTGGGAGCGAGCCAGTCGGCAACACGGGCGCCGAGTTCAGGCGGGAGTTTGAAGCCATCGAGCCGACGGTCAGGCGGATGATCGAGGTGTCGGGCGCCAAAGCGGAATAAGCGCGGCCATCCCACCTGGATGGTGTTCAACGCGCAGCCCCATCCTTAGCTGATCAGTCCCAGCAGACGTGCTTTCGCGACTGCCTGAGTCCGACTATGCGTCCCGAGTTTCTGGCTGATATTTCGGACGTGGGTGCGCACCGTGCTGTCGGAGACGAACAGCTTCTCGCTCATGGCCTTGTTGGAACAGCCTTCGGCGAGCAGGCGCAGCACCTTGAGCTCGGCAGCTGACAGCGTTGGCGTCGACTCACCGCTGTCGCCGGGCGTCCGTGTCGCCCGGTCGTCCAGAAAGGGCCCGAACCCCTGCAGCAAGCGCTGCAGGAAATCCGCAAAGATGGGGTCGCGCTGAGTCGGTGGTTCGGCCTGGCTGGACCGCTCCAATCGCAAGACAATGTTGCGGGCAGGTCTGCCTTCATCCAGCACCAGGCGCATGATGCCTTCATGGCACGCCGCCTTGAGTAGCTCCCGCATCTGGGCGTTCGCCGCGGCCATATCGCCCATGCTGTCCAGTGCCAGGCTCTTCAGCACGCAGAGCTTCATGGCACGCCGCAGCCGGCGCTGGGACGTCGCCATCGAGATGGCACTCTCGATGTCCGGTAACGCCTCGCTGGCGTTGCCCGCAGCGATCTGCCAACGCAGCTGGCCTAGTTCGAGATAGTCGACATCATTGGCGGGGAGGCGCAGCGCCTGGCAGCGCTTCCAGATGTCAGGGGAATTGGCGCGCTCGAGCTCCGCCTGGGCTGCGATCAGATTGCCTTGCATGACCAGCAGGCGCGCGCGCTCCAGCTTTGCGCTGGCCACGGCACGGGCCGCATGCCGGTGATGGCCCAGGTACTCGAGCTCGCTGAGCAGTTGGAAGGCCTGGGGGACATTGCCATTGGCGACAGCAATACGCGCCAGGGTGACATGCCCCGTGATCATATGGTCGGGCAGGCCGAGTTCCTTCGTGATTGGCACATAGACGTCGAGCAAGCGCGCAGCCTGCTCCAGCTCATTGGCTTCGTACAGTGCATGGGCGTAGAAGACACCGGCCCATGCGTTGCCGGTCGTGTAACAGTAGGATGGTGCGCCCGTTGCGGCCACGGCCATGCGAAAGCGGGCCGTCGCCTGCCGCAGCCGGTTTTCCTGCATGTCGATCATGCCTTCAACTGACTCCGTGTACATCAGGCCGAATGGGTTCGGGCTGTCGGATTGCGTGATTCTGGCCTCGTCGAGGAGCTTGCGGGCTTGCTCATGTTCGCCCCTGACGGCAAAGGCGACGGCCATTGCATTTGCCAGGATGCCGTCGGCAAACGAGTTTCCTGTTGGAAACGACGATAACGCTGTCACGCCTACCTCATAAGCTGCTTCATGGCGATCCACGCTTGCCAGCAGCAGCGGGCGCAGGGCGCGAAGGTGGGTGACGACCTCGGGATTCGTCGCCTCTTTCAGTTCCGGTTGCTCCAGGTGCCGGTTCGCCTCGTGTGCGCCGCGGGTGAAATAGACGGCAAGAATATGGACCACCCGGAGAATGGGGTAGTTGCCCAGCAGGGCCGACGGTATCGCCCCGAACCAGCGGCTGAGAAGTCGCCAGCGGCCGCTGGAAAGAAAGCTGTCGGCATGTGTGGCGAGGAGATCCAGGGCACGCCCATAGTCCTGCGCGTCGATGGCATAGTCGATCGCCGGCACAGGTCGGCCTTGCTCTTCATGCCAGTGCGAAGCCGCCATCGTGAGCCGGGGAGCCTCGTCCGGCATCTCGTGCGCCAGCTGATTGCGCAGGAAGCTGGCGAACAGGCTGTGATAGCGATACGTCGGCTCCGGACCAGCGATCGAGGTGAGGAAGAGGTTGGATCTTTCCAGCCTCTCCAGCATCTGCGTGCTGTCGGTGCGTCGCAGGATGGCATCGCACAGCGCAGGGGAAAGATGCTTCAGGACGCTGGTCCGCAGCAGAAAGTTCCTGGTCGCGGCTGGCTGCCGGTTCAGGACATCCTCGCTCAGGTACTCGGCTATCTCCCGGTTCGACGCCGAGAAGCGAGTGATGAAATCGCTATGCCTGACATGGCGCTCCAATGCGACGGAAGCGAGCGATATCGCGGCGACCCAGCCTTCCGTCGTCTGGTGCAGTTGGCGCACCTCATCGTACGGTATCGACAGGTGACGTTTCTTGTTGAAGAAGTCCACGGTCTCCTCGAGCGAAAACCTGAGCCATGAAGCATCGATCTCCACCAGTTCGCCATGCATACGAAGCCGGGCCAGCCCGAGATCCGGGGTGGTTCTTGTACCGATCACGACCAGGCCGCGGCGGGGGAGTTGGCTCAGGATTTCCCTGAGCAAGCCCAGCACGGCCGGTTCGTGAAGATGCTCCAGCTCGTCCAGAAAGAGCGCGAACGGCAACGGACTTCTGCCGAGCTCGTGGATCGTCTCCAACACGGTCATGGATTGCCGCGGCTCCAGATTGTCCCGATCGTCCCGAGCATGCTGTCGGGGCGCGAGCCGGGAGACCGCCACCGCAAGATTGCCAAGAAAGCGCGAAGTATCGTTGTCAGCCGCGTCGCAGGTCAGCCAGGCGGTGGCAACGCCATTGCCTTCGAGCCTGGAACGAATCTGGGTCATGGCCGTCGTCTTGCCAAAACCGGCGGGCGCGCTGATGAGAACCACCTTGGCGGCGTGCGAGTCACAGGCCGCGTCACAGATCGTCTGACGCTGGACCTGACTTGGCAAAGCATTGGGGGGGTTCAGCTTTATCGCAACTGGCGGCGAAGATCCGTGCCGCTCTCTACTGCCGATCATCTCGTTGTCTCCTGAGCGAGGCACGGCGCGTGCTCGCAGGTGGCCGTCAACTCCGTGGAGGATGGGTCATTGCCCAGGCCTTCCTGCGATTATCAAATATTTGGCTTGCGTAGCACAACCATGTTCGAAGCGGCGCGTGCTGGTCAGGCTTGCGAGCGGCGTGTTGGCCGGTGATGTGAAAACAGGATTCGGATGGCGACGCCTCTGATCGTCAATTCTGACGATGTGCCAGCGCGAAGGATTTAGCCATACTGGCCGCACGTCACTGGTTTCCCGCCAGCATCCGGTGGGACGGCCGCGCGGACGTGCTGTGGCCACTTCTGGTCGGCTCTGTTCCGATATGGACTGCGGTCGGCGTCGAAGCCTCGTGATATCCCCGCGAGCTTGACCGCTATCGGTCACACGCAGGTACGCAGATTCACTCGAGAATAGCTATGAACCTGAACGACATCCTGCCGGGACCACCATGTGCGGTCAATCCGTTTGAAGCCCGGTCAAAGTGGTATTTCTGTCTTGTGGTCTCGCCGTTGGAGATCCGGGAATGAGCCCGGACATTCTGACCGTGGATGTACTTCCATCCCATCGTTTCAATGTCGAGGCACTGGTCGCGTACTTGCGCGGACGCCTGGATGGCGTTGATGAAAGCCTTGCCGTGTCGCAGTTCCAGGGCGGGCAGTCGAACCCCACCTACCTGCTGAAGGCGAACGGGCACAACTATGTGCTGCGCAAGAAGCCACCTGGCAAGCTGCTTCCCTCCGCACATCAGATCGAGCGCGAATACCGCGTTCTGGCGGCACTGGCCGATACCGACGTGCCCATTCCACGAGCGAGACTCCTTTGCGAGGACGCAAGCGTGATTGGTACGCCGTTCTATGTCATGGAGCATCTTCCCGGCAGGATTCTCAGTCGGGTGGACCTTGCCGGGGTGCCGACGGCAAGCCGCAAGGCCATCTATGAGGCGATGGTGGACGCGCTGGCAAGACTGCATAAGGTCGACTGGCGTGCGGCGGGTCTGGGCGACTTTGGTCGTCCTGAGGGTTATGTGGAACGCCAGATCGCGCGTTGGAGCGCGCAGTACCTGGCGAGCCAGACCGACGAGATGCCGGCAATGCATGCGCTGATGGCATGGTTGGCCACGCAAGTTCCCGTGCTGAACCGTGATGCCATTGCGCATGGGGACTTCCGGCTTGGCAACCTGATCTTTCATGCCGAACGCGCCGAGGTCGTCGGCATCCTTGACTGGGAACTGGCGACGATCGGCCATCCGCTCGCGGACCTTGCCTATTGCTGCATGCCTTATGTGCTGCCTGCAGACGTCTTTCCCAACGGTCTCCATGGCCTTGACCTGGAAGCCGCGAGCCTTCCCGGCATGGACAGCCTGGTGTCAGCCTACGTCAGGAATGCGGGGGACGCGGACCTCGAGCATTGGCCGTTCTTCGTTGCGTTCTCGCTGTTCCGCTCGGCCGCCATCGCGCAGGGTGTCTACCATCGCGCATTGCAGGGGAATGCAGTCGGCGCCGACGCATCGGAGTTCGGTCGGCGGGCACGCCAGTTCGCCGAGGTCGGGTGGCAGGTGGCCCAGCGGCGGTCGGCATGAGCTGGCATTGGCCGAGCCGCGCTGCCCATGCGGGGGGGGCGTTCGAACGGAACGCGCAACGATGGAGATGACTTGATGCACGCATCGCAATCAATAGCGTCTGGCGGCAGGCTTCCAAAACACATTGCAGAACGACTTGGCCTGCCGCTGATTGCAGCGCCAATGCTGCGCGTGTCAGGGCCCGAGATGGTGATCGCCGCTTGCCGACAGGGTGTGATCGGTGCGTTTCCGACCGCCAATGCCCGCTCGACGGATGAGCTCGACCACTGGCTTGCCGGCATGAAGCGGTCGCTTGCCACCTATGACAGCCCGCCTGCGCCGATTTGCCCGAATCTCATCATGCAGCAATCGCGGCTCAGGGACGATCTGGCGTGCCTGGTGCGGCATCGGGTGGAACTGGTCATCACCAGCGTTGGATCGCCGACGGCTGTGATACCTGCCTTGCATGGCATTGGCACGCAGGTGTGGGCGGACGTGGCCACACTGAAGCACGCGCACAAGGCCATCGAGGCGGGTGCCGACGGACTGGTGCTGCTTTCAGCCGGGGCCGGCGGGCAAACCGGCTGGCTCAATCCCTTCGCCTTTGTGCGTGCCGTGCGCAGCCTGTTTGACGGCCCCATCGTCCTTGCTGGCGGCATATCCGATGGCATTGCGCTTCGCGCCGCAGAAGTCCTGGGTTGCGACCTTGCCTATATGGGGACTCGCTTCATCGCTACGGCTGAGAGCATGGCGGCGCCAGGATACAGGCAACTGCTGGTGGACAGCACCATGGACGATGTGATCCTGACCAGGGCGTTCACAGGGTTGGATACCAGCATGCTTCGGCCGTCCATTCGCGCGGCGGGCCTGGACCCGGACCGCCTCGACGAGCAGGTTTCCCGCCCGCGCGCTGGCGAACTGTTCGGTGCCGGATCCGGTAAGGCCGGGCCGCGGCGATGGGTGGATATTTGCAGCGCCGGGCACAGCGTGTCGGGCGTACGCGCGGTCCAGTCCGTTGCAGAGCTCGTTGACCAGACCTTGACGGAGTATCGGTCAGCCCTTGGCAAGTGACGTCGGAACAAGACTATTCAAAGGAGGAGACATCAACATGGACCAGTCGATTCAAATGGCCCCAACCATTGGCACGCTGCTGCTGCGCGCTGTTTGGCAGTACGGTGATCGGACTGCTTTCAGCTGGGAGGGCGGATCGTTGAGCTATCGCGCCATGGGCGACCTGCTTGGGCGCATGCAGGCCGTCTATGCGAGCGCGGGCCTGATCCGCAGCCATCGGGTCTGCCTGCTGACCGGCAATTCAGCCTTCGGCTGGTGCGCTGGCATGGCGGCACTTTGCAGCGGAATGATCAGCACACCGCTTCATCCCCTTGGCTCCCTTGAAGACCATCTGCTGCAGATCCAGGATTTCAATGCAGACGTGCTGGTGGTGGATGTCTCAACGCACCGGGAGCGTGGCGAAGAAATTCTCGCGGCTGCTCCCGGTTTGCGCTCGGTGTTCAGTCTTGGACAGTCGGATCTCGGCAGTGATTTGCTGGCACAGGCGGAAAAGGCCGGAAGTTGCTCGCCACGCGATCTCACGCATCGAGAAGACGTTCCGTATGTCCACTATACCGGCGGATCAACCGGTCGGGCCAAGGGGGTGGTACGGGACCACGCGGCATTTACCGCGATGCTCCTGAACTGCCTGGCTGATTTTGAGATCCCGGCCGTCCCGCGCTATCTTGCCGTGGCGCCGATCACCCATGTGACGGGTACAAAGATCATGCCGACGCTCGTACGCGGTGGCACCGTCCATCTGCAGGACGGCTTCGCGCCAGATCGCGTGCTGGATGTCATCCGTCGTGAGCGCATCAACATGGCGCTGATGGTTCCTACCATGATCTACAGCCTGTTGGACAATCCCTCGCTCGACAAGGCGGATCTGTCATCGCTGGAACTGCTGCTCTATGGCGCGTCACCCATGTCTGCGGCTCGCCTGCATGAAGGTCTGGAGCGCATTGGCCCGGTCTTCGCCCAGCTGTATGGCCAGACAGAGGCTTACCCCCTGGCCTATCTTGGCCGGGCTGACCATGATCCCGCCAGCCCGGAGCGCTTTGCGTCCTGCGGCCGTCCGACGCTTGGCACCCTTCTGAAGGTGCTGGACGACCAGGATCAGGAAGTCCCCATGGGTGAAGCCGGGGAGATCTGCGTGCGAGGCATACACGTCATGCGCGAGTATCTCAACTTGCCCGAGTTGTCCGACAGTGCACTGAAGAATGGCTGGTTGCACACCGGCGACATCGGGCGATTCGATGATCGCGGCTATCTCTACATCGTTGACCGGAAGAAGGACATGGTCATATCAGGTGGATTCAATGTCTACCCGCGAGATGTCGAGGACATTATCAGCACTCACCCGGCGGTATCGATGGTGGCTGTCATTGGGGTTCCCGATCCGAAGTGGGGTGAGGCAGTTGCGGCCCTGGTGGTGCGCCGCCCTGGCGAGCAGGTCCAGGCGGAGGAGCTGGTGCAACTGGTGAAGTCGCGCAAGGGGGCCATCTATGCACCGAAGCAAATCGAATTTGTCGAGAAGCTCCCGCTTACCAGTGTCGGAAAGATAGATAAGAAAGCACTTCGAACGCGCTTCTGGGAAGGGCAAGGTCGCCAGGTATCGTGAGTCGCATCTTGGCCGCGCATGACTGGGATTGAAAGAAAACTATAGGGAGGAGACCTATGAAGGCAGCACCTGGAATGAGGCAGTACTGTTGTGCCGTTCTCGCAAGTGCGGCGGCGATTGCTGGCAGCCCTGCGAGGGCGCAGTCCACTGTTACCCTCTATGGCGTCGTGGATGCCAACATCGAGTATGTGAACCATTTCTCCAGTATCAGGCCATCTGCGGCCAACGGCTTTGCAACAGGGCCGAGCCAGAATCTGGTCCGCATGAATTCCGGCGGGCTTTCTGGTCCACGCTGGTCGGAGCGAAACCGTCTGCAAAGGCCGATGATGTGACTTGCATCGCTGGCTTGGCGCTGCGTAAGGGGGACGGGCTTCGATGTCCGCCCCATGGGCGGCGCGCTGCGGGCGACAAAGGTCGAGCAGCAACGCGACAGTTACGCCACGCAGCGCTCAAGGAGCGCCTGGCCGCTGGTTACCGGTGCAGCACAGGTGCGATGCCGGCACACGTAGGCCGCCGGCCGGCCGTTGACCGGGTGCCGCCCCTGGCCGACTGGAACGTCTTCGGCAAATGCGAGGACGCGTGCCGGGAGGTACGTGCGGTGAACGCTCTCGACAAGCGCGGCGGCAGCCGCCTTATCGCCGGCAAGAATGATCCCGAACGGTCCGCGCTGTGCGAAATCCCTGGCGGCCAGGAGGTGCACGAAGCCGGCCGGGGCCGCGGTGGCGGCAGCCCGGTATTGCTGGAATTCGTGCTCGGCAAGGTCGTGGTAGCGATCCTGGCCGGTGAGTTCATGCAAGCGCAAGAAGGCGAACACGCTGGCTGACATGCCGGACGGCCAGGCGCTGTCGTACGGCGCCCGGGGCCTGTGCACCAATGGCTCGCCATCGTGGGGCGTGAAATACAGCCCGTCTTCCCAGAACTTGTCGAGGATAAGCGCCGCGAGTTCGACTGCGCGATCGAGGTATCGCTTGTCGAAGCAGGATTCGTAGAGGTCAATCAGAGCGTTGGCCAGGAAGGCATAGTCTTCAAGGAACCCCGGCACCTTGGCTGTGCCGTCCTTCCAGGACCGGTACAAGCCGCCGTCCGGCATGGTGAGTCTGTCCTGGATAAAGTTGGCGGCACGCCTTGCGGCGGCGAGGTGTGCTCCGTTGCCTGTCGCCTGGTAAGCCGCGCAGAGTCCCTGGATCATGAGACCGTTCCAGCCGGTGAGGATGTTGTCGTCGCGGCTGGGGCGCACGCGTTGGGCACGTGCTGCAAATAGCCGCTCGCGCCAGCCTTCTAGCCGTGCCTCCTCCAGAGGAGTCAGCGTGACGGCCCGGTGGAGCACCGATCTGCCGGGTTCAAAGTTCCCGCCTTCGGTCACGCCATAGGCGCGACACGCCAGGGCGCCCTCGGATTCGCCCAGCACCGCCTTCACCTCGGCCGGTGTCCAGACATAAAAACGGCCTTCCTCGCCTTCGCTGTCGGCATCTTCGCCGGCATAGAAGCTGCCATCGGGGTGCGTCATGTCGCGCAGGATGTACGCGATGGTTCCTTCGAATACACGGCACCAGGCTTGCTTGCCGCTCAGCCGGTAGGCGTTGGCGTACAGCGCGACGAGCTGGCCGTTGTCGTAAAGCATCTTTTCGAAGTGGGGCACGGCCCAACGTTCGTCGACGCTGTAGCGGGAGAACCCACCGCCGAGCTGGTCATGGATGCCGCCGGCCGCCATGCCGTCGAGCGTGCGCTCCAGCGCTTCAAGCAAGGCGGGTTCACCGGTACGTTGATAGATGCGCAGCACGAGGTCGTAGGCGCTTGCGTTGGGAAACTTGGGCGCTCCGCCCAACCCGCCATGGGTCGGGTCCGTATTCCGTGCGAGGGCGCGGGCTGCCTGCGCGGGCAGGTCCTCGACCTCGGCGGCTGCACGGCCCAGGTCCGCTTCGTCCAGCTGCCGGAACCCCTGCTGAAACTGCTCGACGGTTTTGCTCAGCTCCTGGCGGCGATGCCTCCAGGCTTCGCTCAGGCTCAGCAGCACACGCTCGAACCCAGGGCGGCCGTAGCGATCATCCGGCGGAAAGTAGGTGCCACCGAAGAATGGTTCTCCTTGCGGCGTCAGGAACACCGTGAGCGGCCAGCCGCCGCCCTGTCCCATCATCTGGGGGACCTTCTGGTAAATGTCGTCGAGGTCGGGACGCTCCTGCCGATCGACCTTGATGCTGATGAAGCGCTCATTCATCAGGCCGGCGATCCGGGGATTCTCGAACGATTCGTGCGCCATGACATGGCACCAATGGCATGTGGCGTAGCCGACGGAAAGCAGAACCGGTTTGTCGTCGTCGCGCGCGCGGAGAAAGGCCTCTTCGCACCAGGGATACCAGTCGACTGGATTCTCTGCGTGTTGTCGGAGGTAAGGTGACGATTCTGAGGCGAGCCGGTTTCCCATCACAGTCTCCAGCCTGGTCCGGTAGGACAACTGTGCAACTGTGGCGCAGAACAAGGCCCCCTGCAAGCGAGTGATCAGCGTGGGCCCGCCACGTCGGCGCTCGGGGGTGCCGGATCAGGCATTCCGTCGTTCAATGTCCGCATAGCCTGGGCGAGCGTGTCGCTGGCTCACGCTGGCAGTGTCATTGCGTGGGGAAATCGATCTCAGCGCGCCTTGGCGATTCTTCAGCCAGCCAGCTCGCGGTGCAACGCCACGTATTCCTGCGCAAGCTTGTGGCGCGGATCCAGATGGATCATGGGAGTGGCATGCTGATGCGATTCGCGGATCTTCACCGATGCAGATAGCCGCGATTCAAGGACTGGCAGGCCCTCGCTTACCAGTTCTTCGACCAGTTTCTGCGGCAAGCTGGCTCGCGGCTGGAACTGGTTGATCACGATCCCCTCGACCTGCAGCCCGTCGTTGTGGTCCTGTTGGATTTCCTTCACGTTATCGAGCAGCGTGTAGAGGGCACGGCGCGAGAAGTCATCGCAATCGAACGGGATCAGGCAGCGCTCCACGGCGATCAGTGCGGAGCGGGTATAGAAATTCAGGGCCGGTGGCGTGTCGATGTAAATGGCGTCGTAGACTGCCTCCAGCTCGAGCAAGGCGTCGCGTAGCTTGTAGATTTTGTAGCGGGATTCGAGCTTGCCGTGGAGGGAATCCAGGTCAGGATGCGCCGGCATCACATCGAGGTTCTCGAACGGCGTCGGGTGGACAAAGGACGTAAATTCCACCGGCCTGAAGTTGTAGGTCAGGGACGTCTCGAAAAAGTTCGCCGCGGTCGGACTTGCCTCCGCGGCCTGCGCGCCAAGCAGGTACTGGGTGGAGTTACCTTGTGCATCCAGGTCAATGACCAGGGTGCGCAAGCCCTCGCTGGCGCTGATCGCCGCGAGATTGCATACAATGGTCGATTTTCCGACCCCACCCTTCTGATTGAACACGACGCGCCGCATATGCCCCTCTGGAGAGAATCGATCCGAAAGCGGCAGCATACCTTAGCGTGAGGTTCCCGGCAGCACCCCGCCCGGCTATGACAACGATATTCCAGGCCGCGATTCACCGGGTGCCAGAGTCAGCCGTCCGATTCCTGCTCGCTGTACCATTGGCGCCTTGAGGTGGTCCCGCGCTTGCACCTCATGGACCAGCCTTGTGCTGCACACTATGCGGCTCACGCCACCGAAAGCATCGACATGGTTGCCGACCTTGCCCGCTCCTGGTTGACCTTCAGCGCGCCTGTGGCCGCTGCACAGGCTGCCGGCCGCCCGCTCGTGGCGCTGGAATCGACCATCATCGCCCACGGCATGCCCTACCCGGAGAACGTTCGCACGGCGCGTGAAGTGGAGGCCTTGATCCGCGACCTGGGAGCCGAGCCTGCGACGATCGCGCTGATCGGTGGGCGAATCCGCATCGGGCTTTCGAACGACGAGCTGGAACTGCTTGGGCGCTCGGACCGGGTACACAAGGTGAGCCGCCGCGACCTGCCAGCCGTGCTGGCCGGCGGCGGGCTCGGCGCCACGACAGTGGCTGGCACGATGATATGTGCCGCGCTGGCGGGCATTGAGGTCTTCGTCACCGGCGGGATTGGCGGCGTGCACCGCGGTGCGCAGGAGACCTTTGACATCTCGGCCGACCTGCAGGAACTGGCCAAGACCTCGGTGGTGGTGGTCTGTGCCGGGGCGAAGTCCATCCTGGACATCGGACTCACGCTGGAATACCTGGAAACACATGGCGTGCCGGTGCTCAGTTGTGAGCAAGACAATGTTGCTGCGTTCTACACGCGCGACAGCGGCTTTCGTGCTGACTTCAGGCTGGACGACGCGGCGGAGCAGGCACGCTTCATCCGCACCAAGTGGGACTTGGGCCTGGCGGGCGGCGTGGTGTTGAGCACACCGGTGCCGCAAGCGGCAGCGATGACGTCCGGGGAGATCGACGCGCTGACTCAGCAGGCGCTCGCCGAGGCCAGGGCGCAGGGAATCACCGGCAAGGCCGTGACGCCTTTCCTGCTGGCTCGCATCAAGGCGCTGACGAGCGGACGCAGCCTGGCGACAAACATCGCGCTCGTTAAACACAACGCCGAGGTGGGGGCAAGGCTGGCGCTGGCATTGGCGGCCATCGGGCAGCCGATCAGGTGAGTAGGTCGGTATCCGCAGGGTGCGGGCGCGCACCTGGCAAGCTGTGTCTATTCGCCGACGTCGCCTAATCTTGTAATTTAGCGATCAGGGAGTGGAAAACCCGCCTAAAGTCGCAACGCGTACATTTTTCGATCCGGGGCTGGCGGAAGGAGTCATCATCATGCGACTCTCACTAATAGTCAGCGGCGCCATGCTGGCGCTTTCGGCATGTACATTGGAACCGGCCGGAACAGGCGCCTTTACCGTCATGGGGCCGGCCAGCTTCGATCGCACCTTCACCGCAGCAGCCGGGGCAATGCGCGACCAGGGCCTGGCGATCAGCGTCGAGGACCCGGTCAATGGCGTGGTCGTCGGCAGTCTGGATACCAGGACGGTGATGGCCGGTGTCCACCAGCAGGCAGACGGCTACGTGCGGGTGGAATTCGACGGCATGGCTGCACACGATCCAGCGTTGATGGCGCGCATTTCGCGCAGCTACAACCGCCGCATGGGCCGCTGAATCGCGTCAGAGGTCAAGCGATTGCTTCACTACCTCAGTTCCAGGCTTTTCTCTTGAGCTTCGGCCCGATCCGGCAGCACTTCGCATTGAAGCAGCATCTGCTACGTGCATCGCTCGATCGGAAACACCTCGCTGAGATACACTGCCTGGCGCGACTTCGCCGAAGTCACCCAAAATCCGTCAACTGCTTTCTGAGCAGTGGTCCGGCTGGCCACTACTCCGTCTCGCTCTCAGCAAGTTGACAGCGCCGTCGGAAGCCCTATGTTCATCGCGGATTCGCCTTCCCATGTCCGCGCCGTTCAGCGAGCGCGTCGGCGAGTGCTCTCACCCGCAACGGTATGTGGCGATGGCTGGGGTATACCAACGACACAGGCAGCGGTGCCGAGCGGTACTGCTGCAGGATCTCCACCAGCCTGCCACGCTTCACTTCGTGCTCGGCCATGTAACTGGGCACTTGAATGACGCCTAGTCCTGCAACTGCCGCCTGCACGAGGGCTTCGCCGTCGCCAAGCCTCACATCGCTATCGGGCATCAGCGAGACGTCCCGCTTGCCGACCCGAAATCGCCAGGGCCGGTCGCGGCCGCTCGACGGCAGACGGAACAACAGGCAGGTGTGCGCCAAGACTTCATTGGGGGACTGGGGTTCGCCGCAGCGCTCGAGGTAGGCTGGGCTCGCGCAACTCCACACAACTTGTTGATCGAACTTGCGACCGACGAGACGTGAGTCGGCCAGCGGCCCGATGCGCACCGCGGCATCGAGGCCTTCCTTGACGATGTCGACCACCTCATCGGAAAAGCGCGCATCGATTTTCAGCTCCGGATAGCGCGTCCTGAGTTCTGCCAGTACAGGCAGGACGGCCAGGCGGCCATAGGCCACAGGCATGTCAATGCGCAGCGTGCCGCGCGGCGCGGTGCGCGCGCCCGCTGCGGCTGCATCGAGCGATTCCAGCTCCTCCAGGATGCGCTGGCATCGTGCATAGAGGCTTTCGCCGTCCGGCGACAAGGTTACCTGCCGCGTGGTGCGTTGGAACAGCCGTACCCCCAGCTGAGACTCAAGGCGCGCAACATTCTTGGCGACGGCCGAAGGCGTCAGCCCGAGTTCGCGCGCCGCGCTTGCAAAGCTTGCATGGCGCGCAGCCGCCGAGAACGACACGATAAGCTCAAGACTGGCCATGGCACCCACCGATTGCCGACTTTATGTCGTGAATATTATGAGTATTAATGCCGTTCACACCTCAGTTGGCGCAACCATACTACATCCGAGGGGCACCGGCCACGCCGCTGACAACCCCTGAACATGTCAATGGACTACTGAAGGAGACTGCCATGAGTGTGATCCGGAACTCGGAGCTTCCCCGCAATGCGTTGCCCGGTATCGAACATATGACCCTTGCGGGCTCGGCGGATGGCCTGAGCAACCTCTCCGTCTGGCAGCAGAGCATCGCGCCTGGCGGCGCAACGCCGCCGCATCGGCACGACTGCGAGGAGGTCGTGCTGATCCGGGCGGGCTGCGGCGAGCTGCATCTCGAAGGGCAGGTACATGGCTTCGGACCAGACACTACCCTGATCGTGCCACGCAATGCGCCGCATCAGATCATCAACGTTGGAGACACGCCGCTTGAATTGATCGGCATCCTCTCAGTCTCGCCGGTGGCAGTATTTTTCCCGGATGGCCAGCCGATCGAGCTACCGTGGAGATCTTGAGGGGCTGGCCGGAGCGGGTTTGTTCGCCGCCTCTAGCTGCAGCAGGCCCGGCGTCAGCCGGGTTCGACCTTCAAGCCGTTCGTCTACGGGGCGGCGTTCGCGGACGGCGCGCGGCCGAGCGATACGATCGTAGACCGGAACGTCGCCATTCCACTGGCCGGCCAGGCGATCTGGCGGCCTACCGACGCGGCACCCCCACCGACCGACCGATGACGCTCCAATGGCGATCGCCGCTCGACAGCAGCGGCGGCCATCCAGAATCCGCCGCGCGATGCGGTTAAGAGCGCGATGTAATGGATGCCCATATGACGGGCGCCATCGCGCGTCGCCTCACTCAGTCGTCGTGACGATGCTTCTTTTGGCCCTTGTGCTTGCCGCGATTGCCGTTCTTGTCATTGGCATAGCTGTTGCGCGACACACTGCCGTTCTTGTGGTCATCGGCATAGTTGTTGCGCGACACATTGCCACCCAGCGCCGAACCCGCTGCACCACCGGCCGCGGCACCGACGATGCCGCCGGTTCGGCCGCCCACGGCATTGCCTGCCGCCGCGCCGGCGCCACCGCCCAGCGCGCCACCCACGACGGCGCCGGTTCGTTCCTTCTTGTTGGCAGTCACCGCGCCGCCCGCACCGCCGCCCACCGCGCCGCCGATCACGGCACCCGTGCTGCCGCCCAGTGCGCCACCGACGGCCGCGCCCGCAGCACCGCCCAGGCCGCCTCCCACGGCGTTCTTCAGGTCATCGGCCAACGCCGGTGTGGTGGCAGCGGCTAGCAACAGGGTCAGGCACAGCGTGCGAAGTGATTGTCGAGTCATGTTCTTCCTCAATAGGGGGGTGGTTGGCGATCCGCCGATGCAGGAGTTTACACGGGGCGGCAAGCGGCTCCGTTTGGAACTCGCAACGGTGGTCGACTACCTCCGTCGCCATGAGCCCGAGGTCTGTCGCGCTGAGCCCGGAATGCTGTTGTCAGTCGATATTGGCGCAGGAAATAGCAACCCCCAGCGATGGAGCCGCCACGAGCCGGAAAACAGAAAAGCCCTTCGCAATTCGTGGAGGGCTTTGTCAATTCAGGCCGTCAGGCGGCGCAGGGCGACTATAGCGGGCGAATCTGTGACGCTTGTGGGCCTTTCTGACCTTGCGTGACTTCAAATTCCACTCTCGCGCCTTCCTCCAGCGATTTGAACCCGGTGCCTTGGATTTCGCTGTGGTGGGCAAACAAGTCCTTGCCGCCATCATCCGGCGTGATGAACCCATAGCCCTTTTCACTGTTAAACCACTTCACGATGCCAGTCGCCATTTCGTCCTCGACATTTGGTGCACACAGGTCGCGTGCTGAGAAGCCCCGCCCCGGAATTGCCGCGTCGCCAGAATATGGTTGAACGCGGTACGGCGCGCCGAACCGCTAGCATACCGAAGAGGAGGGCGGGCAGCATCTGCGGGTTAACCTCTGGGTCAGAGCGCTGATGATGAGGCGGGCGAGTCGCGATACGGGCTGCGTGCGCAAATTTCCGACCGCCGAATCCGAGGAAGTCCCCTCGATCCAGGCTTACTCAGTCCAGACGGCATCGACATCCCGCAGCAGGTGCCCGGCCAGGATGTAGTCGCCAGCCTTCATGGCCTTTGTCTCCAAGGCAACCAACTCGTCGGCTGCCAGTTGGTCCAGTGCAAACTGGCAGTAAAGGTTCCGTTGCCGGAAGGACACCTTCGGCCGGCTGAGGCCAGCAATGAGCGCCGCGAGGGACTTCACGGCAATGCTTTCGTGTCCGCGATACTCCACTCGTATCCCTACCTTATTACCAAGGCGCCCGAGCTCAATAGCATCTTGCCAACCTGACTCATAGTCGAGCTCGACCAGCGCGACCCCCTCTGCCTCCAGGAGCCTGATAGCTTCCCCTTTGGTTCCAGCCCGAGCCGTTGTCATTTTCTGCCTCCACTCACACCTTCCCGCGCGCGGGACTCTTGGCTTCAGATTTGGAGTCAAGATCCTGCTTAATTCTGACGTAAGAAAAATCTAAGTCAATATAGAATCGCCCTGTAGTCCTGCTACCACCACCCGCGCAACCGCTCCGGCGACGCGGGTTTTTTTTGACACAGAGCGGTCCTCATTCGGCCTGAAGCTCAATGCCTTTCCCCAGCAGCGACACATCGGTAGTGGAGCTCGGCGAGTGGTGCTAATGCAAGCCGTCCGGCCGGTCGGCGAATGGATGCTCCCGAACCTGGATGCATATCATGTTGCGATATTCGTTGAGCTGCCCCTGCGCACGTTTTGGCAAAGGAGAAAATACCGGGGATTACGGCAGACATGCTTCGAATCACATTGAACACAAGGTGGCGAGCAACTAAGATGAACGTTCCGGGTGCGAGAACAAGCACCCGCCAGCCAGAACCTCGCGTCCGAGACGAAACAAGCGGCCTGTGCAAACCAGGCCGGCTGTCACGGACGGTAGTGAAGTCCCGTAGCAAAAGTAGACCTACAGCTTGGGAGACGACTGTGCTGAGTCATCATGAATTCGCCACGCTTGTGCTGGTAAGCGGCAGCTCCGACCCAACGGAGCTGGACCGCGCGGATATGGACACGCTGCTCGCGTATCAACTGGTTACGCTTGAGCGCCTTGGGCCAAACCACAGCCGCCCTCAGGTGACAATCCAGGGCTACGCTTTCCTGAAAGCCCTCGGCCGAGTTCGCGCAAGGGAAGGTCAGGCTCGCCAGGCCTCCTTATGAGCGTATTGCTTTAGCTGGAAGCGACTGCCGGCGTTGGCGCGCTTTCGTCTGATCGGCGTGGCCTGCCAGGGTCACAATGCAGCAATCGTTATCCACTCGATTTCCGTCCCGTCGGAGCTCTCATCGGATGGCTCAGGTGGCGGGTCGCACTTAGGAGATGCAAGATGACTCAGTGGTCCCCCGAGCAATTCATGAAGGTCCAGATGGCAGGCATTGAAGCCTTGACCGGGCTGACCGGCAAGGCCTTTGAGGGCTTCGAAAAACTGCTGGAGTTGAATCTGCAAACGATGAAGACGGCGCTGGCTGATTCACGAGAAGGCGCAAAGAAAGCGCTCTCAGTCAAGGACCCGCAAGAATTGGTCGAATTGCAAATCGAGTTGTTTCAACCCGCAGCCGCCAATGTACTGGCGTATCGCCGTCAACTGTACGACATCCTCGCCGCCACCCGGGCGGAGTTCGAGAACGTCGCCGAGGTCCAATACACGGCAGGCAAGCAGGGCCTGCAAGACTTCCTTGGAAGCGTGGTGAACCAAACGCCAGCCGGCACGGCGGCGGCGCCATTGGCTGCCTGGCAGGAGGCCGTCAGCGCCACCACTGCGCTCTATGAGTCGATGCAAACGACGGCAAAACAGGCCGTGCAAGTGGCCGAGAGCAGCTTCAATACTGCTGCGGAGGTGGCCTCGAAAGGCACGCAACGTCGTGCAGCACAGGCCTCAAAGGCAGCTGCAAATTAAGTCGGCTTTGGCTCTTGGGAAGCCAGAAGACGTGGAGCGCTGGGGGCGGCCGTGTGCTTTGCACGGGCCGCCGGCCTAAACTTCCTTCGTGTCGAATATGAGCATGTCAACGCCCGCCTGGGCAAAATTGGCCAGGTCAGCTGCTGCTGCGGCGCCCTCAGGCGAAGCCATCGCCTGCCGGAGCGCCGGCAGCGAATCGAAGCTCAGCACCGCAACCAGGTGAAACGGCGAATCACCGGCCGGGCTTGCAACCGGGCCGCTGCTGACCTCGTAGCGCCGCAGGCCGGCGATCTTCTTGGCGATCGGAACATGGGTCGAGAAGTAATATGAATCAAACGCCGCCGTGTCCGCAGGCTTCTTGTATAGCACCACTAGCTTTGCCATCGTGGTTCCTCCCAAACGTGAGTTTGATATAGCCCGAGCTTGCAAGTGTATCGTCCCTATAGCGGGTGAACCCCATTTCTGTCAGAGGGTCGGGTTGACCAGTTTCTTCATGCTACGATTTTCCTATCTAAGTCGGAGGTCGTCATGACAATCGAAAGCTACCAGGGCTACACCGTCCGCGGCTTTGCAAAGCAGCTTGGCGACGGATCCTTCGAGGCATCCGGTGCAGTTGAGAAGGACGGCCGCATCGAGGAAGGATCGGATCCCTTGGGGTACTACCCCTCGTTTGAGCGTGCTGCGGCAGCCGGCATTGCGTGGGCGAAAGCGTGGGTAGATGATCACGGCTGAACCCCTCTGAAATCGACCACCCAGACCCACGGATTGGCAGCCTATGCGCCGCCGCAGTTGATGCCGGATGGGGCGTTCTTTCGTCATGCTAGGATTCCTCGAAACGATGGGAGGTCGCCATGTCGAGCCATGTCTGGGTCGAAGAAGGGGAGTACTACTGCCACTGCACGGTCTGGAAGTCTAAATCCGGGACCTGGGAGGCATCGGTATTGTTCGAGCGAAGAATCGATCACGCAAACGAGTTTGTCCCAGGCTTGCGACACAAGATCAAAGCCTCGTTCAATAGCGAGGACGAGGCAATGGCCGAAGCAATCGCTTACGCAAAGGCTTGCGTCGAGAACACTAAGACCGGCTTGTAGCCTCATGCGGCTACCCCAAATCGTTTCGATCCCTTCACCGACTAGCTCGCGATCTCAGGCACGTTGACGACCGGTGCTGCCGTCATCGGCGCGGGTTGACGGCTCCAGCTAGCTCCGCCCCCGCCGGCGAAGTTGTCGACGATGATCTCTGGGACGATGTCAAGCAGGAACTGGTCGGGTCGCGGATCATGCTGCGACCTCGCGCAGTGGGACACGATTTCTTACAACCGGGGGAGGTGCCCGTCGGTATCCTTGCGGCAAATTAGCCAACTGCAAGCGCAGGTCACCATGAAACCCCTATTTGTGCTCACCGTGGCCACGGCAGCACTTCTCTCCGGCTGCGCCGTCGCTCCCTATGATGACGGCTACTACCACGGCGGTTACTCGCGTCCCATTTACGGCGGCGGTTACTCCGATTGGGACGGCGGAAGGTACTACGGCGGCAACCGAAAGTGGGGCGGTGACTGGGATCGAGGCTGGGACCGGGACGAGAAGCGAAACAGGGGCCGTGATTGGAGCGACCGTGATAACCGCGGCTGGAACCGTGGTGGAGATCAAGGCGAAAACCGCGGCGAGAAGCGTGGATGGAATCGCGGCGATGAGCGAGCGGAGAATCGCGGCCGGGACCGGCGAGGCGAGCGTGGCGAGGACCGGGGCAATGACCGTGGCGGTAACCGCGGTGATGACCGTGGGCGGAATCGTGATGCCGACGGTGGCAACGGCCGCGGCAGAGACCGTAACAAGGATTGATGCGACAGCCCCTGACTTCGCAGCGTTACGAGGATGACTTGGTCCGATGCCAGTCAGACCTTCAGCGGAGTTTGTCGTCACTGAGTGATTCCCCTGCTTGCCGCTTCTTCCAGCTGATGCTGCCCGCATCGCAGGGCAGGCCTGCGAGCGCAGCTGCGACGCCCTGACCGATAGCACTACCCGTTGACGGAAGGATCTCTATCGCTTGACTGAAGCGTCAGCCTACGAAGCAGTGGATACAAAGCCTTACAAGACTCTCAAGCGCCGTGGTCAACTGTCACAACCTGCCGCCGTTACATGAGGTAACCAGCTTTAGGTTCTGCTCATACCAAACAGGGCGAGAACGCCCTAAGGTATTGGCAACATTCGACGGAACAGCATCATGCAGAAGATCTTGGCAGTTTGTGCAATCGCAGCCGCATCCATGCTTGCGTCAGGCGCCGCCCAGGCAAGGGTAGACGTCGGAATTGGCATCGGTATTCCAGGTGTCGTAGTTGCAGCGCCTCCACCCCCGGTGTACTACGAGCCGGCCCCTGTCTACGTTGCTCCGCGCCCGGTGGTAGTGGCGCCAGGTTACTACGACGATTGGCAAGCACGCGCATGGCGTGAACAACAGTGGCGTGAGCAGCGGTGGAGGGAACGCGAGTGGAGAGAGCGCCATCGCAGGTGGCACCGTTGGCACGATGACGACGAAGACTGAAGCCGTCGGGCTCTACGCCAAGTCTGCCTTCGTGCGGGCCTGACCCGAGGTGCGGGCTTCCCTGCGGAAGCCCGCTTTTCGTCCACCCGTCTCAGAAGGTGGCCGGCGAATTCACCCACAGCACCTTGGCCACGACGTCGCCCACATTGCGGTAGCCATGCGGCACCTGGCTGGCGAACGTGAAGGCATCGCCCGGGCCAATCAGGTAGACGTCGTCGCCGAGCATCAGTTCGAGCTGTCCTTCGAGCACGTAGCCCACTTCCTCGCCCTGGTGCTCGATCTGCCCGTCGCTGGCCTCGCCGGGCCAGACGATGTGGATGTTGGCCTGCAGCAGGCCGCCACGCTTGGGCAGCACCACGCGTTCGAGCGCTACGCCGCCGGCCCGGATGACCGGGCGTTCACCATGCCGCAGGATCGGCGACTGGTTTGGCTCCTCATCGCTGGTCAGCGCGCCGATATTGGTGTCCAGCGCTACGGCCAGCCGGTGCAGCGTGGTAAACGACGGGGTGGCCAGCCCGCGCTCAATCTTTGAAATCAGGCTTTCCGAGCAGCCCGCCTTCCCGGCGAGCTGCAGCAGCGTGTAGCCGGCCACCAGCCGGGCGTGGCGCAGCTTGACGCCAAGCGTCAGGGTGGCTGACTTGCTGTCGGCCGCTTCAGGTGTGGGGTGCTCGGTCTTTGCCATGCAGGCTCGGAATGGGTTGGACTTGGATCGGCCGCCAGGCGCCGTACGTCAATGTGTTCAGCGGCTGGCCAGTTCGGCGACAGTGTAAGCCAGTGCCTGGGCCCCAAGGAACAGATCGGCGCCTTCCGTATCTTCGGCGGCATTGTGGCTGATGCCGCCTTTGCTTGGCACGAAGATCATCGCCGTGGGGCAATGGTCGGCCAGGTACATGGCGTCGTGAAACGCGCCGGAGGTCAGCCGCATCGGCAGCGCGCGGCCGGCGTTGCCGCTGGCACTCGAGCAGGCGCGTTCGATGGTGCCCAGCATGGCCTCGGGGAAATGCGTCGGCTCGCGATGGAAGAAGCGCGTGACCGTAACCGCTTCGGGCGCATGCGCGTGCCTGACGCAGGCCGCGCGCAGTGCCGCTTCGGCGCGGTCCAGCGCGGCGTCGTCCAGGCAGCGCATATCGACCGTGAACGTGACGTGGCCGGGAATCGTGTTGACCGAATTCGGCGCCACGCTCCAGCGGCCCAGCGTCAGGCGCAGTTCGGGGGTGCCGGGGGCGGCCGCATGGCGCGGCGCCAGCGCGTACAGGTCTTGCGCAATGGCCACGGCCGCGGCCATCGCATCGCACCGTACCGCCATTGGCGTGGTGCCGGCATGGGCCATCGTACCCGTGCATTCCACTCGGAACCAGCGCACCGCCTGGATGCCGGTGACCACGCCCAATGGCACATCTGCGCCTTCCAGCACCGGCCCCTGTTCGATATGCAGTTCAACGCATGCCGCCATGGGCCGCGCCATCGGCACCCTGGTCACGTCGTGGCTTTCAGCCAGCGCGGCATCGAGCGCCTCGCCGAAGCGAATGCCGGCCGCGTCAGCCACGTCGCGATAGCTTGCCAGCCGGGCGGGTTCGACGAAGGCGCTCGACCCCATCGCGCCGGGACCGAAGCGGCTGCCTTCCTCGTTGGTCCAGGACACGACCTCGATGGGGCGCAATGTCTCAATGCCGGCCGCATTGAGCGCGGCAATCACTTCCAGGCCGGCCAGCACGCCGTACGCGCCGTCGTACTTGCCGCCCACCGGCTGCGTATCGGCGTGGCTGCCGGTCAGCACCGGCGGCAGGTCTTCGCGGCCGGGGCGGCGGAAGAACAGGTTGCCGCAATCGTCGATGCCGACTGTGCAGCCCAGCGCGCGTGCCTGCTCGATCAGATGGCGCCGGGCGGCCAGGTCGATCGCGGTCAGCGTTTCGCGGGAAACGCCGCCGTCGTGGCGCAGGCCAAAGCGGGCCAGGGCTGCCAGCGATGCGGCCAGGCGCTCGGCGTCCACATGATCCTGTGCGCGTTCGGCAATGGCTGGTGCGTTGGCGAGGGTGGGCTGGTTCGATACGGTCAATTTGGTCTCCAGATATCAGGCAAGGCTGGCGCCAAGCGCCTGCTCAAGGCGATGAGCCATGCCGAGCACGCGGGCATCGGCATGGCGAGGCCCCGTCACGGTCACGCCAACCGGCATGCCGGTGGCGCCGGTGCCCGTCGGCACATGGACGCATGGGGTGCCCAGCAGCGACCACATGCGGCAGAAAATCGGATCGCCGGTGGCGCCAAGGCCAACAGGCGCTTCGCCTTCGGCGCTCGGGGCCAGTACGACGTCGAATTCGGCCATCGCCATGTTGAAGGCCGTGCGGGCCGCTTCCGCGTGGGCCAGCGCGACATGGAAGCGCTGGCCGGTGACGGCGCGGCCCGCTTCGAGCTGGCGCGCGAAAGCCGCGCTAAAGCCTTCGGCACGCTCGCGCGCTTCCGGCGCGAAAGCGGCGAGCGCCTCGAAGGCCATGATGTCCAGTTGGGCTTCAGTCAGCCCGTGGCACGCCTGCGGCAGGTCGAAGTCGCGCACCGTGCCACCGATGCGTTCGAGCGCACGGATCGCGGTGTCCAGCGCGGCTTGTGTATCGGCACCGGCG
The DNA here is from genome assembly GCF_054072015.1 of Cupriavidus sp. CP313. Classification (NCBI taxonomy): domain Bacteria; kingdom Pseudomonadati; phylum Pseudomonadota; class Betaproteobacteria; order Burkholderiales; family Burkholderiaceae; genus Cupriavidus; species Cupriavidus sp. CP313. Next base: position 39,342 of record NZ_JBSVZB010000001.1, on the reverse strand, counting down.
CGTTCCCAATGCGGCGTGCGGCAAATGCCGATGCGCAGCGGCGCGTGGCGTACCGTCGACGCGTCCGCTACCGCGGCATCGCGCGCCAGGGTGCCGATGAAGAAAGCCGCGTCGTCCACGCGGCGGGCCAGCACGCCCACCGTATCCAGGCTCGGTGCCAGCGGCTTGATACCGGCCAGCGGCAGCGTGCCATGCGTGGGCTTGTAGCCCACCACGCCGCAATAGGCGGCCGGCCGGACAATCGATCCCGCGGTCTGTGTGCCGAAGGCCAGCGGCACCATGCCTGCGGCGACGGCGGCGGCCGATCCGCTCGACGAACCGCCGGGGGTGCGGGGCCTGTCCGCCGGCGCGCGCGGGTTGCGGGTCGGCCCCGGCTGAAACGTGGCGAATTCGGTGGTGACGGTCTTGCCGACCACGACCGCGCCCGCCGACCGGGCCAGTGCCACCGCCGCCGCATCCACGCCCGGCCGATGTCCGGCGTATATCGGCGAACCATAAGTGGTCGGCATGTCGGCCGTATCCATCAGGTCCTTGACGCCAAGCGGGACGCCCGGCAACGCGCCTGATGCGCCGCCGGCATCCAACCGCCGCGCCTGCGCCACGGCGGTGTCGCCACCCACGTGCTGCCAGGCCAGAATGCCTGCGTCTTGCGCCGCGATGCGGGCCAGCGCCGCACGGACCACCGCTTCGGCGCTCAGTTCGCGCCGGGACACCATCTTCACCAGGGTGCGGACCGGAAGATCGAGGAAGTCGTCCATCGCATGTTCTCCGGATCAGCCGAAATAGGCTGCGCGAACCTCATCGTTCTCGCGCAGCGCCTGCGCGGTGCCCTGGGCCACGACACGGCCCTGGGTCAGCACATAGCCCTGGTGTGAGATGGCCAGCGTCTGGCGCGCGTTCTGTTCCACCAGCAGCACAGTCATGCCCAGTTCGTTGATCTGCTGGATGACCTTGAAGTTTTCCTTCACGTAGAGCGGCGACAGTCCCAGCGACGGCTCGTCGATGACCAGCAGCCGCGGCTGCGCCATCAGTCCGCGCCCGATCGACACCATCGCCTGTTCGCCGCCGGACATCGTGCCGGCGAGCTGGCCCGCGCGCTCGCGCAGCCGGGGGAAGATCGTGTACACGCGCTCGATGCGCTCGCGCACCTTGGCCGGGTCCGCCACAAGGAAGGCGCCCAGTGCAAGGTTTTCAGCAACCGTCATGCGCGGGAACACCTTGCGGCCTTCGGGAATGCAGGAGATGCCGCGTGCAATGATGTTGTGGGTCTTCTCGCCCGCGATGTCCGTACCGTCCCACAGGATGCGTCCCTGGCGCGGCGGTGTCAGGCCCAGAATCGAGCGGATCAGCGTGCTCTTGCCGGCGCCGTTGGCGCCAAGGATGCATGTGATCTTGTCCGGCGGCACCTCGATCGAGACATCGTGCAGGACGTTGACCTTGTCATAGCCCGTGGTCAGCCCTTCCACGCGCAGTGTGTTGTCGCTCATGCGGCTTCCTCCCCCAGATAGGCGGTCTGCACGTCGGGATCGGCGGTAATCTCGGCGTAGGTTCCCTCGGCGATCTTCTTGCCGTAGTTCAGCACGATGCAGCGGTCGGTGATCCGCTCGATCACGTTCATCTCGTGCTCGATCAGCACCACCGACAGGTCCTGCAGCTTGCCGCGCACCTGCAGGATGTCGTCCATCAACTCGTGGGTCTCGTCATGCGTCATGCCAGCCGAAGGCTCGTCGAGCAGCAGCAGGCGAGGGCGGCTCATCAGGGCCCGGCAGACCTCGATGCGGCGGCGGTCGATCATCGTGAACGTTTCCACCGGCTCGAACAGCCGCGCCACCAACGGCGGGCTGAAGATGCCCAGCAGTTCGCGCACCGACTCCACGTAGCGCTCGTACTCGGCGCGGAACGCCTTGCGCCGGAACAGGTTGAAGACCAGCCCGTGCTGCATGTTCTGGTAATCGCCGATCACGATGTTGTCGAACACCGTCAGCGGCAGCGACAAGCGCGAACGCTGGAACGTCCGCGCCACGCCGCTGCGATAGATTTGCTGTGGCGTCTTGCCGATGACGTTTTCGTTGTCATAGGTGATTGTGCCGGCACTTGCCTTGTAGAGCCCCGTCAGCACGTTGAAGAACGTGGTCTTGCCGGAGCCGTTTGGGCCCAGCAGGCCCAGGATCTCGCCACGGCGGATATCGAGCTGGAGGTTGTCCAGCGCGGTCAGGCCGCCAAAGCGCATGGTCAGGTCGCGCACCTGGATCATCGCGTCGCTCATTGCGCATCCTCCCGGGGAAAGAACAGGCGGGTTTTGCGCGGCATCAGGCCGTCCGGGCGGAACAGCAGGATGGCGATCACCAGCGCCGCGTAGAACAGGAAGCGGTATTCCTGGATGAACTGCAGCTTTTCGGGCAGCACCAGCACGATGACGGCCGCTGGCACCAGGCCCACCACGTTGCCAAGGCCGCCCAGGATCACGATCGACAGCATCAGCAGCGAGTCGGCGAAGGTGAAGTTGTTGGGCGCCACAAACGCAGTGACCATGCCGTAGACACTGCCCGCGATGCCGGCAAAGAAGTTGCCGAGCATGAACGCAATCACCTTCCACCGGGCGATGTGCAGGCCGAACGCGGCGGCGGCGGTCTCGTCGGTGCGCACCACGTCCATCGCCAGGCCTACCCACGAGCGCTCCAGCGCCTTGACCACGGCAAACGTGCCTGCGCAGATCAGCAGGCTCAGCAGCGCATAGCTGGCGTAGAACGACACGTCCACGCCGAACAGTGTCACGCCCTCATTGAACTCGAAGCCGAACAACGTCATCCCGGGCACCTGCAGGCCCTGCGGCCCGCCGAGCACGTCGTTGACCTCAAGGAAGGTCTTGAACAGGATGCCGAACGCGATGGTCACCAGCGCCGCATAGTGGCCGCGCGTGCGCAGCACGGGCGCAACCAGCACCGAGCCGATCACGGCCGCTGCCACGCCAGACAGCACGATCACCAGCACGTGAGGAATGCCCGTGTGCGCGGACAGCACGGCCGTGGTGTAGGCGCCGATGCCAAAGAACGCCGCGCCCGCGAAGTTAGACACGCCGGAAAACCCGAACTGGACTGTCAGCCCCAGGCAGGCGGTGGTGTAAAGCAGCACGGCACACAGCATCAACAGGACGAAATGGCTCTCGTGGAACAGCGCGATCAGCGCCAGCGTGCCGGCCAGCGCCCATAGCCTGGATTGGCCCGGTCGCCGCACTGCCGCCTGCTCCACGGCCTGCGTCAGGCCCAGCCGGCCCGCCGCAAACACCGCGGCCCCGGCCAGCGCCAGCAGCACGGCCACCGCCAGTTGCGATTCCGCATGCAGGAAGAAGTAGAGATAAGCCACCATGGCGATGGCCGCGATGGCCAGCACCATGGCCGGGCGGCGCTGCGGGCCGTCGGCCGTGGCGCCGGGGGCCGCCGGCAGCGGCTTCGAGACGTTGTCAGACACGTTCACTGGCTTTCTCCGCGATGAGTCCGGTCGGCTTCCAGGCCATCAGCACGATGACCACGGCAAAGGCGAATACGTCCTTGTAGGCGCTCGGGATGTCGGGCACCAGGGCCGGCAGCATCGCACTGCCCAGCACCTGCAGCGCCGCAAACAGGAAGCCGCCGAGGATGGCGCCGTAGATATTGCCGAGCCCGCCCAGGATGGCAGCGGCAAAGCCGATCACCCCCAGCAGCAGCCCGACGTTGAAGTTGATCTCGTTGTAGTAGAGGCCGTTCATCACGCCCGCCAGTGCCGCCATGGCGGACCCCAGCGCAAACGTGACCAGTACCACTACCTCGAAGTTGATGCCCATCAGCCGGGCCGTTTCGCCATCCTGGGCCACGGCACGAATGGCCATGCCAAAGCGCGTGCGGGTGATCAGCAGATGCACGCCGAGGATGATGGCTACGCCGGCGGCCAGCAGGATCAGGTTGTCCGCGCGGATGGACAGCGCGCCGATGGTGAACTCGCCAGCGGGCAGCAGCGCGGGAAACGGCTTCGGGTTCGAGCCGTCCGGGTAGAACAGCCGAACCGCCTCACGCAGCACCGTGCCCAGCATCAGCGTGGCCAGCAGCGTGTTCAGCGGCGGCGCACGGCGCAGCGGCAGGATCAGGACGCGGGCGATGCCGGCGCCCAGCAGGCCGGTCACCGTCACCGCGCACACCACGATGGCCAGCAACTGCAGCCACGGGGAATCCACGTGCATCGCCACCACGCCGGCCGATGCCGCCAGCCCGGCAAATGCGCCCACCATCAGCACATCGCCATGAGAAAACTTGATCACGTCGAGCACGCCGAAGAACAGCGTGAACCCTACCGCCACCATTGCGTAGATCATCCCGAGCATCAGCCCGTTAATGACGTACTGCCCTAATACACTCATCGGTATCCCCCGAATTCCGGATGCCCAGGCGGGCGCAGGGCCGGGCACGGGGCAGGAGCGCCCCGAACCCGGCTGCCATGCTTACAGGCCGGTCAGCTTCTTCTTGCCCTTGCCGTAGGTGCTGTCTTCCCAGATCACCCACTTGCCGTCTTCCACCACATACTTGGTGATCAGCGGCACCACGTTCTGGCCGTGGTCGTCGAAGGTGACCTTGCCGATGATGGTGTTCACGTCCTTGGTGCCGTTCAGCACATCACGCACCTTCTTGCGGTCCGGACCCACCTTTTCCACGGCGTCCATGATCAGGTTGGCCGCGGCAAACGCAAACGGGCCGTACGCTTCGGGCGGTTCACCGTATTTCTGCTGCGTGTAGCGTTCCATGTAGAACTGGCCGCCCGGCAGCTTCTCTACCGGCGCGCCTTCGATGAACGCCAGCGAACCTTCAGACAGCGGTTTGCCCACGCCTTCGATGTAGGCATCGGACTTGATGCCCGACGTGCCTTCGAACTGGGCCTTGATGCCGAGCTTGTCCATCTGCGTGCGGATGCGTACGCCCAGCGGCGTGAGGCCGCCGAAATACACCACGTCGGGCTTCAGTTCGCGGATCTTGGTCAGCTCCGTGGTGAAGTCCTGCTGATCGGCTGTCACGCCGAACGTGCCGACGATGGTGCCGCCATCCTTCTTCAGGAACTCGCTGAAATACTTGTTGTGGCCCTTGCCGTAGTCGGTGGTGTCATGGATGATCGCCCACTTCTTGTAGCCCAGCCCGGTCATGAATTTGGCCGCCACTTCGCTCTGGTTGATCATCGTGCCGTTGACGCGATGGATCTCCTTGAACTTGTTGCCGTAGGTTACCTCGGGCAGCACGGCGCCCCACACCACGGCGGGCATGCCGAAGCGGCTGTAGACGCCCACGGTGCCCATGGCCACGGCAGAGCAGAAGTGCGTCACGCCGGCAACAATGGACTTGTCCGCCGCGATCTTGGTCGCCACCTGCACGCCGACGTTCGGCCGGCATTCGTCGTCCTGCACCACCAGTTCATAGGTGTACTTGGCCTTCGGGTCCGCATTGCGCAAGCGCACGGCCAGGTCCGCGGAATTGCGTCCGCCCAGCCCGATCGACGACACGCCACCGGTCAGCGGACCGATAAAGGCAATCTTGACGACATCCTTGGCCTGCGCCGGTGCTGCCGTCAGGACCATTCCGGTCGCTGCGGCTGCCATGGCGGCGGCTACTGCAGTGTGTTTCTTGCGCACTCTCTTTCCCCCTGGGTTGCATGGACAATTTGGACGGACCACTGGCGCGTCACGGACCCGAACCGATGCAGGGCGCCTGCGGACGCCCGGGAAAGCTCTTCGAAAGCTACCTGCACCATATTCAAGTTACTTGAATACTATGCAACAGGCATGCCACCCTTCAACGAGCGAAAACCCGTAGCTTGAATGGGGGGTGTGGGGAAAATGAGGGGCGGACCCGTGGGTCCATGCTCAATCTGGGCGCATGGGCGCACGATTGCGGTGCGCCGCAGAGCAAAACAAGGGAAGAAACATATGGTGGGAGGTGCTGTTTGGGGCACTTCTATTGCATCTCGTAGGCACCCACAGATGCAGGTAGCGCGGCACGCCCGTTCAAATGGAGCCAGCTTTACCCGCCAAACATTACGCTGCCGCATTGCAGCGGCAACTGCGTAGCCTGCTCGGCCACGAGCATCGTAGCGCAAGCCTATGGGCGTTACCTGCTTATCAAACGTCTGGACGACGGGGAGCCGACCGTGGTGGCTCGGCTGACCGAGCTCGGCCGCGATCGCTACTGCGCGGGCGATTGCGCTTGCCACGGCCCACCGGGCCCTCCGCTGCAAAATCTTGCCATCATTCTAATATTCACTAGAATGATGGCATGAGAGAGTTGAAGAATCACCTTTACGAGCAGGTCGCCCGGATCGGGAAAGCTGTAGCCAGCCCGAAGCGGCTGGAGCTCATCGAGCTCCTGTGCCAGGGCGAGAAGACGGTCGAGGTACTGGCTGACCAAGCGGCAATCAGCGTGAAGCTGGCTAGCGCCCATCTCAAGGAACTCCGCGAGGCCCGCCTCGTCGAGACCCGCAAGGATGGAAAGTATGTCGTGTACCGGCTGGCCAGCACCGGTGTGGCCGACCTCTGGGTGACCTTGCGTTCCGCAGCCGAAGAGCGGCTGGTCGAATTGCAGGTGGCACTGGCGACCATCGTCGAGCATGGCGATGACCTCAAAGGATTTGACCGGGGCGCCATCCTGAGGAAGGCCAGGGCAGGGGAGGTGCTGGTGCTCGATGTACGCCCTGCCGATGAGTTCACCGCGGCCCACCTACCGCATGCTCGCTCCTTACCGCTGGGCGAGCTTAAGAAGCGGCTTGCCGAGATCCCCAAGGACATGCCTGTGGTTGCCTACTGCCGGGGACCCTTCTGCCTGATGGCCAAAGACGCCGTCGAGCTCCTGCGCAGCAAGGGCTACCACGCCTTCCATCTGACCGATGGCGTGGCCGAGTGGCGGGCCCAAGGGTTGCCCATCGAGGTTTAGGGCAACCATAGGAGACAGTTATGTTCTTCCGGCAACGCCCCGCAGAAAACGCCACGCTTTCCTACTTCTTCGGATGCGCCGGTGTCGGCAAGGCAGTTGCCGTCGACGTCGTCGCCGGTGACGAAGCCTGGTTCATTGCCGAGGCCAAGAAGGGGGGCGTGGTGATTGCGCATGTGATCGACACCCATGTACACGCCGATCACTACTCCGGGGGGCCCGCACTGGCGCGTCAGGTCGATGCGCCCTACTACCTGCACGAAAGCAACAAGGGACGGGTCGCATTCGACTTCGCCTCGCTGGTCGATGGCCAGCGACTGGAGGCCGGCAATGTGCTGGTCGACGTCCTGCACACTCCCGGGCATACACCCGACAGCGTCTGTCTGCTGGTGCGCGACCTGCGCCGAGGCGACGAGCCATGGTTTGTGATGACTGGAGACACGCTGTTTGTGGGGGCCGTCGGACGCCCTGACCTCGCTGGCATGGAACGCGAGATGGCCGCCCAGCTTTATGACAGCCTGCATCAGAAATTGCTGACGCTGCCCGCAGATATCGAGATCTACCCAGGGCACCAGGCTGGCAGCGCGTGCGGCGTCGGCTTGTCTGGCAAGCCTGCGTCGACCATTGGTTTCGAGAAGCGCTGGAACGCAGCGCTCACCTTGGAGAAATCCGCTTTCGTCGAATACCTGACCAAGGAGATCCCCCCTCAACCCGCCAACATGGAAGCGATGGTGCGGGCAAATCTGGGTTGGGGGCGCTAAGGCATGAACACGGCGCAGATCCGCCTCGGGCTGCGTGAGAACCTCGGCCAGTTTTCGCTGCTGGTCCTCGTCAATGCATTTGTTGGTGCCATGGTGGGCCTGGAGCGCAGTATCCTGCCGGCCATTGCCGAGCAGGAATTCCACATCGCGGCGCGCACGTCGATTCTTTCCTTCATCGTTGTGTTTGGCATCACCAAGGCACTGACAAACTACTTTGCCGGGCGTTTTTCCGACCGCTTCGGCCGAAAGCGAGTCTTGGTGGCCGGATGGCTGGTCGCCATACCGGTCCCATTCATTCTGATGTGGGCACCCAACTGGAATTGGGTGGTCGGAGCCAATGTCCTGTTGGGCGTGAGCCAGGGGCTGACGTGGTCCACCACAGTCATCATGAAGATCGACCTGGTCGGCCCGAAGCAGCGCGGCCTGGCCATGGGTCTCAACGAATTTGCCGGATACTTCGCGGTGGCGGCCAGCGCACTGGCCACTGGTTGGACCGCCGCCCACTTCGGTCTCAGGCCCGAACCCTTCTACCTGGGCGTCGTCTACGTTGCTGCCGGGCTGCTGCTTTCCGCGCTTGCGGTTCGCGAAACCCGGGATCACGTCGTGCACGAGTTGCGTGAGCACCATCCTCAAGCAGTTGCGGACAAGCTCAGCCAAGCCGAGATTTTCCGCCGCACATCGCTGACCGATCGCAATCTCTCCAGCGTCAGCCAGGCCGGGCTAGTCAACAACCTGAACGACGGCATGGCCTGGGGCCTGTTCCCGCTGGTCTTTGCCGCAGCAGGGATGACACTGGCGCAAATCGGCGTGCTAGCTGCGATCTATCCAGGAATCTGGGGCGCTTCGCAGATTCTCACCGGCGCTCTATCGGACAAGATTGGCCGCAAGTGGCTGATCGTGTGGGGGATGTGGTTGCAGGCAGGGGGAATTGCCGTCACCGCAGTAGCAGCAGATTTCCGCCTGTTTGGTCTGGGTGCCGCCTTGCTTGGAATCGGCACGGCGATGGTCTATCCAACCTTGCTCGCCACGATCGGCGACGTGGCCCACCCCTCCTGGCGCGCTTCCGCAGTGGGCGTCTACCGGCTCTGGCGTGACCTTGGCTACGCGGTGGGAGCCCTCTTGGCCGGTATCACTGCGGATATGTTCGGCGTGCCGACGGCGATCTGGCTGGTCGCGGCGCTGACCTTGCTGTCGGGTGTGGTCGCAGCGGTGCGGATGAGCGAAACCCATGCAACAGGTAAAGCACGAGCGCAATGAGCGGCCCCATAGCCGCAGTCTTGCCCATTGCCGTCCTATTGCCCTGGGGGGCGCGATTGCAGGCGCTCGTGCTTGATGTGCGGTCGGACAGGCCCGCCTGGACTCTACAGTATTGAAGCGGAGTCTATGGGCATCTAACAATGCCTTTCCCGATTCCTGAATCCTGCTGATTGTCAGCCTGCCCCGGTGAGCCTGGTAGCCGCGGATGCCAGGCCATGCTAAGGCAACCTGCCTGCGGCAACGGCCAATGAAAGCTAGGCCGCCCCAGCGTCTTGACCGATGGGGCGGCATGGCGGGCGCAGCGATTACGTCTCCTGCATCTTGGCGGCCCTGACGATCTCGCCCAGCCGCTTGCGCTCCGCATCGACAAACTTCACGAAGTCCGCACGCGTGCCGCCGACCGGCTCGATGCCCACGGCCTTCAGCTTGGCGGCGGCGGCCGGGTCCTTCATGGCCTTGTCCACCGCGGCGGCCACCTTGTCCAGGATGGCGTCGGGCGTCCCCTTGGGTGCATGAACGCCGGCCCAATGCGCGATCTGCAGGTCCGGGAAACCTTGCTCCACGGCGGTGGAAAGCTGCGGGTAGGCCGAGATGCGTTGCGTCCAGGTGGTGGCGAGCGCCTTGAACTTGCCATCGTGCAGGATATGCGGAAGGGCGATGATGCTGGCCTCGGAGGTTCCCTCCACCTGGCCGCCCAGCACTGCCGTAGTGCTTTCCGACCCGCTCTTATAGGGCACCGGCTGCAGCTTCGCGCCGTACTTCACATTCAGGATCTCCGCCACGAAGTGGGGGGCTGCCGGTTCCCGCGGTAGCGAAGTTGAAACCGTTCCCCTTCTTTGAAGCCTCGACGAAGTCGCGCAGATCCTTGTGGGGCGCGTTCTTCGGCACCACGATGACCGAGGGCGCAAGGCCGATCATGGCGACGGGGACCAGCGCGTCGTCCTTGAACGGCATGGACTTCTTGATCATGCTGTTCGAGATGACGCCGGCTGCGCTGATCAGGAAGGTGTAGCCATCCGGCGCGCTCTTGGCCACGATGTCGGCGCCCACGGTGCCGCCCGCGCCGGGCCGGTTCTCGATCAGCACGGTCTGGCCCAGCGCCTTGGTTGCGCCCTCGGCCGCGGCGCGTGCCATCAGGTCATTGGCGCCGCCGGCGGCAAAGGGCACGACGAAGCGGATCGTCTTGCTCGGCCATTGCTCTTGTGCGCAAGCTGGTGTAGCCGTGATAACGCTTACCGTCGCCAACAGGCCCAGGGTGAATCGGTTCTTCATGTTCAAGGCATGTCTCCGTCCGTGGACGTTGATATGGGCTGGTGAGTGCTACGAGAACCAGTCCATGCCGTGCTCGCGAATGAATGCTGTGGCGACCTGCATTTTACCGGCGCGGCGCCGAGCAGGCTTGACCGCTTACGGAGGCCATGATCCCCGGACTTGCGCCAGCACCGGGCGATGCCGATGCTGGCCATCGGCGCCGAGCATGCGACCAACGACGCACCGCTGGTGAGCAACAACTCCACCGACCTGCGGGGCGTGGTGGTGCCGGACTGCCGGCACTTCATCATGGCAGATGCGCCGGAGGCCTTCATGGCGGAGTTGCTGCCGTTCCTGGAGGCGGGCGGGCAGGGCAGGCGCGTGGTGGTTGATGGGGATCTCGCTCGCGCCCCGGCCTGCACTGGCGATTGTGGCAACTACAATCAAGCGGGGAACTACCGCAGATAGGAGCGTGCCATGGCTGCATACCTGATTGCCGATGTTGACGTCACGGACCCCGCCGTTTTTGAAGAGTACAAACTAGACGTACCTGCTACCGAGGTGCGCTATGGTGGGAAATATCTGGGCCGTGGCGGTCCAACCAAAGTTCTCGAAGGAGACTGGCAGCCGCATCGTCTCGTCATCGTCGAGTTCCCGGACATGGATGCCTTGATGGCCTGGTATGACTCGCCAGAGTACGCCCGCCTCAAGGCGATTCGGGAAAGGTGTGCGACGACAAGGATTATCGCGCTGGAAGGGGTCGCGGCCGTCACCGTCTAGGAAATCGGCGCAAGCGTTGCCGGCGTCTGGCTCCGACCGGGTCGGCCTGGTCAGCGGTTTCCTGTTCGCGCGCCCGCGTGCGGGTGCTGTCTGATTCGGTCCGTGGCGATGCAACCGCGGGCCTGGCGCCCTTCACGCTGCGCCCAGGCGCTTCGCATTTGCCATCGCACGGCCGTGGATCGGCGCGAGGATCTCCTGCATCAGGTTTGTCGCCAGGTCTGCCAGCTTCAGCGGGTTGCCGGGGAACCCGGCGGCCAATTGCAGAAGGTCGGCCTGGCGTTCGAACCATTGCGCGGCGGAACGACTGGATGCCAGCATCGCCGCGGCCGCAGATGTCGCCCAGAGATGATCGCTGGTGTCCTTTGCGAGGCTCATGGTCAGGTTGATCCATCCCGAACCCATCGCAAGCAACGATTCCGATGCGGCCTCTCCCTTCTCAAGGCTCATCAGGCTGAATTCGCGCTGGTCCTGCTCGTCAGGCGCCGGACCGGCGATCGCCATGCGTGTGGTGCGAATACTGACGACATGCATTGTCGCCTGGAGCAGTTCGCACATTTCACTAAGGAGGCGGGAGGAGTTTGCGGAAGTGTCGAGGACAGGCTGCGGAAGAACGGAGGAGGGCACGCGGGTTTTCCTTCGGCATCCGATGAAAACGGACACCTGGCAAATTCTTGGGAGGCGAGCGGCGTCTGGATCGCTTTTCGAAGGCGTGTCCGGCCGGCATTCCTCCAAGCATAGGCGCATATATGTTGCATTGCACCATTTCTTTTGATTTTCTGCGCTGGGTTGGGCACGACACGACAGGACCCGGCTTCCCCCGAGTTGTGTCACGCCAAAGCGCTGATTGGTGTCGAAGCCTCAACAGTGTGGGTACCTTGGCGGCGCCTACGGCCGTGCGCCGCCACTGCCGGGCAGACCTTCCACGAAGGCCCTGACGATATTCATACTGTCGGGTAGCGTTGTTGCAAGGGCGCCGGCAATCGAAGGTCCCGCCTCAGCTCCCGCAAGCGTGAATCAGGAATTCCCTCAGCGCATCCGCCGGCTTGCCCAGCTTGCGCCCGGGCTGCCACAGCATGCCGACCTCCATGTCCGGCACCGCATTGGCAATCGGCCGGGCCTCGATCTGCTTTCCCTCCAGCGACCAGGGGCGATACACCATGTCGGACAGCACGGTGACGCCGAAGCCATGCGCCACCAGGCCGCGCAGGGCCTCCATCGACCCCGTCCGGAATACGACATTGGGTGCGAGCCGGTGGCTGCGCCAGTAGCGCAGGGTGGATTCCTCGGCCTCGTCCACGGTGATGAGGAGATACGGATAGGCCGCAATATCGCGCAGCGAAGGCCGCTCCACGGCCAGCAGCGGATGGCTGGCCGAGGTCCACAGCTGGCGCCGGGAACGCATCAGCGTATGGCGCAGGAAGCGCTGGGGCCGTTCCAGGTTCGATATCAGCGCGATGCCCAGCTCAATCTCCCCCGCCAGCACGGCCCGCTCGATATCCGGCCGGTCCATGTCGAGCAGATCCAGTTCGATGTCCGGATAGTTGGTGCGAAAGCGCGCCAGCAGCCCCGGCAGGAAGTAGCCCAGCACCGTGTAGGAGGCGGCCAAGCGCACGCTGCCCTGCAATCCGTGCACCTGGAAGCGCGGCTCGCGCAGCGCATCCTCGACCGAATCCAGGATCTGGCGAGCGTGCTGGAAGAAGAGGTGGCCTTCTGCCGTCAGCGTCACACCATGGGGCCGGCGATCGAACAGGCGTACGGCCAGGCGCTGCTCAAGCGCCAGCACAGCATTGGTGATGGCCGACTGCGAGACATGCTCGGCGGTCGCGGCCATCGAGAACTGCCCCGTCTCCGCGGCCGCGACGAAATAGCGGAACTGCCTCAGCGTGACTTCCTTGGCCAGTCTTTCCGAGCCTTCGCGCGCCTTGAGCATGGTGGTCTCCGAGGTATCCGTTCTGCAGATATCAGGTGTTGGAATTCATGATTTTACGATGACGGCACGGATTTCTAAACTGCTCCGAATACAAGAGAACAAGCACGGAGACTGACATCGTGAATGCCCCGCTGAACCCCGCCTTGCTCGAAGCCCTGGCCAGCGCCAGCCTGGACGACAAGTACACCCTGGAGCAGGGCCGCGTCTACCTGAGCGGCGTGCAGGCCCTGGTCCGCCTGCCAATGCTGCAGAAGGCGCGCGACCGCGCCGCCGGCCTCAACACCGCCGGGTTTATCTCGGGCTATCGCGGCTCGCCGCTGGGCGGCGTGGACCAGGCGCTGTGGAAGGCCAAGCAGCACCTGGCGGCCAGCGACGTGGTGTTCCAGCCCGGCGTCAACGAAGACCTTGCCGCGACCGCGGTCTGGGGCAGCCAGCAGGTCAACCTGTTCCCCGGCGCCACGCGCGACGGCGTGTTCTCGATGTGGTATGGCAAGGGGCCGGGCGTGGACCGGTCCATCGACGTGCTGAAGCACGCCAATTCGGCCGGCTCGTCACGCCATGGCGGCGTGCTGCTGCTGGCCGGCGACGACCATGCCGCCAAGTCCTCCACCGTGGCGCACCAGTCGGAGCACGTGCTGCAGGCCGCCGGCATCCCGGTGTTGTACCCCGCCAATGTGCAGGAGTACCTCGACTACGGCCTGCATGGCTGGGCCATGAGCCGGTATTCCGGCCTGTGGGTGGCGATGAAGTGCGTCACCGACGTGGTGGAGTCGACCGCCTCGGTCGAGATCGATCCCGACCGCGTGCAGATCGCGCTGCCGGAGGATTTTGTCGTGCCGCAGGGCGGCCTCAATATCCGCTGGCCCGATTCCCCGCTGGAGCAGGAAGCGCGGCTGCTTGACCACAAGTGGTATGCGGCGCTGGCCTATGTGCGGGCCAACCGGCTCAATCGCGTCGTGCTCGATTCGCCGAACGCGCGCTTCGGCATCATGACCGCCGGCAAGGCGTATCTGGACGTGCGCCAGGCGCTCGCAGACCTCGGCCTGGACGATGACACCTGCGCCCGCATCGGCATCCGCGTCTACAAGGTGGGTTGCGTGTGGCCGCTGGAGGCGCACGGCGCCCGTGAGTTCGCCACCGGCCTGGAAGAGATCCTGGTGGTGGAAGAGAAGCGGCAGATCCTCGAATACGCGCTCAAGGAAGAGCTGTACAACTGGCGCGAGGATGTGCGGCCCAAGGTCTTCGGCAAGTTCGACCAGCGTGGCAACGATGGCGGCGAGTGGTCGGTGCCGCGTGGCAACTGGCTGCTGCCGGCGCACTATGAATTGTCGCCGGCGCTGATCGCCAAGGCCATCGCCCGCCGGCTGGAACGCTTCGACCTGCCGGAAGAGGTGCGCGCACGCATTGCCGCGCGCGTGGCGCTGATCGAGGCCAAGGAGCGCGAGGCCGCGCAGCCGCGCATCGCGGTGGAGCGCAAGCCCTGGTTCTGCTCAGGGTGCCCGCACAATACGTCCACGCGCGTGCCGGAAGGCTCGCGTGCGCTGGCCGGCATCGGGTGCCACTACATGACCCTGTGGATGGACCGCAATACCGACACCTTCAGCCAGATGGGCGGCGAGGGCGTGGCCTGGACCGGCCAGATGCATTTCACCGGGGACAAGCACGTGTTTGCCAATCTGGGCGACGGCACGTATTTCCACTCGGGGCTGCTGGCCATCCGCGCATCGATCGCGGCCAAGGCCAATATCACCTACAAGATCCTGTTCAATGACGCCGTGGCAATGACCGGCGGGCAGCCCATCGACGGCGTGCTGACGGTGCCGCAGATTGCGCACCAGGTGCTGGCCGAGGGCGCGAAGAAGCTGGTTGTCGTCACCGACGAGCCGCAGAAGTACGGCGACGGTACCATGCTGCCGTCCGGCGTGACCGTGTTCCACCGCGACCAGCTCGACGCCGTCCAGGTTGAGCTGCGCGATACCGCGGGCGTCACCATCCTGATCTACGATCAGACCTGCGCGACCGAGAAGCGCCGCCGCCGCAAGCGCGGCACCTATCCTGACCCGGCCAAGCGCGCCTTTATCAACGACGCGGTCTGCGAGGGCTGCGGCGATTGCTCGGCCAAGTCCAACTGCCTGTCGGTGGAGCCGCTGGAGACCGAACTCGGGACCAAGCGCAAGATCAACCAGTCGTCGTGCAACAAGGATTTCTCCTGCGTCAACGGCTTCTGCCCGAGCTTTGTCACCGCCGAGGGAGCGCAGGTGCGCAAGCCCGCGGCAGCGGGTGGCAAAGGCACCGGCGCCGACTTCGAGGCGCTGCCGCTGCCGCGGCTGCCGGCCCTGGAGCGGCCGTACGGCGTGCTGGTCACCGGCGTGGGCGGCACTGGCGTGGTCACCATCGGCGGGCTGCTGGGCATGGCATCGCACCTTGAACGCAAGGGCGTGACCGTGCTCGACATGGCTGGCCTGGCACAGAAGGGCGGGGCGGTGATCAGCCACGTGCAGATCGCACCGGGACCGGACGACCTGCATGCGACGCGTATCGCGACGGGTGAGGCGCGCCTGGTGATCGGGGGCGATGCCATTGTCTCGGCCTCGGCCGAAGTGCTGTCGAAGATCCGGCACGGACTGACCGCCGCCGTGGTCAACAGCGCCAACACGCCCACCGCGGAATTCATCAAGAATCCGAAGTGGAAGTTCCCCGGTGCCGGCGCCGAGCAGGACCTGCGCGCCAGCGTGGGCGATGCCTGCGCGTTCTTCGACGCCAGCGCATGGGCGGTGACCCTGCTGGCCGACGCCATCTACTCCAACCCGCTGTTGCTCGGCTTTGCCTGGCAGAAGGGCTGGATCCCGCTGCAGCGTGAAAGCCTGCTGCGCGCGATCGAACTCAATGGAGTGTCGATCGACAAGAACCGGCTGGCATTCGAATGGGGACGGTATCTCGCGCACCATGGCGAGGCGGCGGTCAAGGCGCTCTTACCGGGTGCTCCGGCGGCCCCGACCGCACAGGTCATGCCAATCCCGCAGACGCTCGACACCCTGATCCGCAAGCGCGAGACGATGTTGGCCGATTACCAGAACACCGCATACGCCGCCCGCTACCGCGAGGCTGTCGAGCGCATCCGCGCCGCGGAGCAGCAACTGGGCATCGACCGCAAGCTGCCGCTGACCGAGGCCGTGGCCCGCAATTTGGCCAAGCTGATGGCCTACAAGGACGAGTACGAGGTGGCGCGCCTCTACGCCGATCCCGCCTTCCTGGACAAGCTGCGCGCCCAGTTCGAAGGGGAGCCCGGCCGCGACTACCAGCTCAACTTCTGGCTGGCGCCGCCGCTGCTGGCCAAGACCGACAAGGGTGACGACAAGGGCCGCCTGGTCAAGCGCCGCTTCGGTCCGCGCACGATGACGGCATTCCGCTTGCTGGCGCGTCTGAAGGGTTTGCGTGGCACGGCGTTCGATGTGTTTGGCAAGACTGCCGAGCGGCGCGCCGAGCGGGCGCTGGTCAACGACTATCTGGCCATGGTCGACGAGTTCGCAGCGTCCCTGAGCGCGGACAACGTTGACGCCGCGCTGGCGCTTGCCGCGTTGCCAGAGGATATCCGGGGCTACGGCCACGTGAAGGAGGCCAGCATGGATGCGGCGGCAGTACGGCGGGTGGCGTTGCTGGCGCAGTATCGTGGCGCGGCCCGGCGGGCTGCGGCTTGAGGGGCGGCGTTCAACTTCCGCTAATCGTGTTGCTGAAGAGCCGTCACAGAAGCCCAGGCCGTACAACGGGGGATGAATGACATGGCGGGGTGTTCGTCAATGGTTAAGCAAAGCTGAGCGCGGGCCGGGGCCAGTCATGCACGGGTTGCAAGGGGGGGCAGTTCAACCAGCCTTGCGCATGGACTGCGCAAGTTCGCCATACCCCCGCGCCTCCAGGGTGTCGGCGGCACTGAGGCGATCCCGCAACTCCTTGTTCTGACTGAGCTTGACCTTGCCCACCAGCGAAGTGACGGCGATCTCGATGCCCACGATGTTGCGCAGCATGCTGTCGATGTACTCCGGCGCGGAGTCCCCCATCTTCCAGGGCTTGGATTCGGCCGCCTCGTGCCGCCGGGTCAGACGCGCAACCAGGCGGCGAACGAAGCGCTCGTCGTCATGCAGGGTGATGGTGCCGTGTGCGTGTACCACCTCGTAGTTCCAGGTCGGCACCTGGCGGTGCGCCTCATGCTTGCTCGGGTACCAGTTGGGCGAGATATAGGCCTCGGCGCCGCGGAAGACGACCATGACCGGCGAGCCCGTGGGGCAACGCTGCCAGAGTGGGTTCGCGCGGGCCACGTGGGCTGTGAGCACGCCGTGGGTTCCCTCGCCGGGGTCGAACTCGAACGGGATGTGGTCGGCATCCAGTCCGGCGCTGCCTTGCGTAACCAGCATCCCCAGCGGGTGCTCGCGGATGATGCGGCCCAGTTCCTCTGGCCGGCTTTCAGCAAAGTGAGCAGGAATGTACATGGTGGGGAATCGGAAGCAATGGAATGCTCGATACTCTCGCCGACAACTGGCACAATCGGAAGGTCCAGTTTTCATGATTATTTATGGACCAGTCACGCCAGCCAGCCGGTAACCATCCCGGAGCCACGGGCGCGGGACGCCGCATCTACGATCTTCTGCGCTCCCAGATCGCGGACGGCACACTGCCGCCGGGCGCCCGCGCGCCTTCCACACGAGCGCTGGCGTCCGAGTTGGGGGTATCGCGTACCACCGTCACCGCCGCCTACGAACAACTTGCGGCCGAGGGCTTCCTCGTCACGGCGGTGGGGCGGGTGGCCCGAATCGCCAGCCCGTTGGCGGCACCGGCACCAGCCGGGATGAGCGCAGGCCGGCGCGCCAGGTCCGCCCCAACCCTGTCCGAATTCGGGCGTCGCGTGGCGGGACTCGGCATGCCGGCACCGCTGCAAGCTGAGCCGGTTCGCTTCGACTTCCTGTATGGGGCGGTGGCATCCCGGGACTTTCCGACCCTGGCCTGGCGGCGTGCCTACCAGGCCGAACTGCTGCGTCAGCAAAACAGCCTGTCGTACGCCCAGCCCGAAGGTGAAGCTTCGCTGCGACGCGCCCTCCAGGGTTATTTGCGACGTGCCCGGGGACTGGCCTGCGAGGCCGAGCAGGTTCTGGTTGTACATGGCTCGCAGCAGGCCATCGACCTGTGCGCACGGCTGCTGCTGGATGCCGGCGATGCCTTTGCCTTCGAAGACCCTGGCTACCTGATGGCAAGGCGCTGCTTCGAAGCCACCGGCGCCAGGTGCCAGGCCACGCCAGTGGACGGGCATGGCCTGGATACCGCCAGCCTTCCCCGGGACGACCGTGTCCGCCTGGTGTACGTGACACCGTCGCACCAGTTCCCACTAGGGGGCGTGCTGCCGATCGGCCGGCGCCTGGACCTGCTGCAATGGGCGCAGCGCCACGACGCCTGGATCATCGAGGACGACTACGACGGGGAGTTCCGCTACGGCCAGCGCCCGATCGACACGCTGCGCTCGATCGACACCGACGGCCGCGTGATCTACGTCGGCACTTTCTCCAAGGCGCTGTCGCCGCAACTGCGGCTCGGCTACCTGGTGCTGCCGCCTGAGCTGGTGCCGGTGTTCCGGCAGACCAAGCGGCTGGCCGACCGCCATGCGCCCGTGCTGGAGCAGCGCGTGCTGGCAGCGCTGATCGAAAGCGGTGCCTACGAACGCCATGTGCGGCGCATGCGCCGGGAAAACGAGCGCCGGCGAGCGGCCTTGCTGGATGGCGTCGCACGTCACCTGCCAGGGGACGCCGAAGTCTGCGGTACCGCGGCGGGGCTGCATGTGGTGCTGTGGTTGCCGTCGCTGCGGCCCCGGGACGAGACAGCGCTGGTAGCCGCTGCGCGCAGCAAGGATGTGGGGGTCTACCCGGTATCACCGTTGTTTGCAGGGGCCCGGTCGCATGGACAGCGTCGAGCGGCTGGGTTGGTGCTGGGTTATGCGAGTTTGACGGTGGAGCAGATTCAGCGGGGGATGCAGATTTTAGGGGCGGTGGTTGCGGTGTTCGCTAACACCATCGGATGATGTTGGGCATCTGGGAATCAGTCTAGGTTCTCCGCAGGATGCCTGGTGGAATCGTCCGCTCGCCGACATGCGGGAGGCTTGCCGCCTCAGCTTCCACAACCAACCGCTAACCATCTACCTCGGGCCAGAGACATGAGCTACATGAATACGAAGGACGGCACGCGCATTTTCTACAGCCGATCCTCGTTGCGATCGAGGCGCCCCACGCTCACAGGGATGGCCACCTCAGCCCCGAATTTGAGGGCCTGGTTGAATGCACGGCCAGCGAGCGCCTGTCCTGAGATGCCTGTAGGAAAACCAAGATAATTCTCGATTCGCGCCGACGCGCCGGCTTGGCCGCCCATGGCGCGCTCGTCCAGATTCATCGCCAAGAGCCGGCGGCTTCGGGCAGTTCGGAGGTGGTCTGCGTGAACCAGAGCAGCGTCACGCGAGGCGAGTTTCGATCGGCAACCCGGATTTCAAGGTCCTGGTAACGGGCGTGCGCTCGGCAATTTCCGCCAGACGCGTTTTCTGGCTGTCCTCCAGGCCCTTGAATACAAGCGTCCGCACGATTCGCCGCTCGTCCGTCCCGACAAGCCGCAGGGAAACATCGAGCGACTCAAGGGCCCAGCCTTTGCGTTCGGCATACATTTTGAGCGTGATGGCGGTGCACGCTCCAAGGCTTGCAAGCAATAGATCGTAGGGGGCCGGTCCAGCCCCTTGCCCGCCGAGAGCGGGGGGTTCATCGGCCGTGATGGTATGGCCGCTTACGACGATGTCCGTGCGATAGGGCGTCGATCCAATCCGTGCGGTACCGTGTGTCATGGTTTCTGTCTCTTCTGCGCGACGATGTGAAATGCGGGATGAGCTGGTTTTCCTTGAGTATCTTCACAAGGCGTCTGATATACCAATCAACCTTTCGTATGGTCGGCCGCTCGATGCCCCCCCGGATCTGGGCACCCAGATCCCGCTCAATTTCCTCGCGACTCCAATCCCCTAAGACTGCGCTCATGATTCCGGGCCGTGGCCGTTCCTTTCATTTACGAATGACTGGTTCGCGCGTAGATCCCGGTAGTCTCGTTCGATCCCAAGAAATATCAAATTTTTTGAATGATATTTACAATTCAGGCCGGCTGTTTCCGCACTTTCCCTCGCTATAGTTCGTCACATGGACGGCACGACAACGCAACAGAGCGAACAAAGCGCCGCCATGCAAGAACTCAAAATAATTGAATAAATTTCATCGGAGAGAGCCCCATGTCGAACGCCAAGCTGGAAGTCCTGACCCCACGCAACAGCCAACTGATCATCATCGACCACCAGCCCCAGATGGCTTTTGGTGTGCAGTCGATGGACCGCCAGACCATGAAGAACAACGTCGTGGGCCTGGCCAAGGCAGCGAAGATCTTCGATGTGCCGACCACCATCACCACGGTCGAAAGCGATTCATTCTCCGGCTATACCTACCCCGAACTGCTCGACGTCTTCCCCGGCAAGCAAACGCTCGAACGCACCTCGATGAACTCCTGGGACGACCAGAAGGTGCGCGACGCGCTGGCCGCCAATGGCCGCAAGAAGATCGTCGTGGCCGGCCTGTGGACCGAGGTCTGCAACACTACCTTCGCGTTGTGCGCAATGCTTGAGGGCGACTACGAGATCTATATGGTGGCCGACGCATCGGGCGGCACGACCAAGGAAGCCCATGACTACGCCATGCAGCGCATGGTCCAGGCAGGCGTGGTGCCCGTGACCTGGCAACAGGTCATGCTGGAATGGCAACGCGACTGGAAGAACCGCGAGACGTACGACGATGTGATGGCCGTGGCCAAGGAGCACTCGGGCGCCTATGGCATGGGCGTCGACTACGCCTATACGATGGTCCACAAGGCCGCGCAACGCACCGCCACGAAGCACGAGTCGCTGGCGCCGGTCCATGCGCAGGTGATCGAGCGCTGATTCTGCATTCGCGGACTGGACGATCCACAGGACGTCCAGTCATTTCAGAGATCGGGCCAGCTGCCCACTTCAATCCTGGCTGACGATGAAGAGCATAATGAAAATTGCTGACAAGTGGGAGCTCACTGCATTTGCGTTTGCGAGCGGATTCTTGAGGCATGCCCATACGTCATCTTCTCTCGGCGTCCTCGCTGGGACACTAGCGGCAGTCGGATTGGTCGCAGAGAGCGGCTTGAAGCAAGATCGCGATCTCAAATGAACAGGAGAACTCCCATGTCCAAACTACCATTGCTCGAACCCGCCGATTGTGCATTGATCCTCGTTGATGAACAGGCAGGCCTTGCCTTCGCTGCGGGTTCTCAAGACCCCCAGATTCTGCGCAGTAATGGCCTTGCGGTCGCGAAGACGGCGGTCGCCTTTGACTTGCCGGTTGTGGTCTCCACTTCGGCCTCGAAGGTGTACAGCGGCCCATTGATGCCGGCTTTTCGGGAGGTGCTGCCGAACGTCACGCCGATTGAACGCCGCAACATGAATCTTTGGGAAGACGATGTGGTGCGCGACGCGATTACGGCTACCGGAAAGCGTACGCTGATCATCGCGGGCATGCTGACGGAGGCCTGCGTGAGCTTCCCGGTGCTTTCAGCGCTGTCCGAGGGATATCAAGTCTGCGTCGTTGCCGATGCTTGCGGTGGACTGACACCAGCAAGCCATGACCTTGCGTTGCGACGGATGGCTTCCGCTGGCGCGGTCATGACCTCCTGGCTCCAGCTCCTTCTCGAGTTCCAGAGGGACTGGACTCGTCATGACACATATGAGAAGGCTCGCTCGATCGTGGTTGAGCATGGTGGCGGCTATGGCACGGGCCTTGCATATGCGCGTGACATGATTAAACCGGCATGAAGAGGCCATTCGGCGTATGACGGCGTGATTCTCGTCGCCTGCCGGTTCAGTAAGGCCGCAGGCGGCTTCCAGGAAGGCTGTCCGTGAAATGTGCCTGCAAGCGGAACCCGCAGTGCAGCGCCACGTCGCCTTCAGTACGCAAACTGCAGGAACGCTACCGCGATCAGGACCAGGTTTATGGCGGCCAGCGCGAGCCAGCCGCACATCAGCCGCAGGCTTTCGTTCTCATCCATCACGTCCTCCGTAAGGTTCCGGGCCGCGCTGCGGCGATCCCATCGAGATCGGAGGTGCATGTCGGAGCCTCCCCAGGTTCGCACTGCCATTGTTGGGAATCGTAGGAGGCAGGGTGGGGTGGCAACAATCGTTCCGTGGTCGGAGCCCCGTCAGACCATGGTATGAGTGCGGCAGCCCGCGGCTGGCCGGCCGGGTACCTCGCGCGGGTGTGACGCTGTGTTGCCCATCATTCCATTTGGCAGACGCCGATCTGCTGCGCCATCAGCACGAGGTCGGCAAATGTGCCGTCCGCAGTGGCCGCATGCGCTATTTCACCAATCGGGACGCGCCGCTCAACGTCGATCACATGATGGCTTCGGCGGCGTTTCCGCCGGGGTTCCCCTCCGTGCAAATCGAGGGCGAGTCATATTGGGGTCGACGCCCGTGCCGTAGGCGCCGGAATGCTCCCTGACAACCTGCATGACGGCTTCATAGGTGTCGCGATGCGCCCAGTCGCGCTGCCATTCGAGCAGCACCTGCTGCCAGATCACGGGGTACCACGCCGGCCTGGACATGGGTTCATTGCATGAGCCGTAGATGCGATGGCGAATCGCGCGTGCCAGGCCAAGCGGATTGAGCGGCCGGTGCTTACCGGGCGCCTGCGCGCAATGCGCGTATCGCCGCCGGTGCGCCATGCAGGAACATGTCCACTTTCTGGCGGATAGCGGCTTCCATGTCGGTCGGCACCTTGAGTCCGTAGACCCATTTACGCATGCCAATATAGAAAATGGCCGCGTGCAGGCTCCAGATCATCTCGATCTCGGCCTCGGTCTCCGCGGCATTGCGCGGTGCTTCAATGCCGAATGCGTCCCGGACCTCGGCCATCACCGGCAGGAAGACCTTGCTGCGCAGCTTGCTGAGGTACTTGTTGTTGATGCCTTCATGGGTCAGGCCGGCAAAGATGAACAGCCGGATCCATTCTTCGCGGAGGATGACCGATGAGTAGTCGAGGTAAAAGGCATAGAGCCGCTCCGTCAGAGGCATCGAGCGGTCGGTGATCTGCCGGTCCCAGTCAGGGCGCCATTGGAAGACCTCGTTGTACACGCGCTCGATGAGTGCTTCCTTGCTCTCAAAATAGCGATAGAGCAGGGGTTGCGTGACACCGATCTGCCGGGCCAGCTCCCGGGTACTGCCACCAAAGCCATTCCGGGTGAAATGTTCGATCGCCTTGTCGACGATCTGCTGCTCGCGTTCTTCGGGCAGCAGCCGTCTGGTGCCTTTGACGGCGGCGTCCTCTTTGGCCGGTGCGGTGCCTGACTCCATGACGTTCTCTCTCGCGGTTGCGATGCGGATAATGTCCGGATTCTACCAATCGCCCGATAAATGAGAAGACGGGCGCCCGCAGAGCGTCTGCGTCGCCCGTTCCCGAAGGTGGATGCAAGCCAGGTGTCTAGCTGGCGGTCTTGCTGCCGATTCCCAGCTCACAAGCCACGCGCTGGTTCTGATACGCCGCGCGCTCCCACGCACCCCGCGCCGAACGGTCCGTCACCGAGAACACATAGATCCCGGCAAACGCTACCAGCATCGAAAACAGGGCCGGATACTCGTACGGATAGATCGCCGAGGCATGCCCCAGCACCTGCACCCAGACCGTCGGGCTCAGGATCGTGAGCACGACGGCAGTGATCAGCCCCATCATCCCGCCGAGCACCGCGCCGCGCGTGGTCAGCCCGCGCCAGTAGATCGACAGCAGCAGCACGGGGAAGTTGGAGCTGGCCGCGATCGAGAAGGTCAGGCTGACGATGAAGGCGATGGTCTGCTTCTCGAACAGGATGCCGAGCAGGATAGACAGCACGCCCAGCACCAGCGTGGTGATGCGCGAGACCCGCATCTCGTCCTTGTCGGAAGCCTTGCCCTGGCGAATCACCGTCGCGTACAGGTCGTGCGAGATGGCGGAAGAGCCCGCCAGGGTCAGCCCGGCGACGACGGCGAGGATGGTCGAGAAAGCCACGGCGCAGATAAAGCCGAGGAACACGTTGCCGCCAATCGCATGCGCAAGGTGCACGGCCACCATGTTGACTCCGCCGATCACGGCGCCGGTGCCGTTGTGGTAAAGCGGATCCTGCGCCACCAGCGCGATCGTGCCGAAGCCAATCACGATGATCATGGCGTAGCCTGCGCCGACGATGCCGGTGGCATAGAGCACGCTCTTGCGTGCGGCCTTGACATTGCTGACGGTAAAGAAGCGCATCAGGATGTGCGGCAGGCCAGCGGTGCCGAAGATCAGCGCCAGGCCCAGCGACACGGCCGAAACCGGATCGGAAACCAGGCCGCCGGGGCGCATGATCGCGTCGTGCTTGCCGTGCGCGGCGATGGCGTGCTCGAACAGGCTGTTCAGGCTGAAGCCGAAGTGGCTCATGACCATGAAGGCCATGAAGGCACAACCGGCCAGCAGCATGACCGCCTTGATGATCTGGATCCACGTGGTGGCCAGCATGCCGCCAAAGAACACGTACACGACCATCAGCACGCCGACCAGGACCACGGCCGATGTGTAGTTGAAGCCGAACAGGAGCTCCACCAGCTTGCCGGCACCGACCATCTGCGAGACCAGATACAGCAGCACGATCACGATCGAGCTCGATGCCGAGAAGCCCCGGATGGGACGTTGCCTGAGCCGGTATGACAGCACGTCTGCCAGCGTATAGCGCCCCAGGTTGCGCAGCGGCTCGGCGATCAGGAACAGGATGATCGGCCAGCTGGCCAGAAAGCCGATCGAGTAGATCAGGCCGTCGTAGCCGCTGGTGAAGACCAGTGCCGAAATGCCGAGCAGCGACGCTGCGGACATGTAGTCGCCGGCAATCGCCCAGCCATTCTGCATGGCCGTGATCTTGCCGCCGGCAGCGTAGTGGTCGGCCACACTGTGGTTGCGCTTGGCGGCCCAGCGTGTCACGCCGAGCGTGGCGGCGACGAACACCACGAACATGGCAATGGCGATCAGGTTCAGGCCCTGGCCGACCGGCGGCGTGGCGGCCAGGGCAGGGGTGGCCGCCACAAGGGAGGCGACCCCGGTCAGTACGCGCTTCATGGCTGTTCTCCCTTGCGGATCTCCGCAATCATCTTGTCATAGACGGTGTTGCTGCGATGCACATAGATGGCCACCAGTGCGAAGGTAAAGGCGAACATGCCGAACCCGATGGGTATGCCGATGCTCATTGGCTGGCCCGGCGTCAGGGGCAGGGCCAGCAGATCGGGGCGAAAGGCCAGGGTGAGGATGAAGCCGAAGTAGACCACCAGCATGGCGGCGGTGAGCGACCACGAGAAGCGACGGCGCATGCGTTGCAGGCGCTCGAAGCTTGGCTGGCTCAGCATCGGGTGTGGGACCACTGGCGGGTCGATCCCGGCAAGGCCGAGGTCTACTGGGCAGGGGGCGGCTTGGGGCATGATGTTGTCTCCGAATGGTTGTTTTCCGTGGGCCGGTCAGAACCGGCGAGACACCGCGGTCTCGCGCATGACCGCCTCGGGGGTGCGGTAGCGTTCGGCCATCTCGCGATCCTGTTCGCTTCTCAGCTGCGCCTGCATATAGGCGCCAAGATGGCGTGCGTGCTCGACAATTGCCTGGCCTACCTGGACGCGTTCGGTGCTGTACGCTTCAAGCGCCGCTTCGACGGACTGATGTCCGGCAAGCGCCCGGGCGATCGCCATGGCATCCCCCGCAGCCTTCGTGACGCCCATGCCGCAATGCGGGCGTGCGACAAAGGCGGCGTCGCCGAGCAGCGCGATCCGGCCGAAGGCCATGCGCGGAACGGTCAGATCGAAAATCGGCTGAAACAGCGGTTGGGCGGTTTTTGCGACGATTTCGGCGAACTGCGGTGCAAGCAGTTCCGTTGCGGCGGCTTCCATGTTGGCGAGCACGTCGAGACGGATCAGGCCGGGCGGGATGCCGTTGGCCCAATACTTGCCGGTGGCGTCAGTCAGCAGGTCGGGGAGTTCGTCGTCTTCGCGCGTGGCGCGATACCAGACGAAGTTGTAGCGCCGGTGGCCAGGCTCGGTGCGATTGCCATCCCCCGCCACCGGATAGCCGAGGATCTGCTCGCGAGGCGGCAGGCAGAAGGCGAACTTGTCGAAGATCGCCGCGTGCGTGGCGGATGAAACCTGCGCTTCATCGACCAGGCCGCGCCAGGCGATATATCCGGCGTACTCCAGGCCGACCGAAGGCAGCAACCGTTCGCGCACGCCCGACCGGAAGCCATCGGCGGCGATGACCAGATCGGCGCGGTGCGTCGAGCCGTCCTGGAGCGTGACGACCGCATGGTCGGCGTGCGAATCGACTGCGGTCACTGTGGCGCCGGTGCGGTAGGTACCGGTAAACGCCTTGCTTAGCACGTCATACATCTTTCCCCAGGCCGTCAGTGTCTGCGGCATCTCGCGATCGGATACTGTCGAGCCGTCGCGCGAGAGCGTCATCCGGGTGCTGACGTGCACGCCAATGCTGTCATCGACCACTACGCCTGCGGCGGCCAGCGCGTCGAACAGTTCCGGATGCGTGACGATGCCGGCACCGCGCCCGGTCAATGCTTCGGGCGTGCGCTCGAAGATCTCGACGTCCCAGCCATTGCGCCTGAGCAGGTTGGCGGCAAATAGCCCGCCGAGCGAGCCGCCCACGACGATCGCCTTTGATTGCTGATGCAGTATGGTTTTCATGCCATCACTCCGGTGCTTGCTTGCGCCCCGTTCGGCAGGTCCAGGCCTGCGACTTCGGTGGCGGGGTAATTGAGTTCGATCGTGACGCCCGAGGGGTCCTCGATGAATACCTGGTGGAGGCCCAGGCTCGGGACGGTGCGGTCGCGCCAGAGGATTCCCTCGGCACGCAGGGTTTCCCACATCTGCCGGACGCCGGTGGCCAAAAATGCGATGTGGTCGAGCGTCCCGGTGCCGGACGCGGGCAGGGACTTGTCGCCCAGGTAGGCAGACAGCCCCTCAGGGTTGTCGGGATCGACGCCGATGATGTGCACCGTTCCGTAGTCACGCTCGTCGTCGCCCATATAGAGCCAGGCGCCGGGAAAGTCGAATGGTGGCCGGTAACCACGCCGGAATCCCAGGATGCGTTCGTAGAACGCGCAGGACCGCTCCAGGTCGTTGGTGCGGATGGAAAAATGTGCAAGCTTGGTCAGTGCCATCGCTGCCTCCTTAAATTATCGATCGATCAGTGATCGGTTGATAAATAATAGGGCGGAAGCTTCGGCAGGCCAAGGGTGGCGAGGGGTGGTATTTACCCTGATTCAGGTTCTGGCGCCGCGGCCTTGGAAAGTGATGCAGCAGAAACAAGGGCGGCGTTGCGACGCTCCTGGCTGCACAGAGCAGCACGGCACGAGCAATGGCATCATCTGCCGGAACGCAATCGTGTCGAATGGACCATGTCGAACTTCAGCACTCCACAGCCACAGGCCAGCGCGGCCCCCGGGTTCTTTCGCGAGCATGAACTGTCCATCGGTCTGGTATTGCCGCTGCTCGGTGCCGGCCAGACGGTGGTGGACTATGCCGCGCAACTCGACCTGGCCCAGTGCGCGGACGCGGCCGGATTCCGTGCCCTGTGGGTACGTGACGTCCCGCTCAACAGTGCCGGCTATCCCGACCCTGTCGGCCATCTCGACCCGTGGGTGTTGCTGGGCGGACTCGCCGTGCGCACGCGGCGCGCCGCGCTGGTGAGCGGGGCTGTGGTCCTCACCCTGCGCCATCCGTTGCATATCGCCAAGGCGGCCATATCCGCGCATGAGCTTTCCGGCGGACGCTTCGTGCTTGGCATGGGCTCGGGCGACAGGCCACCGGAGTACGCCGCGTTCGGGCAGGACGGCAACGCGCGCCGAGACCTGTTCCGCGACCACTGGGAAGTCGTGAGCGCGGCGGTAGGCGTTCCGTCGCGTGTCATCGCCGATCGCGAGCCCGACGACGGGACCGAGTTCTACATGCTGCCGCGCCAGCGGACCGCGGTGCCGTTGCTAGCCGTTGGTTCTGCCGGGCAGAGCGTTGACTGGATTGCGCGACATGCCATCGGATGGATGACTTATCACCGGGATCCGGCAACCCAGCACGACCGCCACAGCATGTGGCGCGCAGCTTGCGATCGTGCGGCGCCGGGCAGCTTTCGTGCGTTTGGGGTGGCTGTGCGCCTGGAGTTGAGTGAGCGCGCATCGGAGCCGCCCACGGCGCTGAACCTTGGCTACAGGACGGGCGCGCAGCCTCTGGTGGCGATCCTCGAAGAGATGCGCGCCGCGGGAGTCCATCACGTGGCCTTCAACATCACGGACTCGCGGCGGCCAGTGCCGGAAGTGCTCGACGAACTCGCCGCGACGGTCCTGCCCGCCTTTCATGCGAATGACCCCGGGTGATTGTGCCCGGGCATTGACCGGATGACGCCCTTATCAGGGCGCCGCAAGCCGGTTTGCGGGCATAATGTGCCGTCCGACACAGACCACCAGCCGGAAGCAGGGACACGCTCCTGAGCGCCGCATCCGCGTGGTCATGGGCACGATCCGGGGGAACCAAGGGTTACGGCAAAGATGGACAAGCTGCTTGCATTGAAGATGTTCGTGGAAACCGTGGATGCGAAGGGATTCTCTGCCGCGGCGCGACGCCTGGATCTGGCCACTTCGTCGGTCACCCGCGCGCTCGACGGCCTCGAGACTTCGCTTGGGGCGGTCCTGCTGAATCGCTCGACACGGCTCATCACCGTCACGGAAGCCGGGGCAACCTACTATCAGCAGGCCCGCAAGATCCTGGATGCAGTGGAAGAAGCCGACGCGTTGATCGCGGATCGGGGGGAGGTGCCGGTCGGGCAACTGCGGGTGTCATTGCCGGTGGCTTTCGGGCGCCGCTGCATCGCCCCCTATCTCGGCAACTGGCTCGCGAAGTATCCCCAACTAGAGGTCGAAGTCACGCTGACCGACGACATCGTCGACCTGATCGGCGAGCGCATCGACCTTTCCGTGCGGCTGGGCAGCCCTGCGTCCTATGACAACGTCGTAGCGCGGGAGATCGGCCGCTTCTGCCGTCGCGTGGTTGCCAGCCCGGCTTATCTGGACAGCCAGGGCATCCCTGCCGATCCGGTTGAGCTGGTCAATCATCAATGCCTGCGATTCCGCTACGGCGCGCGGGACCAGATATGGACCTTTCGCCAGGCCGAGAACGAGACAACGGTTCCGGTCAGCGGTCGTTTCCGCAGCAACAACGCCGAGGTATTGCGTGATATCGCGCTGGCGGGCGGAGGCATAGGCCTGTTGCCCGACTGGCTTGTCGACGACGATATCGACAGTGGCCGGTTGACGGCGTTGTTTGACACATGGTCAGTCAATCCTGATCAGGCAAGCTCCGCTATCTCAGCGCTGTACCTGCCGAACCAGCGCGGCTCGCGGCGGATCGCGGCGTTCCTGGACTTCCTGGCCACGCTGCCGGGGCCAACACGGCGCCAGGACTGACCCTCTGGCGGCGGATACGGGCGATGAACCACCCGCACCGCCGCCATGCCGACGTCTGCCAGTTCACTGCGCTGCCTGCGCCAGCAGGTCTGCGAGCGCCTTGCGGAAGAGCTCGATCGCATCATGGGCATCCGGCAGTCCTGATTCGCGCGAGCGTGATCGCGATCCGCTCAAGGTTTCTCGCGACAGACTGCAGGCATCGATCGTCGAAGAACTCGCCAACCGCTTCCAGCCCGGTGTCCAGCGAAAGCGTCCAGGCGCAAGGGGCAAGGGCGCACCATTGCCGGGCGTCATGACTCATGATGCCCGGCGCGGTGCGCCCCAGGGAACAATGCCACGGCGGTCCGGGCAATCCAACCTCCGCACTCAGGCGAGCGCAGGATAGTCCGTGTAGCCCATTGCCGTGCCGCCGAAGAACGTGGCCGGATCCGGCGTATTGAGCGCAGCCGAGGTCTTGAGGCGGTGCGGCAGATCGGGATTGGCGATGAACGGCCGTCCGAACGCGATCATGTCGGCGCGCCCGTCCGCAATCGCCTTCTCCGCGGACGCGCCATCGTAGCCGCCCGCCAGCATCAGCACGCCGCGGTACTCGGCGCGCATTGTGTGGATCATGCGGTCCCAGCGCGGGTCGGCCACTTCGTCCTTGACCGTGCCGACCATCGCCGGCTCCACCAGGTGCAGATAGGCCAGCGGCCAGGCATCGAGGCTGCGTGCGATGTGGCCGAAGGTGGCTTCGGGCGTGGCATCGCCCATCCCCATGAAGCGGCCCATCGGCGTGAGCCGTACGCCCACGCGTCCTGCGCCGATCTCCGCCGTCACGGCATCCACCACTTCCAGCAGCAAGCGCGCGCGGTTCTCGATACTGCCGCCGTAGGTGTCGGCGCGGTGGTTGCTTTCGGAGTTGATGAACTGGTCCAGCAGGTAGCCATTGCCCGCATGGATCTCCACGCCGTCCATGCCCGCTTCCATGGCATTGCGCGCCGCCTGGCGGTAGTCGTGCACGATCTCTGCGATGCCCTCGGCAGTCAGTGCCTGCGGCGTTGGGATCTCGCTCCACACGCCGTTGCCTTCGGCGTCGGCGATAAAGGTCTTGCCGGGCACGGGCAGCGCGCTGGGCGCTACCGGCAGCGCGCCGCCGGGCTGGAATGACGGGTGCGATACACGGCCTACATGCCACAGTTGCAGGAAGATCCGGCCGCCTTCGGCATGCACGGCGTCGGCCACGGCACGCCAGCCTTCGATCTGCTCGGCGGTGTGGATGCCGGGTGTCCAGGCGTAGCCCTGGCCCTGCTGGGAGATCTGAGTGGCCTCGGTGATGATCAGTGCCGCCGACGCACGCTGCCGGTAGTACTCCACGTTCATGGCGCTGGGCACGTTGCCTGGCTGGGCCGCGCGCGAACGCGTCAGCGGCGCCATGGCGACCCGATGGTTCAGATGCAAGGGCCCGATCGTGATGGGCGTAAATAGCTTGGATGTCATGATAAAAACTCCTGTTGACGGATATGGATGGGGAGCGCGGGTTCAGCGTCGCGAAGCGAGTACCAAAGCCACCAGCGAGACCAGGGCAAGACCGCTGCCGACAGCGACGATGCCGGACCAGCCGACGTGCGTGTAGAGCGCGCTGGCCAGTGCGGATCCCACCGCGCCGCCGGCAAAGATTGCGGTCATGTACAGCGCGTTCAGGCGTGCGCGGCTGGCGGCATCCAGTGCATAGATCGCGCGCTGGCCCAGCACCATGTTCATTTGCACGGCAAAGTCGAGCACGATGCCGGTCAGTGCGAGCAGATACAGGCCGAACGAACCGCCGACCAGCCCGGGGGTAAAGCTGAGCGCCGCCGCGATCATCGCAACATATGAGGCAATGCGCGTGCGGCCTGCGTCTGCCAGGCGGCCGGCGATCGGCGCAGCCACCGCGCCCAGTGCGCCGACCAGGGCAAAGATGCCGATCTGCGATTGCGACAGGCCATAGTGGCCGGCCAGTTCCAGCGGTGCGGCAGTCCAGAACAGGCTGAACGCGGCAAACAGCAGCGCCTGGTACAGCGAGCGCTGGCGCAGCACCGGGTAGCGCGTGAACAGATGCCACAGCGAGGTCAGCAGGCTGCCATAGGTGGCGCGATGCTCCGGCACGCGGCGGGGCAGCGTGGTGGCAATGATCGCCACCGTGGCCAGCGTCATCGCGGCGGCGATGTAGAACACTGCGCGCCAGCCGAAGTACTGCGCCAGCATGCTCGACAGCGGCCGCGACAGCAGGATGCCCGAGAGCAGGCCGCCCATGATCGTGCCGACGGTACGGCCACGCAGCGCTTCGGGCGCCAGGTGCGCCGCCAGCGGAATCAGGATCTGCACGCTGACCGAGCTCAGGCCCAGCAGCAGCGAGACCAGCAGGAACAGGCCGGGCTGCGACGAGACGGCGGCGCCCACGAGGCTGATCGCGGCGGCCGCGCCGCTGATCATCAGCAGGCGCCGGTTCTCGTGCAGGTCGGCCAGCGGCACCAGGAAGAACAGGCCGACGGCATAGCCGATCTGGGTCAGCGACACGATCACGCTGGCGCTTTGGGCGGACAGGCCCACGGCCGGCGCGATCAGCTCGATGATCGGCTGGGCGTAGTAGAGGTTGGCGACCAGTACGCCGGCGCACAGGGAGAACAGTGCGACCAGCGCGGCGGACATTGGCGCGGCTGCATGGCCGGTGCTGCTGGCGGTGGGAGAGAGGGTGGTTTTCATGGCTGCGGGTGTCGGGTTGGAATGGTCAAAGCTTAGGTGCGGGAAAGCGCAATTTGAATCACAACGGCAAGCAAGTCAGCGTTGCGTGGCGCGCAACGTGCCGCCATGCGGGGAGTGCTGCGGAGTGCGGCAGTCTCCACGACGGGGGCTGATTTCCGGCAGGGGCCACGTCCATGATCCGGCGGCCTAGCGCGATGCCCCAGCGCACCAGGCGCCGGTCCGCCGGCAGTTGATCGCGTTCCCAGTGCAGCAGTGCGGCGTCGATATCGGTGGGGTGGCTCTGCAGCGCGCGCGCCAGCGTCAGTGCATTGGCGGCAGCCTTACCGGCGCCCGCGCCGGTGTGCGGTCGCGCCACGAAGGCCGCATCGCCCAGTAACAGCACGCGGCCGAATACCATCTGCGGCGCTTCGTAGTCGTGAATCAACTGAAGGAACGGGTTGGGTGTCGCGGTGACCAGGCCAGCCAGCGCCGGCGCCAGCGCATTGAGCGCGGCAACCTTCAGCGCGCGGATCTCGATGTCCTGCATCGCGCCTGGCGGCAGTGAGTGGAGTGAACAGCGTACGTTCGGGCAGCACATCGCGCCACGCGGCATAGCCGGCATAGGCGGGCACCTCGCCGGGGAGCAACTGGGCGCGCACGGCCGAGACCGGACCGTCGGCGCCGATCAGCAGGTCGCCTTGCTCGGTGCGGCCGGAAGCAAAGTGTGCAGTGACACGGTTGCCGTCCTGCTCGAATCCGGCAAACGTCTCGCCCGCATGAAGCATCAGGACGTCGATGTGGCGCCGCATGCGCTGGTACAGACCGTTCCACGCCATCTGCGTCTGTGGCATATACACGCGTCGGAACGTGCCATCGCTGTCGATGAAGATGCGGTCGCGCGACGGCACGCCAAAATCGTCGCCATGCGGCACGCCGGCAAAGTCCAGTGCTTCGAGCACGCCGGGCTGCAGCACCAGCCCGCCGCCACGGCTGTCCAGTTCCTGGGGCGAGCGTTCGAAGAGCTTCATGGTACGGGCCTCCCGTGAATTCGCGCTCTTGCTGATGAAAAGCGTAGGAGGCTCGGCGGTGTGCCGACAATTGGCGGGTGGTGGGTGCCCCGTCAGACCTTGGTATGAGTGGGATGCGCGAGGCGGCACTCGTGTCCGCCAGGGGGCACACCGTGCATCCCGGGAACGGCGACACGCCGCGGAGATCCTGCCCCTGGCCCTGCAGGGCCAGACGCCCTAGACCCCGCCGTGGATCGGTATGGTGAACGCGAACATGCTGCCGCACGGAACCAGCGGTACGGCACGCAGTTGCCCTTTGTGGCCTTCAATGATCGACCGGCAGATCGACAGCCCCATGCCCATGCCGTTGGCCTTGGTCGTGTAGAACGGCTGGAAGACCTGTTCAAGCAGGTTTCCGCCAATTCCCACGCCGGTGTCGGCCACGCTTAGCTCCAGCGCGGTGCCATCGACGATGCGCGTGGCGATATGCATCACGCGCGGGCGGTCGTTCCCCTCGCTCATCGCCTCCATGGCATTCACCACAAGGTTCAGGATCACCTGCTGGAGCTGGATACAGTCGCCGAACACCGTGGGCTGTTCGGCATGCAGCGCCAGCTCGATCGTAATGTGGCGGCGTTCGATCTCGCTGCGCGAAATGACCAGGATATGCCGCACCGCCTCGTGGAGATCCACCGGCGCCAGCACGGGCGCGGCATTGCGCGTCAGCGACTGCAGGCCGCGGATCATGTCGCCGGCACGCTGGCCTTCGCTGGCAATGGCCTCCAGGCTTTCGCGGGCGTTGGCAAGATCCGGGTTGGGGCGGGTCAGCCAGCGCAGGCCGGCGCCGGCGTTCGAGACGATCGACATCAGCGGCTGGTTGATCTCGTGCGCGATCGATGCGGTAAGCTGTCCGACCGTGTTGGTACGCGCCACGCGCGCCAGGTCGGCCTGTGCGCTGCGCACTGCGTCCTCCGCCTGCCGGCGCGTAGTGATATCGGTGACTGTCCCGACATACTCGAGCGTGCCGTCTTCCGCGGGCAAGGGCTCGCCCACGACTGCCAGATGGCGTATGGAGCCGTCGGTGCGGACGATCCGATGCTCGACGCGGATCGGCAGCCACTGTTCGACATGGGTTTCCACCACCTTGCGTATCGCAGCCCTGTCTTCGGGATGCATGCGCGCGACGAAGTCCTCGAACGCGATCTCGCACTGCGCAGGGTCGAGTTCAAAGATGCGCCGTAGCTCTTCCGAGCAATAGAAACGATCCTGGCGCAAGTCCCAGCGCCAGCTTCCGGTGTGGCTCACGCGCTCGCCCATGACCAGCATGGCCTCGCTGGTGCGCAGTTCACGCTCCACATTTTTCCGCCGTTCGTTCTCGGCAAGCAGGTCGTCATAGAGACGCGCAGTGTGCAGCGAAATCGCGGCTTGTGCGGCGATCAGTTCCAGCAGGTGCGCCTGATCCAGCGTAAAGGCGTCGCGGACCAGGCGGTTTTCCAGGTAGAGCGCGCCGATCACTTCGTGATGGCGCAGCATCGGAATGCAGATGGCCGAGCATTCGGGGTGTGCCAGAAGGTAGGGATCCATGGCGGACGGGCTGGCGGACCGGGCCGCCCCCACCATGGCCACCTGGCCCGAGCGGACGGCGGTGTGGAACATCGACAGCGGCAGCGCGTCCGCCGCCACCCTGTCCTGCACCAGATGCACGCGTATGCCCTCCGCCGAGGTGTCGGCGCGCGCCTCCACCAGTGGCCCTTCGGGCTGGATGCGTATCAGCAACCCACGCTGGGCGGTCGCATATTCCAGCGCAATCGTCATCAGCTTGTCGATCAGGCGCTCCAGCCGGATTTCTTCGGTCAACGCCCGCGATGCCTTGATCACGCTTTCCGCGTCCACCGACTGCTGGCCGTCGCCCAGGTACCAGGCGCGCGGCGGCGCCGCGTCGACAAGATCGGGATGCTGCGCCTCCATCTGCGCGACCTTGCCCGTGGCGCCCCAGCGCAGGTAGTGATCGCGGGCGGCACGGCGATGTGCCCTTGCCGCCGACGCCAGTCCCAGTGTGGTGCAGTGCCTTGCGGCCCGTTCGTGCGCCATCGCGGCGATCTGCACGAATCCTTGTGTGGTCGCTTGCGCGATCGCCGCTTCGTAGCGCGCCATCGCGCCCAGTGCGTCGCCTTCCAGCCTGGCCAGCTCCGCCTCCACCAGCAGCGCCTTGTCGGTGAACATCGCCGGATTGGCATCGGCGAAGGCGCGGATCTGGCGTGCATCGGCACGCAGCGTCTGCCATGCCGCCGGGTCCGGTGAGCCGGGCAGGGAGGCGATGGTCAGCGCGCGGTACAGGTGAAAGTCGAGCTGATGGATGTGGCCCGGTGCGGACCATGCAAAGCGGGCTGCCTGGTCCAGGCACCGTGCTGCCAACTCAGGCTGATCCGCGAGAAACAGGATCGTGGCGCGATAGAGCCAGTGCCAGAACTCGAACGTCGAAAGGCGTTCGCCGGCAGAACCGTGCGCGGCATCGAAATCGAGCGCAAGGGCGTCCCCGAATGGAAATCCGGTGGTGCGCAAGCCATCGACATAGCGCAGCTGCAGCAGCAGGATCAGCTCGACGTCATGAAAGCTGGCACGGCGTACCACTTCCAGTCCGCGCCCGATCTCGGCGCGGATTTCGTCCAGCCGGTCCCCGCGAACCATCATGGTGGCCACGATATGGCAGCACTCGTAGCATGCGGTGGTCAGGTCGCCGTGGGCCATGCCCGCGGCAAGGCCCGCGCGGGCGCACTCGATCGAGTACGACAGCGGCTGCGTCCATACGCTGAGCTGATCCAGCGGCAGAAGCGTGCGGGCTTCATAGGCGGCGTAGCCGTGGTGCGTCACCAGTCGACGGGCCATCTCCCCGTAGCGGAAGCCGTCGGCATAGGCGCCGTAGCGGTGGCAGACCATGACGCCCAGCCAGGCCAGTGACGCGGTGGAGGGGGCCGCCATGCCGTGGGCGAGCGTGAGCCGAAGCATCTCGCAATGCCCCAGGAACGCAAGGTTCTCGTCCGTGAAGCTGGCGGGTACGAGCAGCGCCGACAGCAGACTCATCGCGGCCTCGGTCTCCGCATCGCGAACCTCGGCCAGCGCGATCAACTCGGGCAGCTTGTCGGGAGCCAGTAGCGGCCGGATCGTGTCGTACAACGCATCGCATGCCGCTGCGCCTGGGTGCGGGCTCAGCTCGATGCCGATCGGACGCAGGCTGGCGATTGCGGTCTCCACGGCGAGCGTGTTCTCCGAGCGGCGTGTATGCATCTCGATCTTGAGCCGGTAGACGCCGGCTTGCTGCAGCAGGCCCGCCGGCTGGCGGATCAGTTCGGTGGCCAGCGTCAGCGCATCATCCAGCCGTCCGAGCTGGAACCAGCAGGTCGCCTGTTGCTCCAGCAAGGCAAAGTGCAGTGGCTGACTTGCATCCGAATGTGTGGTGGCCTTGCGCACGAAGGCCATGCCGCTTTCCACATAGCCCAGTGCCGCACCATAGGCCGCCGCGCGCCGGGCGCGCATTGCGGCGGTGTGGAACAGCCAGGCCACGTCGAGCGCTTCCTCCGGCGTCGTGACCAGCGCTTCGGCCTGCGCCAGCAGGCCGCTGGCACGGAACAGTACGTCGTCGCGCACCTCGTCGCTGACATCGTCGCGCACGCGGGCAGCCAGCAGCCGGCCGGCGCGCAGGCAGATGTCGGCTTGGTCGCCGGCAGCCAGTCCGGCGTGCGCGGCTTCCTGGACGCGGTCGTGCACAAAGGCATAGGCGCCGTCTTGCGCCAGCGATACCACGCCGGCCGCCCGGGCCGGTGACAGCCGGGCGTGCAGCGCACGCTCGCTGATGCCGAAGGTCCCGCATAGCAGCGACATTTCGGCGCGGCGGCCCAGGCATGCCATGCCGCCCAGCAGACGGCGGGTTGGCCCGGGCAGGCGGCGCAGGCGCTGCAGCACCAGCGCCGCCACATTGTCCGTATGGGCATGCTGCGCGACGCGCGCCAGATCGTACTGCCAGCCATCGGCATCGGACGAATAGACGAGCAGCCGGTCATCGACCAGCGTCGTCAGGAACTGGATCACGAAGAAAGGGTTGCCGAGGGTCTTGTCATGCACAAGACGGGCCAGGGGCAGCAGGGCCCGCGCCGGCATACGCAACGTCTCCGCCAGCAGGTTGGCCACGGTTGCCTCGGAAAATCCATGCAGCACCACGTCGTGCACCGGCACGCTTTGCCGCAGGCATTTCAGCGCATCGGCCCCCGGGGTTCGTGTGCTGCAAACCAGCAGCAGCGGCGGCGGCGGGGCAGGGTGGCGCACCAGCCGCGCGAGCAGTTGCCAGGACGGTGCGTCGAGCCACTGGCAATCGTCGATCAGCAGCACGAACGGGATATCTGACTGCGAGAATGCGCTCACCAGCTGGCGCATCGCGATATCGACATGGACATCGGCGTCGGCGTCTTCCGAAGCGGAGAGGGGCGGGAAATCGTCAACCAGGAGCCGCAGCGCCGGTGCGATGCTGCACGCCAGCTCACCGTAGGCGCCCAGGGCCTGCATCAGGCGCACTTGCCAGGCGCGTACGTCTTCCTCGGGCAGGCCAAGGATCTGGTGGACCAGCCCCTGGAATGCCTCGGCGATCGGCGCGTATGGCACATCCTGGCGAAACTGGTCGGCCTTGCCCATGGCACACCATACCCGCTGTGGCCGGAGGGACTTGACGAACGCCTGCATCAGCGCGGATTTGCCGATTCCTGACGGGCCTGTCAGCGCCACGGCCGTAGAGGATTTGCCGGTGATCACGCGGCTAAACGCCGCGGATAGCTGGTGCAACGCGGCATCCCGCGCAAACAGGCCTTCGGGAAGGTCGAGGCCAGCAGGCTGATCACGCTCGCCGGGCTCGAAAGGGGCGATGTCGCCGGTCTCCCGCCACGCTGCCATGCAGCGCCTGAGGTCGCACTCCAGCCCGGCGGCCGACTGGTAGCGGCGGCTCGGGTTCTTGTCGAGCAGCTTGAGAATGATTCGGGAGAGGGGTTCCGGAATCTCTGGCACGATCTTGTGGAGCGGCACTGGCGCACTGGCCACATGGCTGTGGATCCATTCAGCCAGGTCACCCGGGTTCCTGGCCGCGAGCGGCAACTGCCCGCTCAGCAACTGATAGAGGACCACGCCAAGCGAGTACAGATCGCTGCGGGCATCGATGGCATGGCGGGTGCGGCCGGTATGCTCGGGTGACATGTAGGCCGGGGCTTCGCCACCCATCATCATCGCCGCGGGCCGCTCACGGCTTGCGTCGTTGTGGCCATTCGCGCCGGACTGGCGCACGGCAAAGCCGAAATCGCCGATGCGGCAGTGTCCCGCCGCATCGACGAACAGGCTGAATGGGGTCACCGCGCGGTGGACCAGACCGCTCTCGTGCGTGGATTTCAGCGCGGCGGTGGCGCCGAGCGCGATTTCCAGTACGCGTTCCACCGGTTGGCGCGCTGGCAGCAGTGTGGCCAATGGGTCGCCGCAACGATCGTCATAAAGCGAGGCCACGCCGCCGCGATAGTGGCTGATGCCGCGCGGAACCAGCGCCCAGTCATCGCGCAGCAGCGCACGCAATGCGTATTCGTTCCGGACGCGGTGCGCAGCATCGGCTTCCACCTGGCTTGATGCCGCATGTGCTATCAGCACAGTCGCGCCAGTGGCTGCATGAATGCCGCGCGAGAATGCGACGATGCCATCCTGATGGATCGTTTCGAAGTGATAGTCGGATAACGCTATGGCGTCTGGCTGGCCGATATTGTCGGTCATCATGGTGCGGCGCTGAGGCCAATCGGGCAGGTAGCGCTCAAGGGCGCGAAATCGTCCACTGCCCGCCTGGACAGCATAGGCCCGTCGGAGTTGGCTTCATATGATACTGCGGTATTGCCGTCGCCAGCCGCCACCTGATATTCCCGGTCGCGCGCATTGGAGCACAGCTCTCGCAGGCTTGCCACCCATACCATCGTATTAGGGCCTGAACAGGCCCTAAGAACCCGTTTCATAATGAAAAAGGGGACGCGTTCAAGCCAGGCGCGGCGCAGGCTAGGCGCGGGCCGCCGGCCTTGGTGATTCCAAGGTCAAGGCCCGTAACAACGCATGCGCCGCGC